>JAZDHK010000016.1:0-69592 GCA_043806035.1 archaeon
AAGCGCAGTAACAGAGAATTTGGAATGTCCCATCAATGGAGAGACGCTTGAGCTGAACGTGCTCGTCACAGAATCTACTTCCACAAAAGTGTTCATTGGAGCAAACGTAAGCAAGATAAGCACTGATGCGTTTGTCGAGGAGGAATGTGAACGGGGCACCATGTGGAATTGTACGTTGCACATTTCCAATTTGGTGACGACGGCAGAACAAAACTATAATCTGCCCATCATCCTGCGTGATTTGTCAGGCAACACGAAAGCCATCAACAAGACGGTGAGCATTTGCGAGAACCTGAACGCGCAGCCTAACGTCATCCGCTTGGTCAAGGGTCCTGAACGGCCGCAGGCAATCGACAAGAGGATTGCTTCGTATAGGAGCTTCAAGACGTACATTCCCTTGACTGTTGATACTGACAAGCGCATCGTCGATGCTGACCTTGAAGGGTGTACGGTCCGTGCCGCCGGGCAGGACACGAACGAAGAGTACGGCACGAATGCCCTCCTTCTGAATAAACGTGGCAACAGTCCCCTCTTGAGCATTTACATCGGCAGGGAAGGTGAACCGGAGATTCCTAACACGTTCAACCTCACGTGCAGCATTGGCTTCAGGATACGCGACGGCAGGCAAGTCTATGCCAATCTGGAAAGAGAGACAGTCACCATCATGCTCCCCACTACCAATGCGGCATTGGGAACGTTCAATAATAGCCTGCAGCGCAAGTACGACCAAACGCTGAACGATATAAGGGAGTTGAACAGGCACATCGACAACAGGAAGAAAGTGGTACAGGTCATGAATGTTTTTTGCGGCATCGCAGAAACCATAGGCAAGATCGACGGTACCATGCAATCGGTCAAGGCCGGAGTGTATAGCGCATCGCTCGTCCTGCAATCCGTGGGCATAGATGCCAATCTTGTCTGGAAGCCTGCAAACAAGATCCTTGGCAAATTCCACAGGATCGTTGGCACGTACGTGTGGCCTCCTGGGAATGTGTTCTTGTTGGCGGGCGGTTTTGGCGGGCAGGCGTGGAACACACAATTGACGGGCATCCAGAGCAAGTACATCAGGATAGGCATAGCAGTGAAGACTGCCTGTTTCATCTACAGCTGCAAGTTCTACGAAGCCGGCGAGTACATCGACGTCGGCATGCATTATGCGACGATTGGAGCGACAAAACTCATCGACAAATGGGGATATGGTGTTGATGAAGCAATCCTGCACCGGGACAAGGTCAGAGCAGAACGTGACGGAAAAAAATTCTTCATCAGTGAAAAGCAAGGATACATGATGATTCGAGGAGAATGGACCTCCGTGCAACCTATTTCTTACGACGGAGATGGAAAACCATTGACTTGGTCTGATCCAGAGACAGGTGATCTCTTCAAAATTGATGAAACTGGCGCTATCAATGAAATTCCCATACTATATAGATTAGAAAATGATCCGACATATTCTGCAGGTAGATTTGATGGAAGAGTTACCGTTTTGGCAACAGGTCTTCCTGGCAGTTGGACCGACGAACAACGTGAAGCGTTTCGAAAAGAGGGAAAAGTAATCATTAATGGAAAAGTGTATGTGTATATTGAACCGAAAGGAGATCCGACAAAAGATATGTGGTATGCTATTGAAGGCGACTATTACGGTTTAGCTCAATCTGCAGATGCGATAAGCGATTCACTCATATTGCCAACACAATCAGGAACGGCAGTGAGGATATCAAACGGTAATCTGGTAACTATGAGTCCTAGTGGATCATATGAATCAGTAACTTCTGTAAGTGATACTGGATTCTATGTGGATTCAAAAGGCCAACAATATTACGGCATTGCAGGATCAATGGTGCCCATAAGAAAAACTGATGCAGGTGTTGTTCAAAAATATATAAATGGTGCATGGGTTGACGTTCCTCCTGACCAACAAGCAGAATTAGCAAGTGCAACTACCCCACCTCCAGCAACCACGACCGGAACGGGAAAAACCAACGGAGAAACAACTCCAACAGATGAAATTCCCTGGCAAGAACAATTACTCATCGAAGACACAGCATATGACTTCCAGGGACAATTCGAGATGGAAGGAAAAACCTACGTCATTTATCAAGGAATTGACGGAGCATATCGTTGGGAAGTAAGTGCTGGTGAAGTCATAGGCGAAGCAGAACGTTTCACCCTTAAAGATGGAGTATATGTTCTCGATCAAGTAACGCCTTCAAGTACACCAGAACAGCCATCTTTAGGAAACATCCCGCAAGGGTATACGCAAATCAATAACGAAGAAATAACAACTCCCTCAGAAGCAATGTTTGGGAGATTGGACGCTGTCACGTACACCAGTCCTGACGGGAGACATCGCTTAGTTCTTGCCGTTAATCCTCGCACGCAAACTGTCAAAAAAGTTTATTCTTACAAAAAATCTCTGGGCGGGTGGACATGGGATTCGGAATCGAACTGGGAATGGTTTCATAATGTAACTGGCAGAGTAATTGCAGATACTTCTATTCCGGACAGCACATCAGTACTTACCGGCAACGCCCCAATCAACAGTGTTGATAATCCAAACGCATTCCATGGCGATCAAGTGACTGCGGAGCAGATGGCGAAGGCAGCAGGGATTACGCAGGGTGATTGGATTATTAATCCGTACAAGAGCGTGTATTATGATGGCTTGTGCCTGCCCGCAAAGCTCTACAACTACCAGAAGGAAAAAGAGATAAAGTGCATGTACGCGCAATGCCTCAAGACAGTAGCAGTGACAGGGCAAAGTTCTGAAGTGTGCGAAGACCAATATTCAGTGAGAAACTGCCTCTACCTGACGAGCGCTCAAGTAAAAATGCATGGCGCGAATCTCGGAGCGAGCATAGTCCAAGGATTGGTCAAGAGCATAACGAACAGCATGCCTTCCCTGCTGACTAGTTTCACGTATCAGGTGGGCTGCACGAACTACTACAGGCCAGGAGGGGAGAATCAGGATGCTGACTTCATCATCGGCGGCTTGCACGGAGTCATGTGTGGAGTTACTGGCAGCTATTTTGCGGCAAAGGAAATGAAGGCGATGATGGAGAGCAAGTATTTCAACATGCCCCAATACAAATTAGCTGACCTTGGCGATCATTGCGGAGACTTAGGCGTATGAAAAAAACAACCCTGCTTATCATTGCGTTATTGTGCTTGCAGGTAGCGTATGCCACGTGTGACCGGGAAGACTGGTTCTGCGATGCGAGCGAATACGGCTTACGATGGAGCAATAGTGCGGGAACGTGGGATTTCTTCCTCTGGGATCCTAAAGGGAGCTCTGCCGGCGACCCCACCAAGTATGACATGAACTGGTATCCGTTGGAGCAGTGGGAGTATGATGCGTGCACGGTCGATTTTAGCAGTGACATCCATTCGAGCATGGCAAGCAGTGACGTGAGCGGGGAGAGCAAAGTCTATGACATCACCATACAAGCAACTGCACTGAGGAAGAACATCACACAGCTTTCTGAGAATCTCACGTTCGAGACCATGACTAGCTATGAGTTCGAATGGTACGTGCAGCCGCCGTACGGCGACCAAGCGTATCAGGTTGTCCTCAAGTCAGGCAGCACAGAAACAGTCCTGAAAGAGGACACAGCAAACTACATTACCGGCAGCGCGGGCTACCATCAAGAATACACGATAAATCAGTATGACCGACTGCTCATAAAATACAATGATCAAGAGTTCAACATTCCTGTGAGGTGGACGCAATGAAGTTCTCCTTTGAGCGGCTGCCGCATGTGTTTCTTGTTGACGTACTTTCCTTCTTCGTTGTCCTTCTAACAGTCATTCTTTTCAGCACGGGCCTGGCCAGCACCATTTTGAAGATCAGTCCTGCCGCAGAGACCATACTCTCCTATCAAGCAGGAGGGATGAGCGAGGAAGCATTCACGACCGTGCTAGCATCGTATGAAAGCTCTATCAGGGCAGTTTTTGCCAGCATCACCTTGCTGCTCGTCCTGTTCTTCCTGGTCTTGTGCCTCTTACTGGCCTTATTCAGGGGCATGTCTTGGTCGCTGCTCAAAAAACAAGAACTCACACTCAAGGGGCTGCTGCGAATAACCTTGGCTACGCTGTATTTCGGCATTGCGTCCTTGCTGCTCGCGGTCATCGTGCTCTTGCTTGTCATCAAGACCAGCACCGTCATCGGGGCAATACTCATTTTCATCTACGTGTTGCTCTTCCTGCACTTCAGCCCGTTCGTCTTCAGCGCCTTTAACCCGAAAATTGGCCCGTTCAAGAACTTCTTGAGTGTATTCACGAAAGGCATACTCGTGCACAAGTACTGGCTGTTCTATCTGCTCTGCATTGCAGGGCTTGTCGCCTGCGCCATACTGACGTACCTTGCCCGGTTCATCCATGATGTTGCGAGCGTCATCGTCCTGCTCATCAGCGCCTACACGTACTGGTTCCTTGCACGACAATACCACGTACACATCACTGTCGGACGTGACAAGAAAAGAAAAATTATGCACAAGAGGAGAGCATGAAAGGGCAAGTGACGATTTTTGTGGTTATTGGCATCGTCTTGCTGCTTGCCGTGGGCATCTTCATCTTCGTCATCAGCAAGAGTAAGACTGCACCTCCTACCTTGCCTGAGGTGCCTAATGAATTCCAAGCAGTGAGCCAGGTCATGGAGCAGTGCACGAACCAGTTGGCGGAGCAGGCAGTTCGCAGCATTGGCGAGCATGGTGGCTATCTTGACCCGTTCGACAGGGCATATGCGAGAAGGGATTTCTTGTATGACCCTGCAGACCCCACAGCATCAGAGCTCTTGCCGCTAAGCCAGGACTATGCCATTCCGTACTGGTTCCATCTCGAGCCTCCCAATGTGTGCAGGTACTGTGTCGTAACGTCTGACGCCCCGACGCTCGAGGAAATGGAACGCCAGATACGCTTGTATGTTGAGGAGAACATGGCGGACTGCCTCGACTTCAGCCAATTGCAGGACTTCACAATAGAAGAGGGCAACGACAGCATTGCCACGGCAAGCATCACTGAATCTGATGTGACTGTGCTCTACAACCACACTCTTTTCATTAAAAAGAGCGATGGCAAGCAGTACACGCTCAATGCAGTCTTCACAACAGTTAACATTCCGCTAAAAGAGACGTACGCCATCGCAGCGGGATTGACGCAAGGAGAGATAGAAGGGCAGTTCATCGAGAACCTCATCCTGTACGAGCTCAACACGTACGGCGGTCTGCAATCAAACCAGCTTCCTCCCATGACTGCGCAAATGACGCAAGGATACTATTTTGTGCTGTGGAGCCAAACGCGATCAAAACTAAGAATGAAAGAATTGCTCTCCCGAGACATCCCTGCATTGCAAGTGCGAAGCTCTGCCAACAGCAAGCCAGTCTTAGCACTGAGTTCTGCAGAGCAAGGCTTCTACACGGCTGCGGCGCTTGACTTCTTCCCGAATATCAGCATTGAGAGAACGAGCATCGACTTCATCTACATGAACTGGAATCCGTACATGGTCATCCAACCCAATAGGGGAGACATCATTTACCCCAGCCAGTATGAGGACAACCCTCCACTGTACTTGCCTCCCAGCAGGTTCAGTACCTACCAGTACTTCTACGACATATCCGTGCCTGTAGCGGTAGAAATAACCAGAGCCATTCCAGGCAAGGAGCCGTTCACGTTCGTCTTTGCCCTCGAAGGCAATATCCGGGAGAACAAGCGCATCATGGAGTGGCTGCTCGGCTATGGCACCATCCCTTGGGAGAATGACTTCGTCAGCATAGGTCAGAACGTCACTGACCCTGGCACGAACAGGACGTATGCCACGCTGCCCTCTCCAAGACTGCTCTGTGAAAACAGGCTATCTTCCCTGACGACAGTGCGAACGTATGATGCCAGAACAAGAACTCCCCTTGATAACGTGAGTGTCACGTTCGGCTGCGGCGACTTTGGCAGTTGCCCCATCGGAAGAACGACACTGCGGGATGGAAGAGCATTGCTTGCAGCAAAGCTTCCTTTGTGCATGAACGGCTACGTACTGCTCAGCAAGGACGGCTACAGGCCGACCGTACTGCCATTAACTACACGGGAGACTGAGGAAGTGAGCACGTCAGGATTCCTTGAACGCATCATACAAAAGAATGTGAGCATAAGAGTCATCCCTCTAAACTGGACAGGAAGCAGCTTTAGTGCAAGTCCCCAAAGGTCATTGCTGCAAGGAGAGACAGTGATTCTGAACATCATCAAGAACGTGTCAGGATTAGAGGAGGAACAGGCCAACTCGCTCATCTTTGAAGGGGACGAGGAAAAGACTGCAGACTTCATCACAGGCAAATACACGGTAGAAGGCTTGCTCTTTTCGACAAAAGAAGTCATCATTCCAAAGAATTGCGCGCAGCAGTGCATACGCGAATACCCTGTAGTTGGCGGATGCGCAGAACACGCATTCTACCCTCCTGACGATCTCAACCTCACCGGCATGCCAGTTGGAGGGATTAGCTACACGTGGAGAATCTACAATGACGACCTTGATGGGCAGAACAAACTCATCGTGTATATTCTTGCCTTGCCCGACCCTCCGTGCGTGGCTCAGCTGGAGTGGCAGAACAACTTAGGACAGTATGCTCGGGACTTCATGGCCTTGCCCCGCTTCAGCCAATAACATCATCTAAAGTGTAGTCTGTCTCGTTTGCCGTTGCATTCACCGTAACATAAGTTACGTTCGTCAAGAGGAGAATCTCTTGCGTTTGATTGTTTTGGGCATAGTCAGAAAGTGTCTTGAAGTAGTAGAGCTTGCTGCACAATTCTGCAGTCGTTGCGTTCGTGAACAAGTTACAGACGGCATAGTTACCTTGGTTCATGAACTGCAACAGGCAGGAGTCCCTGTCCTCAGCATCAGTTATTGCAGAGCACACATACGGATTGTTGGTCATTCTTGCCTCATTGATGATGCAGCTGGACGTTGTACACGCTGCAGGGATGACGGGATTTTCATCAATGATGATATCATAATACTCATCAGGAAGACTACTGGGTAAGGGTGTGCTTGAGCCGTTACTTGCGTTCGTTGCGTTTTGCACGACAGGAGAAGGACGAGAGGGTGTGTTGCTGATGATAGTGATGGAAAAGCTTGCCGTTGCCGTCTTGTCCTCATATGCTGCTTCGGAAAGCACAGTATACTTGCCTGCCGGCACCCATTTAGGCAAGGTGAGCTCTACGCTACGCCTTACAGAGGTATCGACTGCTATGGTCTCTTTTGCCTCATCCAATACCACAGCAGTGCTGTCTACTAGTTTGTGCGTCAAGGTAACGTCAAACCTGCCCTTTCCCAAATTCACCAGGTCTGCGGAAAAACGCACAGTATCTCCTGGAAGGAGTGTACTTTGCTTGTTGCTTAAGGAATAATCCAGAAGCCCTTGTTTTGTAAAGAGGTGTTGCACGGCAAAAAATCCCCCGCCGATGAACAGGCCGATGATGAACAGCGCAAAAATGACTTTGACTATGCTGCCCGTCGCAATATGATGAACGTGCACACTTGTTCCAAAAGCAGCGTCAACGTCTGCAGAAGTATAGCCTTGCTGGAGCAGCCACTGCCTCACCTGCAAGGGCGCGTAGCCTCTTCTGAGCATGTCCTGGACGTATGAGACAAGTGGTGAAACTGCAGGACTGCTGATCTGCTGAGAACTTTGCTGAAAGGCAGAAGCTATATCTCTTTCCGCATATCCTGCCCGCTTCAAAGCGAGAATGATTTGTTCTTTAGCATATCCTGCATTGAGCTGCTGCCGAACGTAATCCTGTAAGCCCACGCCACACCCCTTTTTGTCTTCATCGCATTCTTTGTTTTAATGTTTTTCCATAAAGTTTATTAATGTTGCATTTGCCAAACGAAATCATGGCAGATGCGAAGAAAGTCACGGCTGAGGACCTTGCCAAGAAGCAGCGGGACATCAGTATCGCAGAGTTCTTCGAGAAGAACAGGCACTTGCTCGGCTTTGACAATCTGAGAAAGGCATTGCTCACCACTATCAAAGAAGCGGTGGATAATTCCCTTGATGCCTGTGAGGAAGCAAGGATTCTCCCAGAAATCAACGTTGAAGTCACGGACATGGGCAATAATCGCTTCAAGGTCACTGTGGAGGATAATGGACCGGGAATCGTCAAAGAACAAATCCCGAAGATATTCGCCAAGCTCTTGTATGGCAGCAAATTCCATAGCCTGAAACAATCACTTACTGGTGATCAGCCCGTTCTTATAAAAGAAAAGGGCAGGATTCGAATCGTAAAGATAGGAGAGCTTATTGACAAATACATTCAAGGAGAGGGCGTGTACGATTGCTTTGAAAAAGACATATTCTCCTTATCATTCGATGATGCGTACAAGTATTCTTTTAGAAAAGTGAGCCATCTGATAAAGCACGGGCGCGAGAACGAGATAGTACACATTAAAACAAGCTACGGCAAGAGCATAAAGGTGACTGGCTGCCACAGTATTTTTGGCATCGATCGGAAAACATTGACGGTGAAGGAAATCAGGGCACGCGATCTGAAAAAAGGAGATTTAATACTGGCTCCGAAGAGAGTAAGTTTTGAAGAAAACGAATGCCAAAGCGAAATCAATGTACTTGATTACATCGACGTTTATGAGGCTAAAAAGCAAGGTTGGTACCTCTATACTGACAAGGACGAAATAAAAAAAATATTTGCAACTGCAAAAATCGTCCATCAAAAAAAAGACAATGACAAATCAAGAAAACACTACCTTCTCACTAAAAATGGGAACACAGTTGAAGTGCTTGATGACTCCTATAAACAATATGTGACAAAGGGATTCCTGCCTGTGTGGCTGGCAAAATTTCTCAGAATGAATGAAGGAGCAATAAGAACATATTTTCACGGAAAAGAATATGCTATTCCAGTAAAATTGCAGGTAACGAATGGGCTTGCAAAGCTCCTTGGCTTATTTGTCGCAGAAGGGCACGTTGACAGCAGGCAGATTGGCTTCACTTTTTCAAGAACAGAGCGAGACCTGGTACGACTCGTTTGCGAACAGGCGTTCCTGCTCGGCTCAAGCCACACTGTAGAAGAGCGACCTGAAAAGAATTGCGTTCGGGTCAAACTGTTCGGAGGCTTGCTGAGCCATCTTTTCCGGACGTGGTGCGGTAAGGGGGCTCACAACAAGAAGGTCCCCGAGTTTATATTCACAAGTCCCACAACAATACGTCAAGACTTCATCGATTATCTTTATATTGGAGACGGTCATAACACAAAAAATAGAAACCAACTCATGCTGACGACAGTTTCAGAAGAGCTTGCAAACCAAGTTGTCTATCTGTGGCTCTTACAGGGTGTTGTTTCGAGCATAACCCGCAGGATAAGCAAAGGACTAGGAAAGACGCCAAGCAAAATGTGTGTGGTGAGCGTGTATGGGCTGGACATAAACGTTTCAAACTACTTTTCAACAAATAATACGAATCTAAGGAGAAAAAGAAGACTAACCATGAGTGCAACTAGTCTTGCTAATAAGCTAGGCGCACACATAACTCTTGAAGAAGCGGGCTATCTTGAAAAATTACAGCTGCTGGACTGGAATAAAGACTATTCTTATGCGGAAATGACTGAGTTTTTTGGCACAGATAAGCCAGGTTATAAACTCAGATACTTGCTCGATAGCAATCATCTTACACAAAACTCCTCAAACGGCTATTGTGTGACCTTGCAGCTAGTACAAAGATGTAAAGCATTCGAGCAAATAAAAAAACTTGCCATGTCAGATTTCTTGTTTTTGGATGTAAAGGAAATTGAAGTAATGCACGATGGATACGAGCACGTTTATGATTTGTCTGTCCCTGCGTGCGAGAATTTCGTAGCAGGTTTTGGAGGCATAGCTGCCCACAATTCCCGTGGTCAGCAGGGCATTGGAATCTCTGCTGCTGTGATGTATGCACAGTTGACAACAGGCAGACCAGCAAAGATTACGAGCAGGACCTCACCTAGCAAGCCTGCCCATTATTACGAATTGCACATCAACAAGCAGACGAACAGTCCTGACATTTTGAAAGATGAGGAACGGGAGTGGAAGAAAGAGCACGGTACAAAAGTAGAGCTTGATTTGGAAGCGAATTACTTGAAAGGATCACAGAGCGTCGATGAGTATCTCAAGCAGACGGCCATCATCAACAGCCACATCACCCTCATCTACCTGAATCCAAAAGGAGAGCAGAAGGTCTATGCTCGAGCAACAACCCAGCTTCCTCCTGAACCTAAAGAAGTGAAGCCTCACCCGCACGGCCTAGAATTTGGTATGCTGCAGAACTTGCTTAAGGGCACGGAATCACGGACGTTGCAGAGCTTCCTCACAAACGACCTCTCAAGAGTGGGAAGCCAGACGGCAAAGGACATCTGCGATAACGCCCTACTCGACCCGAAGATGAAGCCAGGAAAGCTCATGCATGCCGATGTTGAAAAACTCATCACTGCCATCAAAAATGCAAAAATAATGGCCCCTTCCGCAGACAGCATCTCACCCATAGGGACGGAGAGCATAGAAAAAGGCATCAGGAAGGAAATCAATGCTGAATTTTATTGCAGCGTCAGCAGGCCTCCCTCAGTGTATAGGGGAAATCCATTCCAGATAGAAGTTGCAATAGCGTATGGCGGCGAGCAGCCAGGCGACCAGACAGCGAACGTCATTCGATTCGCCAACCGCGTCCCACTACTCTATCAGCAAGGCGCATGTGCGATAAGCAAGAGCATCATGACCACGAACTGGAAAGCATATGGCCTGAACCAGAGCAACAACCAACTGCCCGTGGGTCCCCTGACCATTCTCGTCCATATCGCAAGCGTCTGGGTTCCCTTCACGTCAGAGAGCAAGGAAGCCATAGCACACTACCCTGAAATCATAAAAGAAATTAAGCTTGCCCTACAAGAGGCGGGTAGAAAATTGCAGACGTACGTTCATAAGAAGAAAAGAGTTGGTGTTGAGCTGCAGAAAAGAAGCTACATAGAGAAGTACATTCCCGCGGTTGCCGAAAGCATCATCACCTTGGCTGAACTCAAGAAGGAAGAGAAAGGAAAGATTGAAGAACATCTCAAGGACATCCTGGAACGGCACAGAGGGGAGCTTGAGGACATGAGCTTTGATGAGGACAAGAATGCAGAGTACAAAGAGGAATTGGCAGCAAGGCGTACAGCTGATCTGGACACGGATGATGAGCAGAAGGAGGATGACTGATGAATCCTGTCGTTGAGAAGATGATGAAGCTGGCAAAGGACATGCATCAGGACATTCTCAAGGATAACCAGCCGAAGATAACCTCTCCACTGCGAAGCTTGAACAATGTGACGTATGATGACAAGAAAGGTTATTTTGAGTTGCTCGGCAAGGTCAAGACAAGAACGCTCACGGCAAGCAGTATGAAGACGTTTGCGCAGACGCTCAAGATGATGGAGCTCAGCAAGCAGCTCATCAACACAAAAGACATTGCAGCAAAGAGGGACGTGTACTATCAGAGCAAGAATTGGGGCGATGCCAAATTTACTGAGCAGCCTGAGTCTGACGCGATTATGGATGATGTCGAAGCCATGCTTACTGTGAACAGGGAACAGCTTGGCTTTGTCCCCGATGAGGACGGTTCGTCCGTTGCTGGAGAACTCATTATTGTCGACAAAGATCCGGAAACGGGCAACCCAGTCGAGATAGACTGCACAAAGCTAGGCACGGGTGGCTATAACATCCCGAATAGTGTCGAGCATTTCAAGTTCAAAACGAAGGCAAAGTTTGTATTGGCTATAGAGACGTCGGGTATGTTTCAGCGCTTGAACTACCACAAGTATTGGAGGAAGCAGAACTGCATCCTTGTTTCACTTAAAGGCGTGCCGAGCAGGGCTACACGGCGGTTCTTGAGGAAGCTCAGTGATGAGAATGCCCTGCCCATCTACGTGTTCACGGACGGCGATCCATACGGATACTTGAACATCTACAGAACGCTGAAAGTTGGTTCGGGTAATGCCGCACACATTAACAAGTTCTTCTGCGTGCCCAACGCAAAATATTTAGGAGTCACTCCTCAGGACATCATCGATTACAAGTTGCCGACACACGCGCTCAAGGATATTGACATCAAACGAGTGAAGGATGGCATGAAGAACGATCCATTCGTCATGCACTATAAAGAATGGCAGAAAGCGCTCAAGCAGCTCGTGGACATGAAGAAGAGAGCTGAGCAGCAGGCTCTTGCAGCATGGGGCCTCAATTTCGTGATGTCAGACTACCTGCCACAAAAGCTCAAAAACCCGAAGAGCTGGCTGCCGTGAACACGTAGTTCTTGCATAGCTTATTTCACAGCATATTTAAACCATCAACCACTCACTTTTTCCGTGTTAAAAGCAGACTTCCACTTGCACGCGAAAGAGGACACGCAGGATTGGATTGCATATACTGCCAAAGAACTGGTAGACCTGGCTGTCAACAAGGGCTTCTCGGTTTTGAGCTTTACCTTTCACGATGTCTGTTTCTACCCAAAAGAACTGGTCACGTATGCGAGAAAGAAAGGCATACTGCTTCTGCCCGGCATTGAAAAAACCATCGAACACAAACACGTGTTGCTTATCAACTATCCCTTGCGGGACAAGAAAAAGATCGAGCAAATAGATAATTTCTCCACCTTACGAAAATACCTGAATTCACTGAAATTGGTTGAAAGAGAGTCTCTGTTGACTGTTTTTGCCCATCCTCGATTTTGGTTCATAGGCATGAGCAAAAGCGTGTTCAGGAAGAACATAGACCTTGCAGACGCTTTAGAATACCAAAGTTTCAGACATGTCCTGTACGATTTCAACGAAGATATACTTCGACTTGCAAGCAAATACCACAAGAGAACGATAGGCAATACGGATGCACACCTGCTCAATCAATTTGGCCATACGTACACGAATATAGTTGCAAAAAAAGAAGCAAAAAGCATAATACAAGCGATAAAAAGGGGAAAATCCAACATAACGAGCAGGTCCTTGTCTACAATGATAGTGCTCGCACGCATATACCTCGACGTGAAGACCATTCTGCGGCAGACCTGCTTTCTGCTTGGCCTCAGAAAGACACTTTAACTGCAGCACAATATTTAAAAAGCCTGCAAAGAGAAAGTGAGTTATGATCAGGAAAGGCGATGAACGGGATATTCTTGTAACAAAATTCGAGATAGATGTCGATGACGTTTTCCACCTAAAGAACCTCTATAAAACTATCTACGAATGGACAAAAATAGAGGGATGGAAGGCAGCGGATGGCAACGGAGAACCAGAAATGCTCTATTGGGAACGCAGAACACAAGTGACTGAGCACCAGATTTGGTGGAGATTCATGATGAAGCCAGACAATAATACCTACTTCACGTATTTTCTCAAGATAGACTACCAGACGCTGGCCATGGGAGGAACAGAAGTCCCTTACGATGGGAAGAAGATAAAGAGCAATAAGGGAGAGGTTATATTGCGTGTACAGGCGTGGCTCCTTGTCGATCCCGATAACAAATGGGACGATGCCACATTTCTTAAACAGATTGAGCGCATATTCAGAAAGCGCATTTACAAACAACAGATTGAAGATTACAAGAAAAGATTGGAAATAATTACTGAACGGCTGCGAAACACGATAAAGACATACCTGCAACTGCAGATGCCATACACGCCACTCAAACCGTTCATGCCTGAACGCGGCGTATAATTTTTATACTGTTACTGATTCTTCAAGATATGGACGTCGTGCGTGAAGTGCTTGCCATACTGGGTGAACAGGCAGCAGATAAGCTTACGCCAGCACCAGAGATAGCATCACTCCCTGCTGCACGGCCACATCTTTCTTTTTTCATCGATGGCAGTCATGCAGAGATGGGAAAACTCACATTCGTACGGACGATAGCGTTTGCCTACAAGGGAAACATTCAAAAAAAGTTTAAGAGAGAATTTTATGTTATAGGACAGCAAAGCATTCCTGCACAAGATAGCTCTGGCAGAGAAGACGCTGGACTCATGCGCCGCCTTGCCGAGCTTCGACTTGCAGAAGACATAGCAAAACAGCATGAAAACGCACTTATCGTTCTTGATGGAAGCCTCGACAGCCCTACTGTTGAAGAGCAAAACTCACTTTTGCGCCTTGAAAAGACATGCATATCTAGGAACAATACGCTCGCAGGCATATCAAAAACGTGTTCCTACACGTTACAAGGTAAGCTCGTCACGAATGTTGTTGAGCATTGCTGCAAAACAGGATATATTCCCTTTGGAGAGAGTTTCATCGTGAAACTGCACGAGAAGGCAACATACGCGTTCCGTCTGGATGTGAAGGGAGATTTCATGCAAGCACTACAGGCACTTCGCTACTATGCGAATGACCCGTCTTTTTTCGGCTATCCGTATCCGCTCATTCGCGCAGACGCACAAGCAAAAATTACGCAGAAAGAGATACAAGCAAAGAAGAGTCTCCTAGCAAGCAGGGCAGGAAAAGACTGGTCACGGATAAAAGGGCTGTTACAGGATGCGCACGTAATTATAGACAAAATAAACAAAAATGGTTAAAAGAGACGTTCTATCAACCAATTTCTCAATATTTTATCAAAAAAGACTTTCTTTCAAAAAGAATGCGTTTTCTTCCCTGTTTATATCAAACATGCAACAAAAAACATAAGCAAATTCATCAGAAAACAAGGTTTCAGACGTTCTACTAACCATTTTCACTAGTTTAGAAAAAAAGATGAACTAGATTGACTGAAACACATATCCTTTGCCACCCACAACATTTTTAAATAATTCGAACTCTGAACTAAATATGCAGTATGATGTCATTTCCATTGGTAGTGCAACTGTCGATGTGTTCATCAAAACCGCCATCTCGGACATCATAGATCCATCCGAAAAGAGGGGTGACGAATTGCTCTGCTATCCGTTGGGAGAAAAAATTCTCATAAATCATCTTGAATTCCAGACGGGAGGGGGAGGAACCAATACATCAGTTGCTTTTGCTCGTCTAGGACTTAAAACTGCTTATCTTGGCCAGCTAGGTGAAGATGATAATGCAGACCGTGTTTTGGCTGTGCTAAAGAGAGAAAAAGTGACCTTTCTAGGCAGCAAAAAGGGAAAGACGGGCTATTCTGTGATACTGGACAGCAAAGCAAAGGACAGGACAATTCTCACTTATAAGGGGGCAAATGATGCATTCCGTTTCAAACCGCCAAAAGAAAAAACAACGTGGGCATACTGTGCGAGCATGACAGGAAATAGCTTCAAGGAACTCGTCAAGGCAGCGACGTATTTCAAAAAAAAAGGGGCAAAAATTGCGTTCAATCCAAGTATGTACATTGCAAAAATGGGCAAAACTATTTTGTCAAAATTGCTCAAGCAATGTGATGTTCTTATCCTCAATAGAGAAGAAGCAATGGCGCTGCTTGGGCAAGAAATGGACATTCCACGGGCAGTATGTGCTCTCAGAGCGCTTGGTCCAGGGATTGTGGGCATTACCGATGGCAATAGGGGTGCGTGGGCGGCAGATGCAAATAATGCATTTCATGTCAATCCATTGCCAGTAAACGTGTGTGAGACAACGGGTGCTGGAGATGCATTTGCAAGCAGTTTTGTTGCGGGTCTTTTCTATGGATTGTCTCTTCAAGATTGCATGCGGCTGGGCATGACTAATGCGGAAAGCGTCATAACTCACTATGGCGCAAAAAATAATCTGCTTACGAAGAAACTCGCTTTCGCTCAGCTAAAACGGGATGCACACTCCTTTTCTAAAGTCTGACTTAAAAAGATGTGTTGTGAAGATACAGGCAATAATAAAGAAAACAAACAACATAAACGGTTTGAAGAGGCTCTCTTTTAACCAAATCTGTTATCTTTCACAAAACACATCAAATAAGGACAACCCACGTGAATAACAAGAAAAGGTAATCCCGTACAAAGATTTAAAAAGATGCAATGATTCTTCGAAAGAGATAGGCGGGGGGCTGATCATCGGGCAACTGAGGAAAGTCCACCCACGCGCCCGCAAGGGAGGTCACTCTTTGAGCTCCAGAAATGGAGGGCAACCGCGCAAGAAACGACACGGCCTTTGAAAGGGAATGACATGGCGAAGATCCCTGTAAGGGGATTGAGTTAACCCGTAGACGTCTTCAAGGGATGCGGTGAAACGGCGAGTCCTGACCTGTGCAACCATAATGGGCTAAGTTGAATATCAGCACAATCCCTTCACAAAAGTGAGGATTGACAGAAGGTGGCTTATACCTCGCCTATCTTCTTTTTCAAAAAAAAGTTAAGCAGCCAAGAATATCTTAAAGAAACATTTTACTTTCACAACCTTTTTATACTTCCCCTCTTTCCGTATAGTCATGTCTAGAGATGATAAGATTAACATGCCCAGTTCTACTGCTGGCCTAACGCGGTTCTTTGACGATTATCGGAGCAAAATAAGCATCAAACCCGCTCACGTTATCATTCTTATCATCATCGTCATTGCCATTGAAATATTCCTACACATGCAAGGAAATGCCCTTCTCGGTCTAGGATAAGATGATTCCCAACATTAACAGCAGACAAATGCAGCAGGCCATGAAACGCATGGGGATCAAGCAAGATGATATTCCCGCGAAAAAGGTCATCATTCTTTTGGAGGACTCTCAAATCATCATCAATCATCCAAACGTCGTCAAAGTGAATATGGCGGGGCAGGAGAGCTACCAAATAACAGGTAACGAGACTCTGCTTCCCTTAGACACCACTCCCGACATCAATGAGGAGGATCTCAAAACAGTAATGGATGCAACGAACTGTTCACGCGAACAAGCCATGACTGCAATCCTCACTACGAAGGGAGACCTCGCACAGGCAATCCTCAACCTTAAGTGATATCATGGAGAAATTCCAGGAAGCCCTTTCCTTAGCAGCTAAAAAAGTACAAGTTGCAGACCATTTACTCAACCAGACCTATCCCTTAATTAACGACCCAAAGCTCCTTTTGGGAATCATGGAAACGATGAATGATGCCGTGCAGTTGGCAATAACCGGAATTCTTGAACATGATCTGTTGTGGAAGAGGATAACACCGTACAATGCATCATCAAAAGCAATTACCTTCTGCCAAAAAATAATTCCCAAGTATGACTTGCCGAAACAGTATGCTGATCTCGTCCTTGACCTGCAAGAAACCATCAACGAGCACAAGAAGGCGAGTGTGGAATTCATACGCAGGAGTCAATTTGTCATTAGTGATGACACGTATACCCTCAGAACCTTGAGCGTTGACAAGACGAAAGCCTACTTGACGCAAGTCAAGCAGTTCGTAAGAGATATACAGACATTGGTAGAGAAGAATGATAGAATCACTCGATGAATCTAAAGAAGAAATGAAACGCGTAGAACATTTAATCTATGTCAGTCTCAAGTACACGCGAACAGTCGACGTACTCGTCAACATCATCAACCGGATGATGGATGCATATGATTTCCTCATTCAAGCACTGCTCAAGTATGCACTGAGCAGGAAGATGATTACCTCTTTGCCAGAAACTCCCATCGAACGCGAACAGCTTGCAAAAGACATGTTCACCGATGATATAGTGCTGAAGAATATAGATCTTATCAACATGTACAGGAAGATACTCAAAAGCCCGCTACAGCGCATCAACGAATATAGAAGACATGTGACGCTAATCGCAAAAATGGATGGAAAAGAAGAACGCATTGACATAGACAACATTTCTGCATATCACGAACTGCAAAAGGAATTTGTAGAATATGTTGAACGACTCATCAGAGGCCCAAAAGACGAGTTCATGCTAAGAAAACTGCATAGGTAACCATGGAAGCTGTTCTCATCACACATCCTGGTCTCGAGGAAGAGGCGGTACACGAGCTCAAAAACAAGTCCATACTCGCCACACCTCTTTCTGGAGGTAGAGTCGAGTTCTCTGGCAACTGCGAAGAAATCATTGCTGCATGCCATGCGCGACTTGCACGAACGGTTCTTTTGTACTTGCACAAAGCAACAATAACAACGACAACAGAAGAGGCCATACAAGAATTCTGCAATGCTATGCCCACTATCAACGTTGAACAACCATTCAAGGTAGCATGTGAGCGTCATGGCAATCATCTCTTCACGAGCGCTGAAGTAGAAAAAGTGGTGGGAAATGGCATTGTAGGCAAGGTGGACCTCACTGAACCTACAACGATAGTGTGTGTGTATATTTGGCAGGATGAGTGGTTGTTAGGCATCGATTTGTGTGGCAAAGACCTTTCCAAACGCACGTACAAGATCATGCATAACCAACAAAGCATTAAAGGTAGCATCGCCTACGGGTTGTTGAGCCTTGCAGGATACCTGCCCGGAATGACTGTGCTTGAACTGCTTACAAATGATGGCTGTATCGCCATCGAGGCTGCCCTCCCTACACGTAATGAACGTCTTGCATATGCTCGGCTTACACCGTTCAAAGATGTCATTTTCCATGAAACGCGTCCCATGCTCGGAAAGATTTATTGTTTGGGCACTGATTTTCGTTGGGTTTCTCGTGCAAAAAAACATGCAAAAATTGCAGGTGTGGAAAAAGATATTCAGTTCTCACGTATGCCGTTGCTGGATACCGATCTTAAAATAGAAAAGAACAGCGTGCAGCTCATTGCATGCGGAATCATCACACGCGACCAAGAAGACGAACTGTTTCATCAGGCAGACCTTGCTCTGACAAAGAAAGGGAAACTCGTCTTCCTCGCACGTCATGCGCCAAAGACAAACTTTTTGAAGCAGGAGTGTACAAGAGTCATTCAGACAGAAAAATCAAGCATAACAGCATACGTGTGGGGGAGAGAACATGACGTGTGAAATGTGCGGCAACAAACCTGCCTCGTATCAGGTTGAAGTCGAAGGCACAAGTATGCTTCTTTGTGAGCAATGTGCTACATTCGGAAAAGTAGTAGGCAAGTTGGTAAAATACAGTCCTGAGAAAAAACAGAAAAGGACAGTACCTACAGAAACTGCTCGTGAGGAAAGAGTACAAGTAATCATTGCACGTGCGGGAAGAGCCATTAAAGAGAAACGTGAGCAGCTCGGATTGAAGCAGGAAGAGCTTGCAAAACGGTTAAACGAAAAGGAATCTCTCCTTCATCAGATCGAGTCCAGCAAATTCATACCGAGCATAGCGCTTGCGAGAAAGTTTGAAAAGGCGTTAGGACTTGTTCTCGTCGAAGAGCACACAGAGAAACACGATCAGGTTATACGTGCAAAGGATGAGACGCTAACTATTGGCGATTTGATGAAATAAATGTATTTGCTGCTGCAGCATCAAATTTCCAAACAGTTATCCCTTGTACATCGTAAATGTTCGTGTAGATGCCTCCGTATTGGAGAATGAAAAAAATGCCTGTTTTTTGGGCTATATTGAGTTTTTGATTCATTTCCGGGTCGAAAAGCAGGTGCGTTGCACCGAGCGCAGTCATGTATTCTATGGTCTCAGCTATGCTTCGTGAGGAATACAATTCAGTAGTTATCTGCAATGTGCGTGTGTCCTCTAAAAACACCTGAGGCGAGGGCGTGGCTTGCCGCTGAGCAAAATAGAGGACATAATCGTAATATGCCGGTGCTGAAAGGATGATGCTGTCGTTGGGTGTTTGCCGCAAATACATGAGACCTTGCACTAATGCGGGAGTTGGTTGCTGTTTGACAAGGATGTTCGTATATGCTGCAAGGGAAAAAAACATGCTACAAAAGACGAGGAGTATAGTCACATCTTTCAATAATTTCAAGGACCATTTACGATTGTACAAAAACCACGCGCCTTTTCCAGCGAGCAGACCGACTGCTAAAGCAACGACGGGCAGAAGCGGTGGGCAAAAATAGGAAAGAACAAACAAGACGAGCAATGTCGTGCTGCGTACAATATGGGCTACCGTGTTCTTCCAGAGCACATAAAATCCAATACAGGCAAGCAACAATAGCGGAAGAGAATATCCTGCACTTCCAAACTCCGACATGAATGAGCTGAGTGCAGACTCGGGAAGCATAAAAGAAAATGCGTGTTTGCCAAAAAGAACCAATGCAGCGCCACTACCCGCTGCCGCTCCCACAAGAGGCAAGTACCCATTTTTTGGCACATACACGAGGAAAAGCACGGCTGCGGCCACTGCCGTATACGGATGGAGTGCTGCTGCAATACAGAAGAATCCTGCTTGAACATAGATGTTTTTGATGAGCAGCGCTAACAAAATAATATCTAGCGCTAACAGAGCAACGCTGAATGATGTGAACGTGCCGAAGAAGAATGGGCTTAAAATGATGATGAGCGTAGTGATGAACCATTGTGATATTTGCAAATGTTGTTCCAGTAGCTTTATCAGCAGCAGTACGGCAACGATGCCGAGGACTATGGCGAGCCCATACATAACGAAGGGAGGCGTGTGAAAAAAGACAGCAGAAGCGTAGTTGGAACTGCCATAGATGTATGGATTATTCCAAGAAAAACGCAAAAGTTGTGGGAGAAGCAAGGCACAGAGAGCAAGCAAGATGAGCAGTAGTTTTTTCATGATACACCACACGTGAACGCATAAATCATGACCGTTTTATTATAGACCAGAGATAGACACGTCGTGTCTTTTGCATACGGGAGGTTTTGCAGACCATACAACTCCTTGTATTTTTTTGAAAGATAGATGTACTCTATGTGATTTTCCTTGAGTGCATTTACCGCATTTGCGGCAAGCGGGGTACTGAATATGGTATTTGCAGCAGCGTATCGCTGATTGACGTCAGTGCTCAGTAAGAAATTGATGTCCATGAAATTTTTTCGTTCTGCAACGAAGGCAATGATGCTCCCTTCCTGCACCGTTCCGAGAACAACACTCTCTTTCGGGGTGTTGTCACGAATCCACAGCAGCGCCTCTTTTTCTTGCGGAGAGGGTGTTGCCGTGGTCGAGGTGAATGCCGTAACCAGTGCAGGGATTGCCGAAGAGACAAGAAAGAGTATGATGACGACAATGAATACGTGCGGGCGATATCGCTCGAAGCGTGTCTTACTAAGATACAAAAAGAGTGCCCTGAATGCGTGAGCGCTAGCAATGACGAGCAGTAAGCCGAGAAGGAGCAATCCCTCGCTTAAGGGAACGAGTCTAAACCAGAGCAGTATGAATGAGCACATGATGCCTGCAACGAGCAGCAGAAGTTTTTTTGATGGTTTCTTGGAAAAGGCCTTGTATATGACGTAAATACCGAAGAGCAAAGGTATGACTCCAACGGTGTAGATGCTGTCGAGAAAACTGATTTTTGAAAAGAAATTTTGCAGCATGCCTGCAGGGAGGTTTTGCCAGATGATTGCCGGGCCGTGCGCAAGCAGTGCTTTTTTGAAGACCACCAAATTGACCCAAAGTACCAAAAAGAAGGTGAAGAGCACTATCTCTCGTTCTTGTCCAGGAGAGGGTATCGCTTCTGTCTTGAGCAGAATTAAGTATAATAAATAGACCAGCAACAGTATCAGGGCGAGCGGTGTTGTGAATGCGAGAATGAAGGTGAAGATGAGCACAAGGGAGGGATGGTTTTTTTGTTCAATGCTCATGAAATAATAGAGTGCACCGAGCAACGCGGGTATTCCCAAGGAGAGCGGTGTTGCGCTATTGAGGAAGAATGACGAATTATTAAACGTGAGCGTTATGGGAAGGAAGCTTGCAAATGACGTGATAAGCAAGGCAGTAGGTTCGTTATTGGTGAGTTTTACGGCGAGTGCAAAGACAAAATACAACGTTACGCCAAAAAAGAGTATCGGCAGCATTTTTATGACAAATAGTGCTGGAAGGATGAACGCGAAGCCCGCAAGCACATAATAAAAGAAAGGAAGGAAAAGATTGATTTTCCCCCCATAACTGTATGGATCAGTATAGAGCGGCAGTCCCGTGTGGGTTATGCTGTCTACTTGTCTGAGAGCGAAGTAGCTATCATAATTAATATCTGGTGTCGAAAGTGAAATGAGCAATCTCAGTCCCACGGTGAGCAGGACCAAGATGAGCAAGATAGTTTTTATCTTCACAACAGGTCAGAATGCAAAGAGAGTTTATAAATGTTTTAGAAACGGGACAAAAATCTTTTCTTCGCCTCTACGGGAAGCACGTCTGCCATGATGTACTGGTAAAGTTTGTTTTCCTTTACTGCAGTAGTTCTCGATTGCACATAATGCTCATGCATAATGAGATCGTGGGAGTTCAACCACTTTTTTCCATCAACGCTCACAAAGTAATCCCTGCCATACTGGGCAACGAGTGCCTTGAGCTCAGAAAATCCTCTGACACGAGTTCCTTTTAGCTGTGGCAAACTGTCTTTGGGCACATACGTATAGGTGGTTATATTATCTTTTTCATCATCCAGCAGGTTGTGTGAGGCATCATGGTCACGATAGATTTTGACGATGCGTTCATCACTGTCAGCGAGGATGAGTTCTATTTTGTCGACTCTTGCCCGTTTTTTTCCTTTTACCGTGACTTCTTGTACTGTTGGCGTGTAGGTGATGATGTAGTCCTTATCGAGCAGCGGATAGTCGTGTTTGGTGACGTGGCGGGTTAATTGTGCATGTTGAGCTATGTATTCTGGAAGTGGCCCGGGACTTTTGCAGCCGAGTATGATGCCCATCGAAAGGAAGAGGAGCGTGCGTGCATTCATACGTGAGGGGAATGCGTTTGGATTAAAAAAGGTATTGGCACAATCCTTTTAAACGAGTCTCAATTACCTGTTGTCATGGATCGTATTTCAACGGGCAGTTCTGCGTTTGACTGGCTTCTTGATGGGGGATATGAACGGGATGCCATAACGACCATTTATGGTCCTGCTGGCAGTGGAAAAACGAATCTGTGCATTCTTGCCATGGTGCAGATGGCGAGGAATTTTCCTGAGAAGAAGGTCATCTACATTGATACTGAAGGAAGTTTTAGTGTTGAGCGGCTAAAGCAGATAGCCCCTGATGTTGAAGCAGTGTTGAAGTGTGTGGCATTTCTTAATCCGACAACATTTGAAGAACAAAAAAAAGTGTTCTTGCGCCTTAATGAACTCGTCACGGACAAAGTGTCACTCATTATTTTTGATAGTGTTGCCCTGTTGTATCGTCTGGAGATTGGGCGCGCGAGCGATGTGTATAATGTGAACAGGGAGCTGGGCATTCAGATAGGCATTCTCAGCCAGATTGCACGCAAAGTGAACATCCCTGTGCTTATCACTAACCAGATCTATGCTGATTTCGAGGACAAGAACAGAACGAACATGGTGGGAGGGGATTTGCTCAAATACCAAAGTAAATGCCTCATCGAATTGCAAAAATTCAAGGACAGAGTTGTACGGAAGGCCATCCTGCGCAAACACAGATCTCTTCCCGAAAATAGAGAGATACAGTTCTATATCGTCAACGAAGGCATTTGTGACGTCAAGAGCGAATAAACAGGCAAAAGTGGATGCAACAAAATCCATAATCAGATGAGATAATCCTGAATTCTTCTCGAAAATTCACTACGTTCGTTCGCGAACTTGGGCAAGTAGAGTGCTGCCATGCGCTTGTCCTGGACTATCCGTTTATTGTCAAAGACTGCTTTGATAAACCGTATGAATCCATTATAGCCTCGAACGACGTGTCTGTCTGCCTGCCAAGGATCTGCGTCGATGACGAGCAAGGTATTCTCGCCCATGCGTGTGACTATGGTTTTGAGGGTGTTATAGCTGAAGTTCTGGGCTTCATCAACGAGGAAGGCAACGTCGTCATAGGTCGTTCCGCGAAGATAGTTTGCAGGGATGAGTGAGAGCTTTGCATTGCCTGTTTTGTGTGCGATGCCGTCCTTGTTCTTGATTCCTAGAAGATCATCGAGGCCTGTTTTGTTCGGGATGAGTTTACTAAGATTGGCAAGTATCGCTTGTTGGTAGGGTCCTGTTTTCTCGTCCACCCCTCCCGGCAAGTAGCCTATATCTTCCTCAACTGCAGAGAGTGGATAAAGTACGATGCCCTCTTGCTTGAGCATGCTTCTCTTGATTTGTTTGTTCAGATGCGGCTTGATGGGACGCTCGATGGCGTCAAGCATATATGCCAGGGGAAGGAAGCTTTTCCCCGTTCCCGCGGGGCCAAAGCCAACAACCATGTCCAGATCGTTCAACAGTAGCTCAACATACATGACCTGGAAGACATTCCTTGGCTTTGCTCCACGAAGGTTTTCTGTTTCCTTAATGAACGTTTGTCGTAGGTATTGCTTCCAGACGGGTGTTCGCATGAAGCAGTTCCCCTTCCTGTCTATGCCGTGATAGAGGACGATCATTTCATCCTTATTCGGGATGAGGATGAAGCTATTGACGCGTAGCTGTCGTTCAAGAAGGTCTTGAACAAGTTCCGGGTTTACGTTGTTTATTTCCTTTGTAGGGTCAATGGATGCGATGAGCTGGTCTAATTTTTTCACATAACTTGGTGAGGTGATGACATCGGTGTTTTTGTCGAGCGTCCTCTGGTCGCTTTCGTCGATGACGAGTTTTGTAGTGTTGTGGTCAAGCCGCCAATTGAGGAAGTCGTCCTCTTTTTTGAGTATGGTCCATCCAGCAGGAAGATTGTCATAGGAGTTGACGCTGACTTCCTGCCACGTGTCTGCAGCCATGCCTTCTCTTTTGATCTGGAGCAGTTCACTTTTGTCGAGGCTGATGACCTCAACATCTGCGCCCCGTAACGTCTTTTGTACTGCAGCACACATTTGCTTTATTGCAGTTACTCGCTCTTCTGCAGTCTTGCAGTCAGGGATGCTCAGGAATTTTATGTATTTCTTCTTCGCTGGTTCGTTAATGATGGTGTGCAGTCCGTTCTCTGTCAAGTTCTGAATGGAGAACAGCGTATCATAAAACATATCGGCTGCTTCCTGGAGATGCGGATTTTTTTCTGACCGATATGCTGCGCTCAGGATAGGATCGATAACGCCATCGCCGTACAAGAGCAGTGTCGAGCTGTCTTTTTTGGTGAAGCTGTACTGTCCAAGTGCTGCCTTCGCGTCAGCTAAGAGTACGGATGGTGTGAGGATGATTACTTTTTTCACTTCTGGCAAATGCTGTAGTTGTTCTTCAAGTGTCATGGTCATCACCGGTAAAGTTCTTGTACTACTATTGTATATTCTTGCGCGAGATGCTTACTTCTGCCCGTGTTCGTCCCTAGAGCTTGTTTGTGCTTGTCCGCTCCGTTGAGAATGTCTTTGCCTATGTCCGCATAGGTTTTGCTTTGCAGTGCCGTAGCGAGGGCATCCTCGAGTGAGCCGTGTATGTGACGTTTTTTTCTGATTGCCTGCGCAGCACGGTCTGCTTGTTCTGCAATGGTGCGGATGTCTATTGCTCGTGCGCTGTTCCCGAGATAGGAGAGAAGTCCTTGTCTGAGGTATTCTATTGCACGCGCCTGTCGTTTGTGGACTGCTCTGTCGTTCTTTTTCTTCAGGTTGCTGACCGTTTGTCCTGTGGAGAATGAGCTGACGAGGATGAGTGTTGCTTCAGCGACGTGTTCAAGGGTGGCGGGACCACGTTCAGGGATAAATCCCTCATAGGATTGGAGCAATTCTCGAATTTGGTCAGCGAGTTCAAGATAACGTACCACTCCCTTCTTCCCCCTCAACAAGAAAGAGGGAAGGCACCACCATAATAAAAAGGTTACGTTTTGAGTACACTCAAAAATGGTAACAAAAAAGGGTAACGGAAATGATGAAAAAAGAAAAAAAATCATACTTCCGTGAATTCATCGATAGTTGTGGTAAACTCATCTTCCTTGATCAAGCCTTTCAACATGAGAAATTGTTTTGTGAGCAGATAGAAAAACAGGCCTAATGACTTTTTTCCTTTGTTGTTGCAAGGAACGACAAGGTCGATGAAATTGGTCTGGTTGTTCGTGTCACAGAGTGCAATGACGGGTATGCCGACACGTTGCGCGTCCTCGACGGCATTCTTGTCTGGCCACGGGTCAACAACGAGCATGATTTTTCCTTCTCTGAAGATGTCTAGCGCAGGATTGGTGAGCACGCCAGGAGGGTAGCGTCCTGCAAAGGTCGTTGCTCCAGTGAGTTTGCCGAACAGTTTAACGGGTTTCCATCCGTTCTCTCTTCGTGAAACGACAATGATGTCCTCAGGAGAATAATGACTGAGCAGATTGGCTGCCGTGCGTATTCGGTCATCGATTTGCTGGATGTTCAGCACCGACAGCCCGTCTGGTCGTGTCTTGTAGATGAAATGGTTCATGTATGCCGTTCTGAACTTTGTCCCTATGTGGATGCCTGACTTGAGGTATTCATCGTTGGGTACAAGGAGTGGTTTTTCCGTCATGATTTCACCTTCTACCAAAGCTAACTGAGAATCGTCGTTATTTTCACCTCAGACGCGTTGGTAATAACAGTGGTGAACCTGCAATCATTTAAAAAGATGATGAAAATGACCTCAACACAGGTCATTCCGGGAGGCCGTTCCCCCCTCTATACCAAAATTTATTTCTCTTCCTCTTCGCCGAAGTCCTCAGAGTCAAGGGAAGGATCGTATTCTATCTCTTCCTGTTTTGGCTCTTCTTTCTTCTCCTTCTTAGAAACGACTTCAGCAAATCCTGATTTTTGCAAGACTTTAGTAACGCGAATGTGCACTTCATCGCCAACTTTGACGTTGGGAACGAACAGGACAAAGCCCTTGTGTCGGGCCATGCCGTCTCCCTTGCTGCCTACAGCTTCTATTCTGACATCTAACGTTTCTCCTTCTTTAACGGGAGCGGTGCTTTCTGTTCTCATATCATATTCCTCCAACTAAGGTAGATACTTCCACACGCGCAGAAGTTGCATCCATAGTACTCTTCCTCTGTAGAAGTTTGTTTTTAAATTTTGTGCTTGAAAAGGTAAAAAAACAAAAAATTACTCGTCCCTGATGCCTTTTTCATCGACGAAGAAGACACACTCGCTGTCCTCGAGGCTTGGGCTGTCCACAAGTTTCGCCACTCTGCTGCCCTTCTTGCCCCTTCGCAAGTACAGCCTGAAAGTCGAATTGTGGGCAACGATGTGGCCGCCGATTGCTTCCGTTGGGTCTCCAAAAAATTGGTCTGGTTTGGCCATGACTTGGTTGGTCACATAAACGATAATATTGTGGCTCTCTGCAAGACGCATCAGCGTGTGCATGTGCTTATTCAGCTTTTGCTGTCTATCCGCCAATGTCCCTCTGCCAACGAATTCTGCCCTGAAGTGCGCGGTAAGACTGTCAACGATGATGAGCCCGACTTTTGTGCCATTCCTAATGAGATCCTCAACTTTTTCTGCAAGAAGCATCTGGTGGTCTGAATTGTACGCTCTTGCAGCTTTTATCCGCTTCAGCACTGCAGTGGGGTCGAGTCCTCTTCCCTCTGCGATTTGAATGATTCGTTCAGGCCTGAATGTGCTTTCCGTGTCAATAAATACCACAACGGAATCATCGTCCCTGGCTATCCTGCCAACGGCGAGTGTGTGAGCAAGTTGTGTCTTTCCAGAACCATATTGGCCAAAGACTTCATTGATGGCTTTGCTTTCAAATCCTCCACCCATGAGCTTGTCAAGCGCCTTGCTTCCCGTTGTGAGCTTGATGATGCTCTTTCTTTGCTCAAGGACTTCGTTGCCATCCTTGAAACCCATATCAAGGCTGTCTCGTGCTGCTGTAATCATTTTCCTTGCGACGAGTTCAGATACACCTGCCGCATCGACAAGCTCTCCTGGAGTGGCTACAGCAACGGAAAGCAAATCAGCATAGCCTGCGCCATAGAGCTTTTCGGCAGTTGCCGCTCCCACTCCGGGCAGATTGGTAAGCGAATCTGCCTTGTCTGATCGTTCAGCAATAACGTCTTGGTCTTCGCTTTCTTCCATTCTTTTTCGTGCCATGTTTTAACCTCTAATCATCATCCGTTGCATCGTTGAGAGCAAGGTGTTCATACGCCTTGCTCAGCACAAGAATTGCCTTTGGCACATCACCCAACCTGAGCGTACTCGTAGTCTGCCAGGTGTCGTTCTTGTCCTTGTAGTTTCTTTCCAAAGAAATGGTGTTGTACGTTGCTACTTTACCATCTCGAGTTGTGGTGTTTGCCCAAATCGTTGCAGAAACCGCTCCCGCCCTGAATTTCTTTTCTGGCAGGTTCTTTCCCATAACTTCCTGTACGGTAGGTATTTTTGTTGGTGTCTTTTCCTTCATGTTCTTCTCTCCGTTCCTTTCGGTTCTTATTTCATCATCCTCCTTGCGGAGAATGGGAGGCTGCGTTGTGTACGCAACAAACGGTGTAGAGTTGACTTTGTTTATATAGTTTGGGAGGACTTGACCAGTGGTTTTTTCGAAACAATGGGAAGAAAAATGGTGCGTTGTTAGTGAGAATTACTCGGGAGGGACTTTTTTCTGCTTTAGATAACTTCTTCTTCGTATGTTTCCGGCTCATCAGCTGCAATGGCCTGTTTTTTGCTTTCCACCTTCGTTTCAGGCGTTTTCTCTTCTGGAATGCTTTGTAACGGTTCGATTGTTGTGAGCTTGGAAAGTTCTTGCTTTGGATCGGGAGAGGGATTTGCTGAGAAAGCAACGATCTCTAGTCTGTCGAACATGGCGTTCTTATTCACTTTGCCTCTGATTTGTACTATGCTGCCGAGCAAGTTTTTTTTGATGATGTCCTGGGCTTCAGGAGCTAAACGCATGGCTTTCAGGGGTTCGTCCTGCATGGCAAGGAGCTGCCGTACTTGTTCGTTGAAGAACACGACACGGATGTTGCCGCTGCCATCGTCAAGGAAACAATTAAGGACGTAACCCGTGTTTGGCGTTATGCTGCCGTGCGTTTCGCACTGTGCTTGCTGGACTTTCTTGTTACATCTTGGGCAGGTGTCATAGAAGCGCATGTCAAAAACCTGTACGATGGTTGCGAGTATTTCGACTGAGAAGTCTTGTTCGGTGAGTTGTACTACGAGTTTTCTCTTGCTCGTTGCTGGAGCTTGCTGGGCAATCTCTGTTATATGTACGCCTGAAGGGTTTATAGAGATTTTGCTCGTGTCGTTCAGGTGCAGTTCTGGTCTGTCCTGGTTTGCTCTGACGAAGCCACCGATGACCTTGACAATATCTCCTTCATTGAAGAGGGAAAAGTTTTCTACTTGCTTGTTCCAGAGGACTACACGGATGCTTCCTGTTTCATCCCCTATGAGGAAGTTGGCGACTTTGCCTTCTCTGCCTGCGGTGTTGAACGTTCTTTCTTCGTATTTCTTGATGACTCTGCCCGCAAGGTCTATGCTGCGCATGCCTATGATGACGTCCTTCACTTTTAGGTTAGTAGGGTCGAATAGTTTCACGCCAAGCTCGTTGGCGATGATGTGTGCTGCACCTTCTTCGCTGATGAGCCCTGCGAGGGTTGTCAGCTTTTCTTGCATGCGCTTGTTCAGCTCTTCATCAGAAAGCCCCGTCTTTGCCTTTATTTTCGCTTTGATGTCTCCAACGCTCATTTGCATGCAAATCGGAAGAGGTTGTTAGTTTATATGTTTTTTCACGAAGGGCAGAATTGTTGAATTCAGACGATCGATACAGGCACGGTCTCACTTTCGGGCGTGTTGTAGTATGCATCATCAGGAATGACCAGAATTTCATACGTGCCTAAGGGAACATCTGATATGATGAAGAATTCTTTGTCTGGCGTTTTGTATAGGTTTCCAGGTGTGACGATGTCTATTCCTGCAAAGCAGACTTGCTGGCAAACCACTTGGGAAGAGGCTGCAGGAAGCGCCTCGTTTTCCTGCAGTATTGACTGCACGAATTCTTGGCCTGCAAGGAACAACGTGATATTGTAGCTGTACACGTGTTCTTCTGCGGAGGGTGTGGGCCAGGTGACAATGACATTTCCACTTTCCGGCGTTAGTGGCTGGTATGTTACGCTGACGTCAAGGGCTGCGGGAGGCACAGTATCAGTCAGCGTTATCCCTATTCGTATGGGGACTGCTTCTCTGCTCCTTGTCGTTCTGCCGTTGCTTGTTCTGAGCACTTCTGTCTGGCTTCCGTTCGTGAAGCTCAAGCAGAGCGGGTAGTGTTGTTTTTGTGGCCTGCACAGTCGTTGATTGGTGTACTGAGAGAAGGTAATCCCTTGTTCGCTCCTCACCAAGACGGCATTGTCTAGTGTAGAATCCGGGTCTTCTGCACTATAGGAAAGCGTATTCCCAAAGGAGAGATGCTGTACGCTTGGCATGCCTGCTTGCCCCTCGACTTTTGTGTGGAAGGGGATATTGAATGCATACTCTCCTCCTTGTGCAGTCATGGTTGCACTGCCTTCAAGGGTTATTTCTCCTTGTCCTGAAAGTGGGCAGTAGCAGTTGGTGTCATTGATGTAGTTGCAGTCGTAGAGTTGTTCGATGAATGTGAAGAAAGGGTCATCGCTGCAGTGCTTGGAAAGCTCGTACGTTGCATTGTCTGTCGTGACATGTTCTGTAAAGCACTGCTCGAGGTTGTCGTTACAGTCGTGGACGATCTCTGTTGAGAATTCTTTGAGATGATTGTATGCTGCAAAGTCGTACTGTACTGTCCTGTCAATAAATGGCAAGTAGGAGTAACTGCCGAGGTATTCACCTGCAACTTTTTGCGTTTTTCCTGGTTTCTCTCCAAGAAGAGGTGTGCCTCCAGGAATGGCTGGAGGGAATGGGTCATTTTTGGGAAACACCCACACTTTGGGGTTTTTGCCAGACACCCAATCCATGCCACTTTGGAATGCAGGATTTGATTCTTTGCCAATACCAACATAGACGTCGATGTGAGACGTGCAGTACAGCGCTCCTCCTGTGTCTTCGGCAACATACCATCCCGTCCAAGGATTGTCAGGCTCGTCAAATTCCAAATACACTTTCGAACCATAAGGAATGTTGCAGTTCAGGCAACGATACGGGCTATCAGCGTTATAATTTTTTGCTGTACAGGTTTCTGGGCCGAACGGATTTACGGCGATTGTTCTTCCTACGATGGGTGGTTCCGAGGAATGATATGCCTTTCCGAGAGTGGGTGCTGCTGTGGAGTCTGCTTTTGATGGCTTTATCCTGATGGGAGATTTTCCATCACCCGTGTATGCCTCGCCGTTTGTCCCTATTCCTCCCCCTTGGCAGAGCACTTCCTCATAAAAGCCGACAAGTTGGGGATTGTGTCTGTTCCTGTCAGCGAAGACACAGGCGGCTTGGCTGCTGGTTATGTCGCAGCCAACACACCAAGCATCATATTCGTCCTCCAATGGAGTGTTGTAGATGGTGGTGTATGCCTGTCCTGATCCTGGATAGTTAGGGGGTCCAGTTGGGTGTGGGTCTCTGATGATTTCGCCTGTTATTTGCTGTGTTGCTTGTTGGTGGGGCCAGAGCAAGACAACTGCTATTGCAAAAAGAGCAAGTACTGCTACAATGATTGTTGTTTTCATCCTGCACCGCACCTTCCTATTCTTCCTTGCTCGCACAGGTTTTGTTTTCTGGCAGAGTCCCACATTCTCGTTCCGTACTCGAAATGCCACCATTCCTCACCGTATCTCACCCAGCCAATGTCACACATGAAATCCTCGAGTTGGTTCTGGAGCGCGCACTGCTCATCAGTAAAGGAATACTTTGCGTACGTGTAGCTTGCCCCTCTAGGTCCTAGATTCACTTCGTGATCAGATGCATCATACAAGGCAATGTCTATCGCACCCCCAGTCATGTGCGGGGCTGTAATGGGCCTGTCAGGTGTGCCGCAGCGTGGCTGGGCAACCCCACTGCATCTGCCAGTGAATGGCTCGTTGGGACAGTAGCTTCTCCAGATGCTTTTCTGCTTTTCAAGGCTCCTAAAGCCGCTTACGATAACTAACTCGTATGTCTGCCCATTAGGAAGCCCTTGTTCTTTGAGCAGTTGGGCAGTTTCCTGGATTTTTTTCTCAACTTCAGGGAGGACTCTGCAGCCGTCTGCTCCCGCAGTGCAGCGCACGTTCTCTATGGGGACGAGTTCGTTGTCAGTAGGACAGTAGATGGCTATTGCTTCCGTTAGTGAGGATGAAATGTATCGGAGGCTTTGTTCGAGTTTTCCTGCGCCGAGAGGGATAATGAGTGGTTGTATTGCTGTTGCAAAGATACGATATTGTGCTGGCAGTTCTGAGATCTTCTGCAAAGTAAAAGTAATGAAGGGATCGCTGAGTGAAATGAGTCTTTTGTGATTGGAAAGGAACGGATCTAGTGCGTTGTTGAAGAACTCTGCCAGGCTTGTGGGTATATCTGGTGTGCAGTCGTTCCCTTGCCCGTTCCAGAGGTTGTACATGTACTCGCCACAGGGGCTGCCACCACCATCCTCGCCAGGCATGATGCCTCCATTGTCTGCCATTTCCGAAATTGCATAGTCGAGCGCATGTGGTGTTGCAATATCCAGATACGTTTGCGCTTCGCTGCCTTGCAGGTATGCGTTGATGAGTGCTGCTTGCTTTGTACCTATTGCTTTGGCTGCATTTTGCGGGCTGTCGTACTTGCTGCTGAGCAAGGCCCAGGCAGTGAAGAGTGCTATGATTACCATGATGACGACGGCAGGGAGGAAAAAGTGGGCTTTCATGTCATACCTTGCTGGGCAGTTGTTGTATGTTCTTGTACCCTTCAGCAGCAACGTTACCTGGCTGTATGATTCGTAATCTTAACGTTATTGCATTCCCATCAGCTAAAGGGAGTTGCACGTGGACGCTCTCTTCGTCTGAAAGCGAGATAGTGCAGCAGTACTTGTCGTTGTTCACGCCAGGCCACTGTTCGATGGACAGCCGCCATTCTGTTGATGGATAATGACTGGAGAGTCTTCCTGTGATTATACCTTTGAGGTCGTTTGCACTCTGCTGATCTTGCGTGAGCACTGCTCTGCCGATGAGTTCGCCGAGAGTAGTGAGTCCTTCCCGCACAAGCACTTGTTCCTTGAGAAGGCTTATGAGATAGAATTGCGCTTCATTACTTGTGGTTATCTGCGCTATTGCACGATGCTGTGCTGCCGCGCCCGCAAGCTTGAAAATGACGTAGAATGCGATGACAACTATGACGAAGATGAAAATGGCCAGGAGATCTGCGATAAAGCTTAGTCCGCGTTTCATGTTTTCAGCTGTTCGGGGTGATGATGTGGACGAGCAGGGTGCCTCGTTCCTCGCCCATTATCGTTGAAAAAGTAACGGGGACGTCTCTGATGAGGATGCTTGCAGAGCCTTTGCCCGTGATGCCTGTCTCTACATAAGGACAGAGTTTCGTGTAGAGTGCTTTGTTGAGGTATGTGGTCTTGGCAAATGTGCCATTACGTTCTGTACAGGGAGCTCTGTCGTGGTCGTCAGAACTGGCGAAGTCATTGCGTATGAAGGTTATTTTTGCTGCGATGTGTTCTTGTGCCGTGTAGTGTATGCCAGAAAGCGTGCTGCTCGAGATGTCATCCCAGGAGATGAGGCCTATGTTTGGCCGGTTCAGTCCTTCGTGAGATTCCCACAAATCAGGTGAGTAGTATATTCTGTAGAACAGGACGTCTCGGGAGACTTCTTGCACGTCAAGTCTGGTGAGGATGTAGAGTTCGATGAGCAGGATGACTGCAGTGAATGCGAAGATGAGGACCAATACTCGTATAACGTGCTCAAAATAGTATTTGACCTGACCTTTCATGTGTAGTACTCCATGAGCGTTTCCTTGATTGCCGTGGTGAGTTGTTCCTGTCCTGTATTGTCAAGCGGTGGCGTGAGGATGACGATGGCTATTTCTGCATTGATGTCTTGCACTCCTCTGACGGGGAGTTCTTGCATGCTGAGTATGCTCGTCACATCAAGATCGTATCTTTTTTTGAGGATGCAGGTGAATTTTTGCATGCCGAACACATTTGGCCCATCGAGATAATAGAGTTTAGTGGCGGTGTAGGAGCTGTTCTGGAAGAGTGCTATCCTGACATCTGCCGTATCCCAGGCAACACCAAGATGCTCAAGAGGGAGGTCGAAGCGGAATTGGGCAAGCAGGTGGCTTTGCATGCTTTCGTCAGCATCGAACGCTATTCTTTTTTCGCTAATGTTTGCGCTTGTGGAGAAATCAATACATCCGGAGAGGGAAAGTTGCTGGCTGACTTCTATGCGGTTGCCATTCTTGTTCAAGTAGATGATGTACGGCACGAATGTCTCAGGGAGCAAATAGGTGAGTCTGTTGTCCGTGGCGTATGGGAAGTTTGCGGGTGAGTTCTTTTTCTTGTCTGACTGCTCGTACACGCTCACCCGGTCCGTGCCGAATTCTATGAAGATGCCTTGCTTGAGATCCACTTGCGGAATCTGCTGGTAGGTGAACGCGACATCACCATCTGCCACAGGCAGGAGGTCCATGATGAGCGCTGTATCTCGCGCAAAATAATTCCTCCAATAGGTTGTGTCATTGACCTCGCCCCTGACATAAATCATAAGAGCAACGGCGACAACGCCGAGCATGACGAGCTCGAAGATGAAATACCACGGCAGACTCATCTGACCTTTCACAACCCACCTCTCAGTCCTCTTCCGAGAGGAGCATTAAAATGTTTTTCGTTTAAGGGCGCGTGCGGTAACCTGTTCATCGCAGAATGATTGATGTGAAGTACTTTTCTTGGAATTCAGTCATTGCACGTATTTGATCGTCCGTGTATGTTTTTCCTTCGGGAACGATGACGAGTTTGTCCTCGACATCATCGAGTCTGTGGATGACCGCTATGCACTCGCCAGTAAATTCTTGGACGGGTTCGAAGACACCGAGAACGTAGGCATCGAGATCTTCTCCGTCAGGCGCGGGAACACCCGGCAGATATCCGTAATTGTAAACGTAATAGATGTCATGAATCCTCGGGTGCCTGCTTCCCATTGGCCGGTCAATTTTCACATGTACGACTTTTCCGAGAAATTCTTTTGATTCCATGTTACATCAGAAACATCACGGCATACCCCACAAGGCAGCCTATGGTGAGAAAGGGCATGGCGGGATAGAACTTGTCTTTCTTTGCAAAATAGAAAAGCAGACCGAGTGCAAGTGCTGCTCCTAACACAACGGGGGTGGTGTGCAGGAATGCGGCTGATTTTGTCATGCCTGTGCTGAAGAGTTGGGTGAGTGCAGTTCCTGCGAACAAAAGAGGGAATGCAATGTCCCCGCCGCCGAGAATGGCGTGCTTGTGCTTTCCTGGCAAGAGGGGTGTTGCATGGTGCGTGCTTGCATGTACTGCGTGCTTGCTTGCGTGTTCTTTTTGCTTGTAGGGAAAGTAGAGTCCTGCAAAAAGGTTGCTTTTCGTCTGGAATTGGGCCATTTTGACCATGTGTTTGCTCTTCCACACTGCATATGCGTCATACAGTGATACGGCGAGCAGAAGTAGGAGCGCCCATAGCACGTTGAAAAGGGGAACAAAGAGCAACGCTATGCCTCCGTACATGAATATTTCTGTGAGGTTGTGGATGATGAGATTGGGTTTCCAGAGCTTCCATGCTGCAAGAGCTGCTGCAATGAGCAATGCAATGAAAGCGGGGAAGAAAACGCCCAGCGTTACGGTTATTGCAAACCACACGGCGAGGAAGAACCAGAACTTCCATATGCCTATCTTGTTGAATTTCATGAGTAAGAGCAGTAGAATTGTCCCTATGCCAACGCCGATGACGACGAGCAGGAAGCTCTGGCTACCCTCCGTCTTTGGTCGTTCTCCCAATGCTGTGTCTCCGTATTGGACTGTTATAGTGCCGTTCACCGTCTGTACGTTCGCCTCTTTCGTTATGAGAAATAAGCCAAAAAACTGTGCGGCGAGAAATGTTGCCAATAAAGCGAAAGTAACGAGCCAAGAGTGCTTCATACAGAGATAGTGTTCGTTTGATTTATAAGCATTTGTATCTGCAGCATGCTGCGCAAGACATTCGTTCGCGTCATCGTTGCAATGACACTTCAATTATTCCCAAAGTGTCTTCTTTGTAATCTATTTGGTATTTGTCTGTCCCTGACAGTCCGTACGTTCGTTTATAGATGGGCGTGTCTGTTATGTGAAGAAGTGGCAGGACGTTCTTGAGTGAGGCGGAAATGCCGAGTTCTCCGAAAGAGAATGGTTTTGTGTAGCCTATTCCCGCTCCCAGCTCGAAGCTGGGAGGCAACCGTTTTCCGTTTCTCATTTCATTTTCGAGAAAGCTCACCTCACCTATGCCGGGAATGGTTACCCGTCCTACCCGTTTATCCGTGTAGGGAAATCCATCCCTAAAACTGAAGTTGGTGAAGACGCGCCAGGGCTTGACGTGATAATCTAGGCTCAGTCCGCATTCAAAACGGCGATCTTTGTCAATGAAAGAGGGGATTGTTCCTTTTTCTCCTAGTCTCGTCGTTCCCAAGAGGGCATAGCTGCCTATCGTCCACTTTTTCATAGTTAGGTCGTATTGGAGCAACGACCATGTGCTGTAGCCGTACAACGATGTGCCTTTGCTCTCGACCGCATCCATGCGCGCACCAGCGCATTCCACACGAAGAGAACCAGTGTACACGCGTCTAGAATATGCTGTGCTCGCTCCCGTTGTTGTCGTGAAGACTGCCGTTTTGTTCAGGTCAGCATCCTCTCCAGCAAAGGTTGATCCGCCTATCGAGTAGACGTTGTGGCGGAGCATGCGCAGTTCAAGAATGTATGTTGGTGTCATTCTTGTCCATGTCGCTTCAAGTGCAGGTTTAATGTCCCTGCTTTTTTTGTGCACGAGTGTTTGGTCTATCCTGCCCCCTAGCGTCAGTGTTCCTGGGCCAAGAGAAACTGCCGTCTCCCCTCCCGCTGCAAGAGTAGTTATGGACATGGTGTCTCTGGTTTGATTTGCGTCAGCTGCCGTCAGATCTTTTCGTACGGCATTTCCTTCTTGGACAGAACCATCAATGACGAGGAGTGTTTGTTTGCTATGCCTCCAGATGAACTTTCCGAACTGTTGCTTGAGTTTTGCCGTGCTTTCTCTCCGAAAACTGACTTGTGATGTGCCTACTGATTCTTCGCCGTCCGTTGTGTAGTTAAGGTAACTGTCGAGCGAGGAAAAGGACATAGACAGTGTGTCGTTGGAAAAGAAGGTTGTTGCTGTTGCGTGCAGGTTTGTTTTTCCTTCTTTAGCGTCTAGGACAGCGTCTAGGTATTTGTCCCTGCTGCCATAGACGTGCGTTCTGCTTTTGTCTTGCTCAAAACCAAGTTCGAACTTTCCTCGTCTTGACTCGCCGAAGAGGTAGTGGAGCAGATTTTCTGATGCGGGGAGCACCGTGTTGCGCGGCAGGGAATACATCGTGCCTGCAATCCATTGGTACGTTGTCTGTCCGTAGTCTGTCTCTGCTGCAATGCTGCCCCTCTTTCCTGATACAAGAGGGTATGCTACGCGTATGCTCGATGCAGGAATGCCCGTCTTTACCGAGTATGCTATGCGTTCTGGTTGGTCGAGCGCCGTGAAAACACAATAATCAACGCCATATGCGGGATAGGCAATGGATCCGTGCCGCACTGTTTTTTGTGCAGAAAGCGGTTGTATCCCTGTCCAGCGCCCTGCGAGAGGATGCTGTTGGTGCACGCCTATCCCTCCGGGCGTGTATTCAAGAACATCTATGCCTCTGATGGTGACGTCAGCGTCGAGCGTTGGCTTATTGTCTATGACTCTATTCTCTAGTCTGAGCTGGCCTTGTTCGTTGAAGCTTCCCGAAAGAGACAGGGGTATGTGGGGCTGCTCGGCAACGATGAAGACTTCTTGAGCGAACAGCGGAATGTCAAGAAGCACAATGCTATCCAAGCTGGCTATTGGGACGTTTTGGAGTTGCTTGCCGATGCATCTGATCGTGACGCTGTCGATGGGCTGTGCAGTGTTAAGCACGAACACGCCTTGCTCGTTTGTGCTCACGAACCCAGAATGTGATGGGTCGAGGACGGTTGCTCCAACAACAGGGCGTCCTTCCTTGTCGACGACCTTTCCCGTATACACGTCCGCTATTGTCGTCGAGACGAGTAGCGAGGACGCGAGCAGCAATGATAATAATTTCCCCATGCTGTTGTCTTTACGGGAGAGGTATAAAAACATTTCCAAAAACATTAAATACGTCATCATCGTCTTTTGCTTCGTGCAAAAGCATACAACCTTCCTCGAAGAGTGCAAGTTGGCTCTGCAAAACGATGCCACCCTCGTTCTGTGGGTGCGCTGTGAAATAATGTATAGTGGCCGTGCCGAAAGCCATTTGGCATCCGGAGATAGGCTCATCATCATCAAGAGCGACAAGACCATTCTCGTCCATCAACCGAAAGGGAGCTCGCCCATCAATTACATGAAGGCAGGATGCGAACACACACTTGAACCCGTCGAGGGGACGGATGCATTCATCCTGCACAGTAGACAGGGGAAGGAATACTTGGATGTGTTCATCGAGCAGGTGTATGACCTTTCCACGAAAAAGCTTGAAGATCATGCGACACTACAGTTGGTGGGGAGTGAACGGGACATGAGTGACATGCTGTATCACAATCCTGAGCTTATCGAGAAAGGATTCACGCCATTGAGTAGAGAAGAGCACACCAAGTATGGATTCATTGACGTCTTTGGCTATGACAAAAAAGGCATTCTCGTCGTGGTCGAATGCAAAAGGTATATGGGGGATTTGGCAGCAGTCACCCAATTACGCAGATATGTTGAGAAGATAAAAGCATCGAAAGGGCTTGCTACTGTACGCGGCATCCTTGCCTGTCCCGCAATAACACCGAATGCAAAAAAGATGCTCGAGGATTGGAAGTTCAGCTACGTGCACGTTCACCCCCCTAAATATTTGGAGAAGCACCGCAAGAGTCAGATGAAACTCGGGGAATACTGATTTCTCTTATTGTTCGATAACGCAGAGGTATTGAACGAAATATTTTCGGAAAAACAGTAGCAAAGCATATCTTTCCTTTCTTCATTCACCGTCCGAAGAGGTGAGTGCATGATGCGTACATGTGCTAGCGTGCTGTTTAGCATATTTTTCATCAGTAGTGTAGTGTGTCTGTTGACGATTGACGTGCAGGCGAGGCCATCAAACAACAGTCCATATTTATTCGTACCCATTCATCCAGGGTGGCCGCAAACAATAATAGGACAAGAGGATGTTTGGTTGGGGCTGGTTGCTCCTGTTTCTCAAGATTTTGATGGAGATGGGCGACAGGAGGTGTTCGTTGCCCTGCCCGGCATTCCTTCATCACAATTGTTCCTGTTCAGAGAGGATGGTTCTGTAGTGTGGCAGAGGAATGTGTCGTGCGTTATCGAACCGAGCAGCACACCTTCTGTGGGTGATGTTGCATCGTTTGCTGGAGAGGAGATTATCTTTCCCTGCAGGAATTGGACGTCCGCTGTGCTCATCATCGGGAATGCCGGAGATGTAGTCGTGCAAGGAGTTCCGTTGAAACTGTCTGACACATCGTTTGGCGCGATTGTACTCAACGACATTGATCGCGATAGCAGGCTTGATCTCGTGTACGGAGGGGATAATGCTTCTGGCAGTTATCTCGTTGCAATGCGTGCAGATGGAAGTCTCTTATTAGGATTCCCTCTGTTTGTCGAGGGACCTTATTCAGAAGTGAACACGCCCGCAATAGGCGATCTTCTTCAAGAAACCATAGTCGTCGTGTCCCGCCCCAACAACGCAGAGCCTGGCTCTCGGATACGTGCAGTTTCAACGAACGGCAGGATACTGTGGACGATCGACTATGCAGGATATCTTTTCGGTGATCCTGTCATTGCAGACGTCACCGGAGATGGGCTGAATGATGTTGTCGTCGCTTCGGAACAGAGTGTGCTTGTGCTGAACGGCACGGGCGATGTTGTTCGTGAAATTACATTAGGAGATTTTGCAATAAGTACACCGTTAGCAATTGCCGATCTGGATGCAGCACCAGGTAAAGAAATCATTGTGGGACGCAATACTCAGCTATTCATCATTGCAAACCTTTCCGTGCAGCGTACGCTAGAACTGCAATCGTCCATCACGAGCGTTCCTGTCATCGGAGAAACAGATAATACTGGTCGAGAAGACATATTCGTAGTAGCGGGTAATGCAGTGTACGCAGTCACGTCTGAAGGCATGCTGCTTCGCGGATTTCCCTTGCCTCTTCCTTTCTTTTCTACAAGCGTTCCGAGCATCGCAGACCTGGATGGGAATGGTGCGCTTGAGCTTTTGCTGTCTTCTACCCGGAATGGAGAGGAGCCATCTGCACGTATTTTCGTGTGGGACCTTCGTGGTGAACAGGCATCCTGGCCACACTATCAACAAAACATACGGCGGGCGGGGAGTATCGATGATGCGGGAGGCAGTTCTCTGCCAAAACAAAAAATGTGCACTGCGCACGTGACTGCCGTTGACTGAATGACGAAAGAAATCTTTATAAACTGACGATGCTTGTACGCAGAAGAGGTGAGCTCGTGTTCAAGGTCGCTCCGTTAAGTAGCAGTTTTATGATGGTGAGTCTCATAGGCTTTGTCATCAGTGCATTCATGCTGGATACCTTTCCCACGTGGGCATTCACGCTCATGTTCTTCTTCGTACTCATGTTCATTTCCAGCATCGTCAGTATGAACCATGCGAAGATTGGCGTGCACGACCATCTTGAGGAGCTTGCCGTACATGACAAGCCGCACGGGTTAGGATATCATAAGAAGAAATGATTAGAAGTTTGTTTCTTTGATTGCCGTGGGTGCTGAGCCGCCATGCCACGTGAACCTTGGGCGTATGGCGATGGGGAAGAGTTTCTCATTGTTGTCGTCGAAGATGAGCGCTGCTCCGCTTATTCTGGGTAGGTCGTCGAGCTGCTGGACGAGGCCTTCGCGCATGTAGCTCTGCATCAACGCACCCAATGACTCCGTGTCTATCTTTGCCGTGATCCTGTGCGCAATAACCGTGTCCGCTTGCGTCATGACGTCCGTGTGGATTTTTCCCGGCTGCTGCGTTGCCAGAATTAATGAAATGCCCGGCTGCCTGCCTTCTCGGAGGATGGTGATGAGCGGCTCTGTGGCGAGCGTCTTGCCCTGGTTGGGTAGGAATTCGTGTGCCTCGTCGATGATCAACCACACCATGGGGAAGCTTTCCTGCTTCTCCTCCTCGCCAAAATAATTCACGGTTTTGTGTATTGCCTCGTATTCTTCGTCTTTCCTTGCGAGCATGCGCTGCACGAACAGTTTTTCTGCAACGAGTCCGACGATAAGGTTTTTGATGTTCCACGAATTTTCAACGGTCGCATAGCAGGATAGATCGAGGACGGTTATTTGGCCTCCGCGGACGAGATCAGTCAGCGGTGTTCCTTTGTTGCTGAAGATGCCCCAGCGTGCTGCGGCCTGGAAGAGGTTGAGTGCTGACTGCTTGACGTGCTGTTCTTCTTTGTCATCAGCGGAGATGTTCTTGATGATGTCCTGCATCGTATAGGGATTGCCTGCGTCTTGCATGTCCTGAATGATTCGTTCGACAAAAACACCCACTGGTTCTGTTGTGCTCAGGCTGAATGTACTGCACCAATCACTGCCCTCCAGCTCTGACGGTTGCAGGCTGAACGGGTAATCAGTGGGAATTCCTTTTTTCATGTACTCATCGTAATAGCCGCCTGGTGTGTAAATCTTGATGTCCAATCCTTTCGCATCGAGCCCCCATTCCTTGAGGAGTTGCTTGTCCTTCTGGTTGGGATATTTCATGGTCCAGTACACTCCCATGGTGTCGAGCAGGATGACAGATATGTTTTTCTTAATCTCAATAGGGACGTCAGCAACGCCTTCTGCAATGACGCCCATGGTGTAGCTCTTTCCAGAACCTCGCTTGCCTACGACGAAGACGACATGGCTTCGTACCATGTCTAGGTAGACGTTGCTCGACAAAGAGGTAGTCATGCCCATCTTGACATAATGCCTGCCTAAGAACACAGCTCCTTTGAGACCGTATGCCTTCTTGTCTGCTTCTGTTCGGCCGATGACGATGTCGTACATGCTGTGCTTATGACGGGAGAGCTTTAAAAACTTATTGCTCCTTGTTGGGGAGTGACAAATCACAAACTTTAAATAACCTCAGCGAATACGAAACCGAGAGGTGAGGAGGGGGAGGCATGGATTCTACGTCCAAGAAAGATATAGACCACATCAACAAGCTTGCAAAGGCACAGAAAAGACCAAGTAAGGCTGTTCACAAAACACATCGGCGAAAAGTCGAGAAGAAAGAGCCAAAAAAGAAATCGCTCACGTGGCTGTGGATTGTACTTGGGGTTGTTGTCGTTGCCGTGGTCATCGCATTTATCTATTCGCAAGTACAGCAGCCTCCTGCTCCTTCGCAGAACACTGCTAAAATCGCTGCTATCGTGAATGGTGAGAAGATCATGCTAGATGATCTCCAAGACCAGTACGACCGACTGCCCGCTCAAATCAAGAGTCTGTACACGCTGTCAAGTTTCCTCAACCAGACCATAGAAGAAAAACTCCTCCTCCAGGAAGCAGCACGGCAGGACATCATAACGACTGACGATCAGGTGCGGGAAGCACTTGATTCGTTCATCACGGAACGAGGGCTCACGCAAGCTGACCTTGAGGGATTGCTCGCACAACAAGGAGTAACGATGCAGTACTTCACGGATCTCATCAAGAAGCAACTCACTCTCACGGCGTTGTTCAACAAGACCATCTTCAACGAAATAACGGTGTCTGATGAAGATGTGCAAGCGTATTATGATCGCAACAGCGCAGCGTTCGAAGCGCCGGAGCAAGTGACGGTGAAGCACATTCTTGTCAGCAATGCAACACAGGAAGAACCAGCTGCGCTTGTTGAGGAGCTCAAGGCAAACATCAGTGATGGCGCTGATTTCTGCACGCTTGTCACAGAATATACGGAAGATCCTGGAAGCAAGGACAAGTGTGGAGAGTACACCTTCCCTCGTGGCGTGATGGTTCCCGAATTCGAGGATGCAGCATTCTCGCTCGATGATGGCGACATGGCTATTGTGCAGACCCAGTTCGGCTACCATCTCATCTTGAAAGTGGAGACTATTGCAGCAAACCCTCGCCCCTTCTCTGAGGTCTCCGATGAAATAAAGAACCAGCTTACTCAAGAAAAAAGCCAACAGGCGTACATAGCGTACCTGGATGAGCTCAAAGCAAAGGCGAACATCCTCATCCTGCTGGATGAGGAGATAGTCAGCCCTGCAAAGCTTGCTGCGTGCCTTACTGCGCAAGGTGCAAAAATGTACGGTGCATACTGGTGCGGCCATTGTGCAAACCAGAAGGAACTCTTCGGAGATGCTGCACAAGATATGCCTTATGTGGAATGCGCAATTGCAGAAAATCCCCAAGAACAGACGGATGCGTGCAAGGAAGCGGGCATCAGCGGCTATCCGACATGGATAATCAATGGGCAGAAGTATGAGGGCGAGCAATCGCTTGAGAGCCTCAAGAGCATCTCTGGTTGTGCGTAGCACGCAAGATTTAAATACTTCAAACGGCGTTGGAAGAGAAAAGAGGGGAGAACTACATGGGAATATTTGATAAAAGGAAGACGCCAGCACCACCTTCTGAATTACCTTTTACCCAAGTCAGAGCGATGAAAGCGCAAGGCTACACAAATAATCAGATCATTCAGTCACTGCAGCGAGATGGCTTCACTTCGAGCCAGATATTTGATGCACTCAATGGCGTCGAACAAGGTGCAGGACCTGTGGAGGAGCAACAACCCATGGAACAACCTATGCCCGAATACCAACAATATGCTGAACCGCAACAACCCATGCCCCCTCCTCCCTTACAACAGCAGTATGCAGCCGCTGCACCCGCATCTGAGGATGTTGAGGAACTTGTAGAAACCATCATTGATGAGAAATGGAACGAGCTGGTAAAAGACATCAGCAAAATCATTGATTGGAAGAACAAGACAGAGAACAGGATGACGCAGCTTGAGCAGCAATTCACTGACCTGAAGGCAGACTTTGATAAAGTGCATGCTGCAATTCTCGGCAAAATCGGCGAATATGACAAGAACATACTCGAGGTGGGCGCTGAAATCAAGGCCATGGAGAAAGTGTTCTCAAAAGTGTTGCCGCAGTTCACAGATAATGTGAACGAGCTCTCAAGGATTACGGAAAGTTTTAAGAAGAAACCTTAGCCCATCTGCGATTTTGTCATGAAGACTATCGTGAATACTCCGACGAGCATGAGAAAGACGAACCCGAGAACTTTCGGATGGAAGATTGCATCATAGACGTTTTCTCTATAGGTGTTGCCCGCAGAAACACTTTCGTTAGTGATAGAACCATCCCCTGCTGAAGCACTATCGCTTCCCGTAGTAGTGCTTGTTGTTGAACTTCCTCCTTTAGAAAGGAACTGCTGGCCAAAGACCGTTCCTAAGGCAATGACAACGAAGACGATGGCAAAGACGATGATGAAGGTGTAAATGGTGGTGTCATGTTTTACTGCACTCAAGAAGTCTTTTTCCTTGAGCCCAAAAATGCCAAGGGTGAAAAGAATGAAAAAAATGACAATGGCCATGATGAGAAACCAAGGTGCCAAAAAGCTGATGATGCCCACTGCGGGTTTGTAAACCACCGTAAGAATGGAAATGCAGAGAGCAATCATGGCATGCCAACCCTTGTTGGCCTTGTCGCTGAATGGCTTGACGTATTCTAGGAGAGCATAGACGAGAACGAAGGCGAAGAGGAACGTAAACATGACACTGAAGTAACCCGTCAGGCTGACGTCAATCGTTCCCGCCATTGCTCCACCTCTTTAGTCGTTTTTCTTGCCCATGACCTCGCCGAACGTATCCAAGAATGTTTTCTTCTTGTCCGTTTCCTTCTTCGGCTCTTTTGTCACGAACCAGATGACGATGGCAAATACCAAAATCACAACAACCAATGCTTGCGTGTCCGGATCTTCAAGGAAGTAAAGCCAATCTGGCATCCTCCCAAACCATCCCGCTGCACCACCAAACGTCACGAGTACGGTGATGATGGCGAAAAGCACTGCCCAGCCAGCAAGTCCTGTGCCTGCAAACTTGATCTCCCCACCAAAGACGCCGATGACGAGCAACAGCATGACGATGGCAACGACAACGATGCTGATGTTTGGCAGCGCCTGATTGATGATGTTCACAACGTCTTGCTCAGGGGCATAATAGCCCATGACGTGTGGCACGACCACCGCAAGACCCATGATCAGGGCGATGATAACGTTGAAGTTTTTCTTGGGGGCCTTGTCCTTGTCCACACCAAGAATCTTTGTCTTCTGGAGCACTGCAAAGACGATGGTGAAAATAAGAACGAACGGCACCAAAACGTCCATGACTCCGAGGTTTCCTATTGTGTATAACGCGTCTACTAAGTACGCCATGTTCACTCACCTTCCTTCTTTTCCTCTTTCGCAGGTTCTTTTACAACATAAAACATGACACCGACCATGACGATGACGAGCACGATGCTTGCAACTGCCGTGCTGCTCCAGTTGCTGATCAGATAATTGTACATGAGCTCAAGCCAGCCGAGGGCATTGAGGAATATCAGGATTATGCCTACAAACATGATGCCCATGAAGAGCTTGTAGTAGACACTATTTTTTTCGAGAAAGAATCCTTCTTTCGTCTGCTTGTGGAAACTTCCGGCGAGGAGCATGAATGCAAAGATGAGGATGAGCAGGAGCACGCCGTGCGCGAGTGCTTTGTTGATGACTGCCACGAGCTGACTGCTCGCAACGACCAGGAATGCAAGGACGAATGCCGTCATGGCATTGAGGTTTTTTCTGGAATATTCCTTGTCGCCTATCTGCTCCGTTCCATAGACTCTGCTTTTCTCGAGAAAGGCAAAGACCAGAGTAAAAACAAGCAGGAAAGGTAACACTACATCGTATATTCCTAATTGTACAAAAAAGTCCAGGGCATTCCTGAACACGCTACCTTCCATATACGCCATTCTTGCCCACCCGAGTATATAAAGCTTTTCTTTTTGTTGTCGAGGAGAATTTAATAAAAAAAGGAAAGGCAACGCAAGTTTTATAAACGAAAAACATTCAGGACACAACAAGAAGGGGTGAGTTGTTGAGAATCCATCTTGCAAAACTTTTGAGAAATGGCAGAGCATTCTGGCTCGCCGCCGATGCTGGTAGTAGAGATGTAAGCCAAACATTCGACCTCAAAACGATCGAACCAAAATTCTTGCTTGACCTTGCACTGGAAGGGAGCTATACGGGCATCGTGCTCAATCCGGGCATTGCAGAAAAGTATCATCATACCTACTTCAAGGATGTGTCGCTCATTGTTGCACTGAACCAAGGGGAATGGCATCTTGCAAGTGTTGAGCGTGCACTTAAGCTTGGCGCGCACGGCGTGCTGTACGATTTCGGCATGATTCCTGCACAGTGTCAGTTCTTAGCTTCAGTTGTTGAGAAAGCACATGATTATGGCCTTCCCGTAATAGCAAAGATGCAGCCTTCTCTCTCAACAGACGGCATGGCAAAGTCTGCACGGTTTGCGTTAGAGCTCGGCGTTGATGTTGTCGTACTCCCCCACCATTACGATTCGAAAGGGTTCGAATGGGTGGCAAAAAGTGCGGGAGTAGTCAAGATTGTTGTAGAGGCTCAAGGTGCTCCTCGGGATCTAGCAAGAGCTGCACATGAGGCAATGGCTGCAGGAGCTGCTGGCATCGTTGTTGGTAAGCAGGCCTGGCAGCACGAACAGCCATTCGTGTTCAGCAAGGCATTGCGTCGCATCGTTCTAGAACGCATTGACGTCGATGAAGCGTTGAAGGGCAACATTTAAAAACCATGCTTGTCCTGTGGCTAGCATGGAAGGTCACAGCGTTGAGGCAATCGTTGAGTTGATTCGCACGTTGCGCAAGGAGGTAGACGCATTCATTACCTGCATTGAACAGAACGATATTGCGGACAAGGAAGAAAAAGCAAACAACGTGTACGACACGCTCGTGCACCTGAAGACGGAAGCGGAACTGCAGATTAAGGCGCTCGATGATAAGCCGCAACTTTCTCCTGATGAAGGCAACATGAAAAAAGTATTGATTAGTATCAATGGCCACATAGGGACGCTGATTGATATTCTCGACGAAAATCCCAATCTCACCGATTACAAAGAGGGACTGCTGAAAACGGTCATCGACGACATCAATGAAGTGATCAGATCCATGAATGCTCTCGTGCTAGAGCACGAACAGCTCAAAAAGTATTTTTCGTGAACCTTGCCAGCACAGGAGAAACGGCACGGACATAGTCTCGCGGGTGGAGTCGTATGCTGTCATGATGCGTGCCCGCACTGAATACCACATAGTCTTTCGTGAGTAAGTCCTCATCCATGATGACCTGCATGCCAAAGAGCTGGCCAAAGGGAGGAACGCTACCTATGGTGCAGCCCGTTAATGCAAGTACCTCTTCCGGGCTGGCGAGTGCGACGTTCTTGACATCAAGAATTGTTTTCACCCGTTTCAGATCTGCGCGTTGCGCTCCGGAAAGAACTATTTGGACGAATGTGTTCTGGTCTGTTTTGAGCACGAGGGCCTTGGCAGCATTCTCTATGCTCGTCCCTCTTGTTCTGGCGGCGTCTTCAGATGTACGGACGTAGCCGTGCTGCAAGTGCTCATATGCGATATTGTGTTCGTTGAGCTTGTTTTTGATGTCGTCGAAGACTGCCATCACTGACCACGAGACCGCTACCTTTTTATGCCTGTTGTTTTTTCATGCAATCATGCCTTTCCTCGTCAGATGTCCTGCCTGCAAAAACACGATGCTCGTCCAGCCGAGACTGCAGCCAGGTGAGGAACTTGCGCCAAAACGGAAGGTGTGCGTCTACTGCGGAAAGAGCTTTTCTGTGAGAAAACAAGCGCTAAAATACCTCATTCGTTGAGAGGAACAGCGTCAGAAAAAAAGCAAAACACTTATAAACCGGGTTGGTTTTTCAGCGTCGATAAAAACAGGAAGACCCCCATGACGAACACGCCATCACAAGAACCATCTGTCCCGCACGAATCACGCATTCTCAAAGAGATTGTTGAGCAGAAAATGAAGTCTGCATACATAGATTATGCCATGTCCGTCATTGTCAACCGTGCCTTGCCCGATGTGCGTGACGGCCTAAAACCAGTCCATCGCAGAGTATTGTATGCCATGAATGATCTAGACTTGGCACACAACAAAGCACACAAGAAGTGTGCAAGGATTGTCGGAGAAGTCTTGGGAAAGTACCACCCCCACGGTGATAGTGCCGTGTATGAGACATTGGTGCGCATGGCACAGGACTTCTCGCTGCGCTACCCTCTCGTCGATGGACAGGGAAATTTTGGTAGCATCGATGGGGATAATGCTGCTGCGATGAGATATACGGAAGCACGACTCAGCAAGATTGCAGGAGAAATGCTGCTGGACATTGACAAAGAAACCGTTGATTTCAAGGACAATTTCGATGCCACCCTGCAAGAGCCCGACGTGCTACCCTCACGCATTCCCAATCTCATCATGAACGGCAGTAATGGCATAGCAGTGGGCATGGCGACGAACATTCCTCCACACAATCTTCAGGAGATAGGGAAGGCAATCATTGCACTCATTGACAACCCTGAACTGAGCGTTGCCGAGATTATCACACACGTGCAAGGTCCTGACTTTCCTACGGGGGGCATCGTCGCTGGCAGGAGCGGCATCGTGTCCGCCTATACGACAGGAAGAGGCATCATCCAGCTGAAAGGCGTCATGCAAGTACATGAGGTTAAGGAGAAAAAGCGCATCATCATTTCTGAAATTCCCTACCAGGTAAACAAGGCGCAACTCATTGAGGAAATTGCAGGATTAGTACGTGACAAAAAAATCACGGACATCAGTGACATGCGTGACGAAAGCAATCAAGAGGGCATACGTATCGTGCTTGAGCTGAAGCGGGATGCACATCCCGACATCGTCATGAATGTCTTATACAAATTCTCGAGAATGCAAGTGAGTTACAGCATCAACATGCTTGCTCTTGTCGACAATGAGCCGAAGCTGCTTTCACTGAAGCACGCACTCGTACACTATATCGATCATCGAAAAATTATTGTTGTCAGGAAAGCTCAGTTTGAGCTCAAAAAGGCACAGGAACGGGCACATATCCTTGAAGGTTTGCAGAAGGCCTTGCAGCACATTGATGCCGTCGTTGCGCTCATCAAGAAAGCCGCAAAGGTTGAAGATGCAAAGCAGAAGCTGATTGCAGAGTACGGATTGAGTGATGTACAGGCACAAGCCATTCTCGAAATGCGCCTGCAAAGAATCGCCCAGTTGGAACAGGAAAAAATCGTGCAGGAACATCAGGGACTCGTGAAAACCATCAGGCAACTCCAGCACCTGCTCTCACACGATGAAGCCATACGTGATGTCATGAAACAGGACCTGGTTGAGGTGATGAAGCTGTATGGAGATGATCGGAAGACAGTTATCAGCGATGAGGATGAGTCCCTTGAGCTAGAGGAACTCATACCTGACACGATGCAGGTCATCACCCTGACGAGATCTGGGTATATCAAAAGAACAGCGCTTGACATTTTCAAGGTGCAGCGACGAGGAGGCAAAGGAGTCATTGGTACGGACAAGAAGGATGAGGATGTTGTCGAGCACATTTTCGTGGCAAGCACCCGTGCGTCATTGCTCATCTTCACTGACAAAGGGCTGGTGCATTGGCTCAAGATCTGGAAAATCCCTGAAGGCAACAGATATGGTAAGGGCAAAGCTCTCATCAATCTCGTTGAGCTTGACAAAGAGCAGGTCACGGCAGTCATTCCCGTCAAGGAATTCACGGACAAGGAATGCTTGATCATGGCGACAAAGCGTGGTGTCGTCAAAAAAACGAACCTGAACGAATATGCAAATCCTCGACGAGGGGGTATCAAGGCCATCGCTTTCGACGAGGGTGATGTCCTCGTTAATGTCATAAAAACAAAAGGCAATGCAACACTCATCCTTGCAACAAAAAAAGGCATGGCGAGCAAGTTCAGTGAGCATGATGTACGTAGCGTTGGGAGGACTGCGCGAGGTGTGCGAGGTATACGCTTGCGTCAAGGTGATGCTGTGGTGGGTATGGTTATTGGGGAAGACACCAAAAAGTTGCTGACCGTTACCGAGCATGGGTTCGGTAAAAAAACGCTTATCAGCGAATACCGCTGCATCAACAGAGGGGGCAGTGGCGTCATTAACATCCGTTGTGGGGAGCGAAATGGACCTGTTGCGTGCGTTCGCAGCATTACGGATACGGACGAATTGTTGTTTGTTTCTAAGAATGGCATCATGATCAGGACTTCTGCAGCAGACATTCCCACAGTAGGAAGAAATACACAGGGTGTGCGTATCATGAAACTCGATCAAGGAGACATCGTGGTAAGCGCTGCAAAAATTTATGGTGAGTAAGAAAATGACTCTGGAGCGTCTCTGAACTCCAGAGCCGATGCGGTGATGTATGATTCCGTCGTTTTCTTGACAAGTACGTTTACAAACACCAAAAGTGAAGTTAATGTGTATCTTAGTATACACATTAAGGTACGAGTATGGTGTGTTGAGTTGTTCTTGTATATAAAACTTTCGAAAAAACATATAAATCAGAACCCCAGAGGAGAAACATGCATGTAGACTATGCCCTCCTCAAAGAAAAGGGATGGACTCCTGAAGAAATAGAAAAAACAGGACGCATCATCGAAAGCATAGAGCGGGCGCACCATGCAACGAACAAAAGACATCATAACCTGCTCTATGTGCTGGTTGTGTTCTGCGTGCTTGTCGGGAATTTGTTCTTTGCCATATTTCTCATACCGCTCTTCAGCACGCTGGACATCATCAGTCTGCTCATCATCATCGGCATTCTCGGCATCATCTATGGCTTGATCTTTGCGTTGCTCATCAACGATCTTGAGAAGCTCGAACCTATCCACCAGTACAGTGCAACGCTCATCGTTGCAGCAACTGCATTCATCAATTTTTATATCGTCGTGCGATTCTCCCAGGAATTGTTCGTCCTGCCTGGCTTCCACAACAGCAACAGCCCCCTCATCGTGGGAATCATCTATACACTGGCATTCATCATGCCGTACGCGAACCAGCTCGTAAAACAAAGGTCAGCACATGCAACTCATTGAATGGACAACGAGATTCATTAAATTCAAGGATGCCATGGAGCGAAAGCTCCAGAGTATGAAAGAAGAGAACAACAAGATTATTTGCCAGTTCAAGGACAAGACGCTGACGTACGTGTGTGGCCAGCTTGCAGACTTTGTTCCCGAAGATGCTATTTTTGTGTGTGAGAACACCCCAGAAAACCTTGACGTGCTGATAAAGAAGTGGGATGCGTACACGCAATGTAGGAAGCTCATGATCATCTTCGTGAATCTTGCACGGAATGAGAAGTGGAGCATCATCCCCTACACGCACAGTCTTATAGCAGAACGAGAAAGCCTCGAGCAAGGACTACGAACACTGTTTGACAACTGCAATGGCGCAGTCGAGAAGATTCCTAAGGCGAAAAAGAAGATGTTTGAGGAGCCAGAAGATACTGAGAATTAGCGGAAGAAATTGAAATAGACGTCCTTATTGGGCAGTTTGAGTTTCCAAGAATATCCCCCGCGTTCAAGCAATAGGTGGTGCACATCTACCTTGAAAATAAGTGTCTTAAAATCTTGAGCTGCTACTTTGATAGTGAATTTTCCGCCTGTAATGAGAATGTGTAGTTTAGGGTTATTTTTGATGTAGTCAAAAGAAAGCCCCGCTACAGTATCACCCTCAACAAAAGTGATGTGCACATAGCTTATATTGTACATTTCTTCGATGCCATACTCTACGTTAGCTTTTGCTTGGGCATACTGGTGTGAGAATTGCTTCACGAAATTGTCATTAGACAACGTCAATTCAGTACTCATGCTTCGTCGTCAGCAGGCATGCCTCCTTCGCCAGAAGGAACTGCGGTCTTGCTGATGATCATAATGTCTCCTATGCTCTTGACGAGCTGGTGCGGCACGATAACACCCTTTGCCGAGCCGAGCACTTTGTTCAGGAAGCTGTTCTTTGTCGAGCGGACTCGCCAGCCAAAGACCTTGGTCTGCACCAGGATGGCCTCCTCGATATCGCCAAAATACTCGCCAGAATCAGTGAATACTCGCATGTCGTACGTCTCGGAAATTCGTTTCATCTTCAGCATACTACCACCTTTACTGCGCAATAGATACACTTCTTTAAATACGTTTCGCTTCACGAGAATGCATAGAAAACTTTAAATAGAGGCAGCATCTCTAAGCTACTGCTTTAACTTAAGAGAAGTTACAAAGGGTGAATGTCATGGCCGAATCATTGGATGAAAAAAAATTCTCAAAGCAACTCTTGGGCAAGACGATTGTCTCTAAGACGGGAAAAAGGTTCGGTGACGTTGGTGACATTGTCTTCGAGACAAGGTCTGGAGAATTAATCCATCTCGTGCTGGCCAACCCGACAAGCTACACGGAGAAGCTTGAGCTGGAAAGGACGAAGGAAGGCAATCTCCTCATCCCCTTTAGCGCCGTGATTGCCGTTGGCGATTTCATCGTCGTTGCTGAAGAAGATATTATCTAAGAGCAAGGCACTTCTTGCAGAGGCTCTATAGTGTGGTTATGCACGTAGCAGGCGCTACGCACGCCAATGCATTCACTATACCCCCATGAGTCTTCAATAACGCCGATACAGGTACAACTTTGCTCCCAGAACCCCTTTGGATTAATATCACACGTTGGAAACGGAATGAAGGTAAAAAATATGATGAAGACAAAGAGTCCCACCATCCAGAATGCATACTTTCTCTCGAACCGACGAACAAAAAGCACAGTAAGTAACGCATACGGAAGAAACACAATCAACGTCAGTAGAGAGAAGCTTGCCGTCAAAAAGAACACAACGACAGGGAATGTGCCAAGCAATACTATTGCGAGTAGAATTTTAGGAATATCCACACTACATAACGTGCTTCCCTTTATTAAAATTTTTTCATAACCTATTTAAACAATCCCCTGTTTTCTAATCTTCATGCACGACATCTGGACGGAAAAGTACAGGCCGAAGACGTTTGCTGAGGTGAAGGGCCAGCAGGAAGTCATCAAGAGAGTAGAGGCGTTGGTCAAGCAAAAAAACTTACCTCATCTCATGTTTGCAGGCCCTGCTGGCGTTGGCAAGACAACTCTCGCACTCGTCGTGGCACATCAGCTGTACGGCAAAGACTGGAAAGAGCACGTTCTTGAACTCAACGCCTCTGACGAGCGAGGCATCGACGTCATCCGTGTTAAAGTGAAAGAGTTCGCAAGGACAAAAGCTATAGAGGCAGTCCCCTTCAAGATCATTTATCTCGACGAATGCGATGCACTGACGAAAGAGGCCCAGCAAGCGCTGAGAAGGACCATGGAGAACTACACGCAGACGTGCAGGTTCATCCTCTCCTGCAATTACTCAAGCAAGATTATCGATCCGATCCAAAGCAGGTGCATGCTCTTCAAGTTCAAGCCATTGAGTCAAGAGGACATTGAAAACGTTATAGACAACATCGCCAAGCAGGAGAAGCTGCATATGAGCAAGGAAACAAAAGCTGCCTTGTACGAAGTGACCCGAGGTGATTGCAGGCGTGCAGAGAACGTCCTGCAAGGGGCAGCAGCCCTCTCGACGACCATAACGGAAAAGGAAATATACGAAGTGGCTAGTGTCGCAAAGCCCAAGGAGATCATTGATGTGCTGGAGCTTGCAGCAAAAGGCAGATTCTTGGATGCGAAGCAGCGGCTGCTCGATACCATGCTCAAACACGGCCTTGGCGGGCTTGATGTCATCAAGCAAATGCAGCAGAGCGCCTGGCAGCTCTCCTTGTCAGATCATGCGAAGCTCGAGCTGGTCATGCTCTGTGGAGAGATAGAATTCAGGATGGTTGAGGGCAGCGATGACTTCATCCAGCTAGAAACACTGCTTGCAAAAACGGCACTTCTCAAAAAATAAAAAAAGAAAAAAATATCACGTAACTATCACTCATTCTCTCCGCTTGACTTCACAAGGATTTTCGTGATGATCGATTCCTGGAAGTCATAGTCAATCCAGATATTGACGAGTTTCGTCTTATCCTGACGCTCTGATTCGGGGATTTGCTGCACGCAGCTCACTGTCCTTGAGCCACTGACCAGTTTCACGACACCAGAAGCCACACCATCAGAGTCTGTGGTGAATCCTTGGCAGGAGAAGTCTCCTTCGATGCCCGTCTTGACACGCACCATAACTTTATCCTCTGCGGCTCTCGCCTGCGCGTTCGTGAAGCCGTATGCGCATTCGGTGCCGTTCTCGAAGACCTTGCCTGCTCCTCTGCTGACTTCGAACGTGAACCTAATCTTATCAGATCCTTGCGTGTATTCTTGGAAGTTAGCTATAGCGACCGGTGCTCCGGAATATTCGAACTTTTTCGGACCCGAGACGATGCAGACCTTGGTGTTCTTGCTGTCGAGGAGGTTTTTCTTGATGCACAATTCTCCGATTGCTCTTGTCTGGTAGACGTAACACGCATCTATGACGATGGGAAATTCGTGATTACCAGGAAGATCCTCGACGTGGTTAAGCGCGAAGTATTCTGAAACGGGGGCGAAGCTCTCTATCTTTCCCGTGTCAGGATTCAGACGGACAGCGAGAAGATCATCATCTGCTGTGCTTCTGAAGTCATCGCTGTTGTTGACACCGAATTCTCTGGCATCAAGTCCTTTAAGTTCGATATGCATGTCATCCATGTCAACAGTAGTCTCTCCTTTGTTTTCCATGCGGATGCCGACTTCGAACGGGAAGTCCCCGCCAGCCGTGACATAATCGGGAGGTGCGTCTGGCTCGAAGCTGATGACTACTCCGGCATTTCCACCCGCATAGAATCGGGTGTTTGATGGTTGCTGCGAACCACAGGCAGTGACGAGGAATGCAAGCACAAGCAAGGGTATAAAGAGTTTATTCATGAATTCTACCTCCTTCTGTGTCTTTCTGTGACGAATGGTTTTTTATAGTTTGTCCTTTTTAGCCTGCCCGCTTCACGTACACGTGCCTTTCTATCGTTTCCGAATAGCCATACCAGAGCTCGATGATGAGCGGTGTGGTGTAGGCACTGCGCATGGTCGCGTATTGTAGGTCGTATGTGCAGACGATGGTGCCTGTCTTTGTTTTTGGATCGAGCCTGATGAAGTCTTCATTGCAGGTGAGCCTGCTGCCTCGAGATGGCGCATTGTCCCTGCTGCCCGCTATGCGTATATCTCCCAGATAGATGACGTTCAGATGCTTGCTGCGTAAGTCTCCTGGATAGTAGGGAGAGCACCTTTCCAGATAACCTGGGTCTATAACATCTCCTCTGCCTATGTTCTTGACGGTTATGGTGAAGACGACACTCTGTGGGGTGGGTTCTGCATCGATGTGCGTTATTGCCACGGGTGCTCCTTGGCTGCCTTTGAGATTCACTTGGTTTGCCCTGCATACCTTCCTGTCCTCGGAGAAGGGTGCTGGGTCTATGCATATGTCTGGGCTGGCGTACGTTGCGTACGCGTAGCAGTTCGTCACGAGGAATGTTTGTTGGGTGTGGTCGAGATTGGATGGCCAGTTGTAAATGCGCCCGTTGAACGTGATGTAGTCCTGCTGACCTCCAGGATAGTATTGCGTGTTCCCCGCAAGTAAGTATTCTTGGCCGTTGTACCTGCTGAGGTTCATGCCTGCGAGCGCGAAAAGCAGACCTCTACCGTAGTTGAGTATGTCGACGTTGATGCCTGCCCAGTTCAGATGCACCGCTCCGTTGTTACCATTTTGGTCATACTCTATCTGAAAGTCGTTAAGCCAGGTCCAATCATCGTTGCTTCTCGTTATCTTGTTGAGAAAATCACCAATTCTGTTGAGTTGTATGCCCCAGTGCGTGTTGTCCTGATATTCGGCATGAACGCCGTTGCAGACGAAGGATATGAAGAAGCTCGTCCAGTCGCTCATTTGGTTGAAGTCAAAACCACAGTCCGACATGCCCGTGGGATCGACGCTGAATTCCTGGAAGCGCATCATGCCCGGGTCAAAACCGCTCACGAAGACTGCCCCTCTCGTATAGCTTGCTCCTTTATCGTGTAGAATCATGCTCACGGTGAAATCGTTGGGAGCATCCCGTGCCTGTGTCGGCGTAAAATAGTACAGCCTAACGGGGGGACTGCCCGAGTCGGCAAATTCCATTCTTACTCCTTCTGTTCCTGTAAAGTATTGCTTGTCAGGATTTTGCTTGTTGCTGTAGCTGCCACATCCTGTTAGAAAGAGCAAAAACACCAATGCCAGAATAACTCGCCTCATACCTCTTTCTCCATCTTCAGGGTTTATAAATTTTATCCGACGTTCAGGCGTATCTCCTTCGAGAGGAGTGCTTCATTGCCGTTTTGGACATACGCATTGAAGTGCAGTCTGTACTGCATGTTGTGTTCTGTCTGCAACGTTAGTTTGTGCTGGAGCGCTTGCTGCTCCCCTCCCTGCTCTGAATTGCAAGGATAGTTGTCTTGACTCAATTGTGTACCGTTACGCGTGGTTAAATCTATAGCACAGGTAGTGATGCCCGGCCCCCCCGCGTATCCCCAAAATTCGTATTCGGTATTTGCTGCAAGAGTCATGGGACTCCTGACGTCCTGCTGCTGCACACCGCCTATTTGTTTCATTTTCAGGACGAGGAATCCTCTATCTGACGATTCGCAGCAATATTTGTTGCCTGGGCAGTAATAGCCCGTAACACACTTGCCTTGGCTCCTGAGTGCATTGCATTCCTGCTCGGTGCAGGAGCAGGAAAAGGTTGGTGTTAACCATGCATTCTGGCAGAGTGCAGCATCAGGATTATCGACGCAATAGTAGCATTTGCTGATGCACTCGTTTGCCCTGCAGACCATGATGCTGTTGAAGCACAATTCTCCATCAGGCCTGTTCAGGCATTCGTTCGGAGGATTGATGATCGTGTCTCCCTCTATTGTGCTTCGTTCGATGCGCACTTTCGCCTGTGCACCTGACTGATAGACGTACGTGAGCGTAATGAAGAGGTTGCTTTCGTAATTGTCGCTCACACCGAGAACGACGTCGTCGTCTCTTGCCGTGCATCGTGTGAATCCCTTGTCATCGATGAGTTTAATGTTTTGTGGGCTGCACTGTAATTCTCTGCTGCCCAATGCTGCACTGACGCGAACCACGTCTATTTCGGATCTGTTGAGTCCTTGGAGGAAGCATGCGCTATCGAAATCTTCAGGATCTCCCGGATTGAGCACGGTGCCGCCTCCGACGTTAGAAACATCTATCTTGAATTGTGGTTTGTAATAGTCGCCTCCTTGTACGGGATAAATTTCTGGGCTGATCATGGTTACGGCGATGGGTGCTCCTTGTGATGAGAGCGAGAGCTGTTTTGCCGTGCATACTTGCTTCCGATAATTCTCGGAATACTTGCTCGTGTCTACGCACACGGTCTGGGAAACGCTTGTTTGGTAGGGAAAGCAGAGTACGGCAGAGATCGTTGTTTCCGGATGCTCACGCTGGCCTTTGATGCTCTTGAAGTGCAAGATGCCTTGCATGATTGTGCTGTCACCATTGGGATAGTAGAGCGACTTGCCATACAACAATCCTATCCCTCGGGGAAAGGGAGGTATGCCGTTGTCCTCGCTTACTTCGAGATAATAGGGATCGTAGCTCAGGCTGAGCTTTGCACGTGTATCATTGGCCATGTTGAACGTGCCTTTGTTCTCAACGAGCAGTGCGAAAGGGACGTAGCTGCTTTCCAGCACATCTTGGGGAGGCTGCTCTTTCAAGAAGGAAACGACCAATCCGTCCTTGCCTGTGATGATGTTTCTATCCACATCGGTAAGTCTGCAGGCGCTGAGCATGAGTAACAGACAGGATAAAACGGCAAGGAGGGGAAGTGCACGCATGTCGTTCTTGTGTTGCAGAGGGGTTATAAATGTTTTGGCTGCAATCATGCTTCACTGTGCTCAGTATACTCTGACGCTGATGTACTTGCTCATCGTGTACACGTATGATGATTCTACGAGGATGGTGTTGATGGCAAAGGGTGTATTTTGTGGCAGCAAGGGATAGTCAAGCGCGTTCTCCTGCTGGAGCCTACACGTGACGCTTCTGAATTCTTGCATGCCTAGTCCTTCCATTCCTCTCGTGAATTGGTAGCTGTTGAATTCTACAAAGTCGGGATTGCCATCCTGGTAGCTTTGTGGAGTTGCAGGTCCGAGGTCGCAGCTGCGGAGGATGAGCGGGCGTGGCATGCGGATGATGAATTGCTCTACCCTGCTAAGATTTCCTTGCTGCCAATTGTTATCAAGAGTGACACCGAAGATGCCAAGGTTGCCATCATCACCAACTCCGATGGGAAGTTCTCTGCTGATGATGCCAATTTTTACAGGGCCGTTCGTGAATATGGCCTGGCTTTGTTTGGGAATCTGATATTTTTTATTAACGTCCATGCCTTGGCTCTGGAGGCTGCGCAGGGCCGTTTTGTCCATAAAATACAATTCGGTATCCGCCCACGTCTCAAACGCGAAGGTTGCTGCGAAGGTGATGGTGTAGCTGCCCGCTTCGAGATGGTCGAACGAACACATGACCGTTTCCTCACCAAACTTTTCGAGCGAAATATCGTCAGGAGGGTCAAGGCGTCCTTCAATTTCTATCTTGCCTTTGCGAGCATAACAGAGTGGACGCACGGTGATGTCTTTGTTGAAGCTTTTTCCTTTGATGGTCGCCCAAACGATGACGGGGCTGTCCGCATAGAATTTCGTCGCCGCAGGCCTAAGATTGTCAATGTACACGCCAAGCTGCTCATTCTCGTTGTCTTCTACTTTGCCGCCATACAATTCCTGGATCATCCGCGACTTGGTCTTGTTATACTCTTGCTTGAGCGTCTCGGGACTGTGCAAGACGGCAGTCCACACTTTCGTCCATGCCTCTTTTACCATATCTAAGAATACGTTGAGGTCTTGTATGGGGTTGAAGCTCGTGCTGCCCTGCCCTAAGTTGACATTGAAGCTGAGGTTTGCGATGATGAGCAGGATGACGGCAAGAATGAGCAGGTTGAAGTAGCGTCTCGTCCATTTTTCGATGGATGCATTCACTGAGTTCATGCCCAGATAGAATACCCAGATGGGAACGAGGAAGAGCACAACACCAATGAACCAGGGATCGATGAGACCCATGCTGATGACGAATGATCTGATGAAGTCAGCGATTGTCGGCAGAAATGCTGCCGCAAGACTTATCCCCAAAAACACCCCTGTCTGCCGGACATCTCGCAGTCCCGTCTTGAATACCATGAAGCTTGCAATGAACCAGATAACAAGATATATGGCGAGTCGAGTCTTCCACGCTGCGGGGCTGAAGCCATAAATGTAGCCATCGATGAGGAAGTGGTAAATTGCCACGATAAGCAAAAACCATACTGGTGATTTGCTTCTGATTGCTTCTGCCGTGTTACCGATGCCTCGCTTGATGCCCCCTGCCGTGGCAAGTGCCCCTGCGCCAACGACAGCTCCTGCCATGAGTGCACCTCGACCCACTTTCCCTGCAACTTTTCCCGTCGCTTCCCTTGCCCCCTGTGTCTTGTCCCACGCCTTGCCCGCAACATCCTTCGTCTTGTCCCACGCATCGCCCGCCTTTTCTTTCGCATTGCTGGCTTTTTCTTTTGTTTTCTGCCAGGCATTTTTGAGCTTTTCTGACTTTTTCTCTGCTGCTTGTTGAATTGACTGTTGTTGGTGTTGCTGTTGCGCTACCGATTGCTGCTGAACCAAAGAACCAAGAACCATGCCTTCAGGTCCCGCCATGCTCAGTGCAGCACCTGCCATTTTTCTTTTTTGTCCTTGCGCTGCGCTTTTTCTCAGTTTCGTTTCTGTCTCTTTGCGCAATTCAGCAAGTTTTCTTTGTTCATCTGCTTCTTCTTCGCGCCAGCTCTGTGCTTCCTGCAATTCAGCAGTTCTCTCCTTGTGCTCTTCGAGAAAGGCTTCGCGTGCACTAGAATCATCAAAGTGAGTTGCTGCGGCTTGTTCTATATTTCTTGCACGTTCCATGGCAAGTTCTGCAGAAGTCTTAAGCTGGACATTTGACGGCATGCTTACCTCTTTTTAGCAATTCTCGAGAAAGGACTATTTAAATGTTTAGGCTTTTTTCTTTAACTTAATAGTGATGCTGGCAATCTCGACGGTAGACCGAGGGATGAGCTCGATGCTGTTGCTGCCGCTGCGCACGTCAGCATCAATGAGCCTTGAGAAGGTTAGCCTGTTCGTGTCAATGCTGAAGCGGTTGCCGTTGACACTGACATCGAGTTTCTTATCATCGCTTGTCGCAAACTGCACAGTAAAGTTGACATCGTACTTGCTGCCCAAGTATTCTTCCGTGTCGTCCTGCTGTGCGGGGCAGTTCGGCCTGCCTCCGCCCTCTCGCCTGTATCCTGAAGGGCAGTCGAAGCAGCTCTGACCACTCACGCTTGCTCTGCACGTGTTAGACTGTCCGGTGAAGGGCACTTCTTTGCACCAGTAATTGTCCTCATTATCTTCGTAACAGCAGTCCTTGTCATAATAGATGGAGCAGCCGCTCGGGCAGGAATCATCCGTGTCGTCACCACAACGGTCCTCGCACGCATTGGGTGGATTTCCTGATTTTTTTTGGTAACCTGCATCGCATCTGTCACAGTCTTCCTCATAGACGTAGTCGACGCAACGATCACGTACGTTCTGTGTTGGTGTAGGGCACCAGTACGTGCTTTCTGCATAGCAGCAGTCCGGATCCCGATCTGCTTCGCAGTTTGCTGGGCAAATGCTGTCTGCCTCACCGCATTGTCCTTGGGCAGAACGGGCACCGAACAAATCTTCGTCCAATGTGAAGTAGTAGACGGGATACGTGAGGTTTTTGAGGACGGTTTTGATTTGTATTCTGTCAACGAGGAATCTGCCTTCAGTAGCAGTGAATTTTATGGTGTTGTCTCCTTGCTGCAATAATTCCTGGTCGAGTTCGATGTGGTTGAGTAAGCCGCAATCTGGAACGCCCGAATATATTTGCTTGTCGTTGATGCGTATTTGCAATTGTCCGAGTGTTGTTTGATCGCAGTCAGGGTAGAAGTACAGCAGTGCCCTGTCGAACTGTTCCTGCTCGAGTTCCGTGAGGGAAAAGTGCTGCTCTGCCTTGCTCCTGCTTCTATCCGTGATGTCAGCAACGATTTGCACGTTTTCGAGGATGAACTGGTGGCTTCTCCAGAATGCCCATCCAGTGCTGCTTGCTTCGAACGTCAACAAGTTATTGTCCCCGAGAAATTCATCAGGAATTGCCAGAGGGGCAGGGTTGCCTTGCACGACTTCGCTGTTGTAGATGTCGTGGTTGTTGATGCGGATAATCAGCCTACCATCAGGGCTTTTTACGCCAAAAACCAACCGGACATTTGCCGTGTTCGTTAAGTCCGTGCTAAAGGTGATATTGGCCGTCGTCTTACCCAGCCAGGAGTTCTTCACGAAGAGTGCTGCAATGTTCTTTATGAGTTGCGGTTCTGTTGTGCTCGTGATAGTGAATGAGGGAATGTCGTGCTCTTGCTCAGAAAATCGCAGGTAGTTGAGCTTGCCAACCTGCTCGTCAAGCAGTGTTGTCGTTGTTGTTTTTCCGGAATCTGGCTCGAGACCAATGCCTGTTCCCGAATTGTCTTTGAGCAGATCGTTGCGTACTTCTGGAGGGAGGAACAGCAAGTAGAGAATAACCAATGCCGTGATGATGATGACAACCACGGCAGCACTGCCTCCCGATGTTGGCGCCGCAGCCCCTCTTTTTCCTGTTCGTGTCATGCTCTTTTTATCGAGCCAACCAATAACCTTTATATATATAAATGTTGTCATTGCTTTTATGAGGTTATTGTCGAGAAAAGAGGGTTCTGTGCGTCTTTTTGTTGAAGACAAAGATGATGTCTGGCAATTGTCGCAGCTCATCGAGCAAGGAGATCACATTCGGGGAAAAGTAGAGCGGAAGGTAAGCCTGAGTGATAGGACGAGCGAGAAGGCTCGCGTGGAACGGAAGATCTATACGCTCTCTCTGCAAGTAGAAAAAGTGGAATGGACTGATGCCTGCGCACGTGTCATCGGCGTTGTTCTTGATGGGAATGATGAGGTTGCTCGCGGCAGCCACCAAGGCATGCAGGTTGAGGAAGGGTCCACGCTGGACTTGGCTAAAGAGTCGTGGGCCGCATATCAGGAGGAGCGCTTGCGGGAAAGCCTTGCCGAAAAGAAAAACATGCTGCTCGTCATTTTTGACAGAGAAGACGCATTATTTGTCCTGCTCAAAAAGCAAGGTCATATCGTCCTGAGCAAACTGAAAGGCAGCGTTGCAAAAAAAGCCATGCCCACTGCTGCAAAGAATTTCTATCACGACATCAAAGAATTGCTGGAAACCTATGATGCACGATACACGCCAACGAACATCATCTGTGCCAGTCCCGCGTTCTGGAATGAGTACTTGCTGAAGGAATTGCCTGATGCATTGCGAAAAAAGGCTGTCGGCGTAAACTGCAGCGGGGTTGATGAGCAGAGCATTCCCGAAATCCTGAAAAGCGCTGCGCTGCAACGTGTGCTCGAGCATGACACCTTGACAAAGGAGCTCAAGCTGCTTGCCGAACTCATGGCAGGCATAGCGCATGATGTGGCAGCATATGGCTTACAAGCTACCGACGAAGCCATAACCTCTGGCAATGCACGATGCGTTCTCGTGAGCGAGGACTTGCTGAAAAAATACAAGTTGGCAGGCAAGCACAAAGATCTGGAACGATTGCTGCGACGCGCAGAGCAGATGAAAGGTCAAGTGCACATCATCACGAACAAGGATGCGTTGCAGCAGCTCAACAAGCTCGGGGGTGTTGCATGTCTCTTGCGCTGGCAGCACTCATAACGTCAATAATGGAAAAGCGCGAGCTTGCGTCGCTGGATTCATCGTTCATCGCACGCCTGCTGGATGAGCATCTTACGCCGCAAGTACAAGCTGTTCTCGACAGTGATCTTACGCAAAAGCAAGTGCTGAGGAATGCACAGGTCATCGCTCTTATCAAAGAAGTAAGAAGTATCCTGCATGAGACGTATGGCATGTTCGTGCTCGAGAAGACAGGGCAGAAAGAGAAATTGCTGGACAAGTATGTCAGACATGAGTTGTCGTTGGATGCACTGGACGCGGCACTGTTGTCGTTGCATCGTTCCTCGAAGGAGCGACTGCCGTTCTATCCCCGCTTGTATGCCGAGCTCTTCGCCATAATCGGCATGCCAAACTCTGTCGTTGATCTCGCGGCAGGGATGAATCCGTGCAGTTACGGTTTTCTCGGCTGCTCACCACACTATATTGCCGTCGAGCTTTCCAAAACGCATTGCACATTTCTGAATACGTATTTTGCACGAACGAAAAGGAATGGTGAGGCACGCGCGCAGGACCTCACGAGAGGCAAAGAACGTATTGTCGGAGATCTTTGTCTGCTCTTCAAGACCGTTGACACGTTGGAGAGTCTCGAGCGTGGATCATCCATTCGTGTATTGCAGCGCATTCACGCCAAGCATGTCGTCCTGAGCTTTCCCACGAGGAGTCTGGGAGGGAAGCGGCTTGCCATCCGTGAGCCGTGGATCCTTAAGCACATCCCGTACAGCGTCGTGGGAATGGTGGAATTGCCGAACGAACGATGTTACGTGCTTACTCGGTAGTGCGCAGTGCATTCTTCTCATATGTTGGTAGTAAAAGAAATTGTATCATTAACCAGTAAAAAATCACAAGCTATATAAAGTAGTGAATGCGTAGTGATGAAAAAGGGGTGATTCCTTACATCGGAGGTAAGACGATGATTATAAAGGAAGAGTTCTTGAGTAAACTAAGGCGCCATTTCGGCCTCAATCTTTACGAGGTCAAGATATGGACTGCGCTGTTGAGCAGAGGCGTCAGCACCGCAGGAGAATTGAGCGACATCGCCAACGTGCCTCGCAGCAGAAGCTACGACATCCTCGAGAGTTTGGAGAAAAAAGGCTTCATTGTCATGAAGCTCGGCAAACCAATAAAGTACATTGCCGTTTCTCCCAAGGAAGTCGTCGAGCGCGTGAAGAAGAATGTGAAGTCTTCAGCGGAAGACAACATCAAGCAGCTCGAGGAGCTGAAGAGCACGGATGTCATCGGGGAATTGAACAACTTGCACACGCAAGGCGTTGAGCTCGTCGAGCCGACGGACTTGAGTGGTAGCTTGCGCGGCAGGCATAACTTGTACAACCACATCGACCTCACCATCAGAAATGCGGAGTCGACCGTAATTATTATGACGACGTCGCAGGGCTTGATGCGTAAAGTTGAGGGGTTAAAGCCTGTTTTTGAGCAGTTGAAGAAGCGCGGTGTGAAGATACGCATTGCCGCACCCATAACGAAGGAAACACTGAACGCGGTCAAGGACATTTCGGGAGTTGCCGAAGTAAGGCACACGGTCAGTAAGGCCAGGTTCATTGTTGTGGATGGCAAGGAGCTTATCTTCATGGTGATGGATGATACAGAAGTGCATCCTACATACGACATCGGCATCTGGGTTAATACGCCCTTCTTCGCCGGCGCACTTGAGGAGTTGTTTGAGCTCGCATGGAAGGAAATGAAGCCTGCAAAGGCAATGATTCCTGTCAAAAAGTGAAAAATTAACCACTTTTGAATGAATTTTTTTTCTTTTTTTCCCTTCAACAACACCAGTTTATTTATAAATACCACCAATAAGTATATATAGGTGTTCCTTGAATACTGGCAGGCATGGGGGGTGTTATTGACCAATTGCACCAGCTAGAGAGAAAAATTCTGCCGCTCCTGGCTAAGCAGCATTCTTTCACGGATATCGTCAAGGAAAGCGGCCTGAAAGAGGTAGAGGCCAGCAGAGCAGTACAGTGGCTTCAGAACAAGGAATTGGTAAAGGTGCAGGAAGCGGGCAAGGAGTTCATCATCCTTGACAAGAACGGTGTCATTTACCTCAGGGATGGCCTTCCTGAAAGGAAAGTGCTCAATGCATTAAAGCAGGCAAAAGGCATTTCCTTGCATGAATTGGCGGGCAAGGCGAAGATTGACAAGAGCGAAATTGCCATTAGCTTGGGCGTGCTCAAAAAACGGGCTGCCATTGATGTGACGAAAGGCACGGTTAGCCTTACCGTTCCGGGAAGGCAGCTTGCGGATAAGGACTTGCTGGAAGAGAAATTTCTGAGGAGAAAATTTCCCTGCACACAAAATGACCTCTCTCCAGAGGATAAGTTTGCGTACAATGAACTCATCAAGCGAAAGCAGATCATCAAGAAGGACGTGCTGAAGAACAAGACCATAACGCTGACAGAAGCTGGAGAAGAATTGCTCAAGCACAACCTCGATGCGAGCGGCATGCTGGAAGCCGTCACGATTGACATTATCAAGAACAGGGCATGGAAGGACCAGCAGTTCAGAGCGTACGATGTCAAGACGAACGTGCCCAAGATCACGTATGGCAAGGTGCATTTCGAGCAGCAGGCCGTCGAGAGCGTCAAGAAGGTTTTTTTGGAGATGGGCTTCACGGAAATGAGAGGGAATATCGTGCAGACTGCATTCTGGAACATGGATGCACTGTTTGTCCCCCAAGACCATCCTGCAAGAGAAATGCAGGACACATTCTACCTGAAGAACCCAGAACGGGGGAAGCTGCCCAAGGATGTCGTGAAGAAAGTGAAGGATGCCCACGAGCGCGGAGGGGATACGGGCAGCACGGGCTGGGGTGGCGAGTGGAAGGAAGAGATAGCCGAGCAGCTCCTGCTCAGGACGCACGATACGGTTCTTTCCGCGCATAAGCTGGTGGAGCTCAAAGGCAAGCCTCTGCCCATCAAAGTGTTCAACATCAGCAAGGTGTTCAGGAATGAGAATCCTGATTGGAAGCATCTGTTCGAACTCTACCAAGTGGGGGGATTTGTTGTTGATGAGCGAGCAAATTTTTGTCAGCTCATTTTTTATCTGAAGCAATTCTTCAAGAAGATGGGTTATGATGATATCAAGATAAAGCCGAGCTTCTTCCCGTTTACTGAGCCGAGCATCGAAGTGCTGGGATTCAATAAGGAAAAAAAGCAATGGGTTGAGTTGGCGGGCGCTGGCATCTTCCGCCCAGAGCTCGTCAAGCCACTGCTGGGAAAAGATGTGCCCGTCCTTGCGTGGGGTTTGGGGCTTGCGCGCATCATCGCGCCATACTATGGTATTACGGACATTCGTGACCTGTACCGGAACGACATCAAACAACTCAGAGAAATAAAGGCGTGGTTGCAATGCTAGAACTGCTCAGACTAAAATATGAGACGCTGGAAAAGATTATGCTGTTCGAGCTTGCGCTCGCATTTGCAGGCGTGCTGCACTTTGCCATAACCTACACTTTTTTTTCGGAACATCTCATGCGGGCGTTCATCATGGCTATGCTCATGATCCTTGCAGCAGTCATTACATTCATAATAACCTACACGCTGGCCATGCGTGTGCTGGAGAAGGAAAAACATGCCAACAGTTAAGCTTGACAGGAACACCATCTACAAGAAGATAGGGAAGAAACTGAACGATGATCAGCTCTTCGACCGCATCAGCTATTTGGGCCAGAGCCTCGAGGATATTCAAAAGGATGAAATCACTGTCGAAATAAACCCGAACAGGCCTGACTTGTTGAGCGAGCAAGGGTTTGCGAGAGCGCTGGGAAGTTTCATAGGGACAAAAAAAGGACTCAAGAAGTACACGGTCAAAAAGAGCTCAGTCAAGGTCATCATCCACCCTTCAGTCAAGAAAGTGAGACCGTGTACGGCGTGTGCCATCGTCAAAGGATTGAAACTGAATGATGAGCTCATCAAGGAAATCATTTACTTGCAGGAGAAGCTGCACATCACGTATGGCAGGAACAGGAAGAAGACAGCCATAGGCATCTATCCGTTGGAGCACATCTCACCACCCATAACATTCATTGCGAAGAAGCCTCAGGAGATCAAATTCGCCCCGCTTGAGCTGTCTAAAGAGTTGACGGGTAGCCAAATTTTGAGCATGCACCCCACTGGCAGAGCGTACGGGCACTTGCTCGATGGCTGCAGCGTCTATCCTGTATTCGTCGATGCAAAGCAGAACGTCATGAGCATGCCTCCTATTATCAACAGCAACAAAGTGGGCAAGATTACGACGAAAACCAAGGACGTGTTCATTGAATGCAGCGGTTTTGATTATGACTATTTGAGCGTGTGCTTGAACATGATCGTGACGTCTCTTGCGGACATGGGGGGTGACATTTACAGTGTGGAAATCAAGGACAAAAAAACAGTGGTCAGCCCCAACCTCGATCCGAGGGAGATGAAAATAAGTCTTGAAAAGGTGAACTCCCTTCTTGGCGTGCAATTTTCTGAGGCTGACTTGAAGAAGTATTTGGAATTGATGGGTTTTGGCTATGCTGCCAAGAAAGTGCTTGTCCCTTGTTATCGTGCGGACATCATGCACGAAGTGGATCTCATTGAGGACATCGCTATCGCGTACGGGTATGAGCAGTTCAAGGAAGACATTCCTACTCGGGGGGCGATGGGTGAGGAGCACCCACTGACGAAGTATGAGAGCAAGATGAGAAGTTTGCTGATAGGCCATCGCCTGATCGAGGCATGCAATGTGCATTTGAGCAATGAAAAAGTGCAAAACAGGCAGGTGCGTGAACATGCGAACCTCATTCAGTTAAAGAATTCGTTGAGCGAGGACTATGCCGTCCTGCGGAGATCGCTCATTCCTGGATTGTTGGAGACGCTGCAGCGGAACAAGCTACATGACTACCCGCAGAACTTGTTTGAGCTAGGCACGGTCTTTGAGCAGGACAAGAGCACGGAAACGGGCGTCGCAGAGAAATTGGCGTTGGGCATTGTCCTCTGCAACAAGAGCGCTGACTTCACGAAAATGAAGCAGGTTGTTGATGCGCTGCTGCACGGGCTTGGTTTAGTGTATGATGTCGCTGAAGAAAACAAAGAGGTGTTCATTAAAGGAAGGAGTTGTGGTATTCTCGTCAGTGGCAAGCACGTTGGCAGCATGGGTGAGGTTGCACCTGCCGTGCTTGAACTGTTCCAGTTGGAAATGCCCACTGTCGTCACTGAGCTGTTTGTGGAAGGGCTTATTCAAAAATGATGGCTGCGTAGCTGACGCTTTCTAAATAACGTTCATCGTTGGTGACGTCTGCAGATGTGTAGTACTGTTCGAGCCGGGCGCTGACTTTTTTAAGGGCAAGCAGGAGTACAATGATGGGCACGTAGCCGTCAATGGTGAGAAATTTTTCTTTGATGAGGCTGAAGAATCCCTTGACGTCCTGCTTTTTGATAAACGCAATGGCGTCACGGTCCATGTCGTAGATGTTCTTCTTGATGTCTTGGCTGAAGGGCACGTAATGGTACTTCCTGCCGTAGTGCGTAAAATCACTGCACACGATGAATGTCGCCTTTTTGTTCTGCTCGACGAGCACTTCTTTGAGGTCGAGTGCGAGCTGTTTTGCGTTGACGTTCGTGCTCAGCAGGATGGGCAGTATTTTGAGTTCGTGCATCTTGTCCTGTGTGGCGAATTGCAGGAAGGGAATTTGGAGTTCGATGCAGTGTTCTTCCGCGTGCACCTGTTCGTCAACGACAAGATCTTTGTTCTTTCCAAGAAGTGCATTTGCCAGTGTTTGGTCGACACGCACCATGCCGAGCGGCGTTTCATACCCGACAAGAGAGACTGCGTTTGTCTTGTTTGCATGCTGTGGCCCGATGATGATGTACACGTCGGAAAATGTTGCTTCTGCTATTTCCTTGTACGCCCACGCTGCGCAGGGCCCTGCGAAAGAATAACTTGCTGCGGGTGCGATGATTGCGTGTATTTCTTTCTTTCCTCGCTTGAGCGGCAAGTCTCCTGGGCCTCTATTGTCCGTGAAGCAGTCGGTTATTTGTTTGGTGAGTGCCTGTTCTTGTGCTTCGTAGAATATGCCCGCGAATGCGGCCTTGCGTGTCATAGTTACTGCTGAGCAGGAGTCGTTTATAAATTTATTGCACTCTGACGCTGCTGGTGAGGAATTGCCAGAGGCTGTCTGCAATGGTGTCGTTGATGAGGGAGAAGCTGCTTCCGGAGCTGTTGAGCTGTCCTGCGTTACTGAGCATGTCCATGCTGAAAGGAACTCCGGAATAGTTGGCGAAGATATAGCTCACTATTTTGTCAGGCACGGGAAGGCCGTCTTCGTCGAATGATGCTGGCCAGTATCTTCTTTCCTGGACTGCACTGATGCTTCGTGAGCTGTCATGATAGAGATAGAGCCGCTCGAGGTTCGTCGTGTTTTGCACAAAGGTGATGTCGATGTTGATGGTGAAAAGCCCTCTGACCCATTGCCAGAATTGCGTCCATGCCCCTGGGCTGAGGATGTCAGATGCATTGTACGCCTCATCGTACGTGAACATAGTGAGGTTGAGTGTTGGGTGGTAGTAGATGACGAACTCTCCATGCAATCCTTGTGGCCTGCATGCCTGGAATTCGGCAACTGCAGCATTGGTGTCGTTGCAGGCATCCCAGCGTATGCGTGTTCTATCTATGCTGCGGTTGAGGCTGAGGAGGAAGTCTGCAATGGTGGTGTTGAGCAC
>JAZDHK010000017.1:0-2767 GCA_043806035.1 archaeon
ACAGCAATAACGTCCACAGAATCCATACCCCAAACACCGATGCCACCGTGCATGCAGTTCCTGCAATCATCGTCTATGCTCATGCACTTCATCAGGTGTTGTAAACGACATAATACTTTGCGAACAAAAAGTACAACACGAGAACAAAAAAATAGGATAAGAACTATCTCAAAAAAAACTACTCAATCCGTTCAATGTTTCTTTTTCTTCTTCCGGAATTTCAGGAGCAGCACGATTGCGACGACGAGCACAATCACTGCAATAATCCAAGGAAGCACGCTCTTGCTTTTTCCTGCAGGAGCAGAACTCGTTCCTTCAGCCCACACGTCCTGAAATTCTTTGTACACATAGTCTGCTGGCTGCGCCTTTTCATGATAGTCCCAATAGGGGATATCGTTTCGTGCAGGAACGTTTTCCACAGCTCGTTCGGCTATGTCCACATTGCCAACGCCAAAGTCATGCTCCACATAGTATTCTTGCTCTGCTGACCGTTCAAGGTTTTCCGAAAATGCTTCATTGGTTATGGTGAGCGGTTTGTTCGTGGCTATTCCCTCAGGAATTATGGTTACCGTTGCCTTGTATTCCTCATCGGGCATGGGAACGTTCACCATGCCTTGGTTGTTGTCGACGATGACTTCATAACTCCATTCGGGATGATCCGTAAACTTTACTACGACTTTGTATGTGGGGATATTGTTGTTTACCTTGATGTTCCTAGCAGGATCGTTCGTGGCGCTTCTTCTGGCAAGTCGTTGATAGTTGGCGGCAGAGCCTGCCTTCTCGTTGTCATCATATACAATCATCCGATGTGTTGTATTATCCGCAAGGTCGATAAACGGCTCTGCAACGCCCTTTCGACGATTTCCATTCAGGTCTACGAACGGCTCATCAGCATCGTATATGCCGTTGCCCGTTTTGTTCTCAACATAAATGCCGTGAGCAATCCATATTTTCTTGAGAAGATCCTTATTCTTTGGGAATTGCCTACCAAGCTCTTCATAGACCTCTGTAAAGTCTTTATTATACGTCTTGAGCACAGACCAAATGTCCTCGAACCGCATCTGGAGCGTATCATTTGCTTCCTCACTCACGTCATAAACATCCCAGAGCGCTCCTGCTAGAGCAAGCTCCTCGTAGAATCCCCTGGCACTCCATGCTTTCCAATCCTGCTCCAGGCTTCCTCCCACTGGATAAACCTCGGGAGAGGGATAGTGGTAGTGCTCTGCTATCACCAATGGCATGAATTCTGCAAATGCTTCGCTGAAGCTGTCTGCCGTCGAGGGGTTTGCGTAGCCGTTATGGTTTCTTTCCCAGGGAGGGTTTTCTGGACCTGGCCATTGACCATACAACGAGTACATGACGTGATGCGAGAACTCGTGCCACTCCCTATTCTTTGGTTTGTTTGCAGAGGTGTAGGATGAGTCACGCAAGTGGATGTATATCGTCCCTGTCGTCGGTGAGTACTGGGTCGCTTCTGCCGTCTGGTGAGAGATGACATCGACAGGCAGTTTGTAGTCGATGTTTGCTTTCAGGAAATTCTTGTAGAAGTCCACTGCCTCTGACATGTGGAAATACATCACTCCCCTGTCTTCCAAGTTCGTCGGGTTTGTTGGGGATTGGTATTTTCCTGGTGCATACTGCTGCTTGAGCGAGAAGTCTTGTTTAAGGTCAGATTCGTTCTGGATGTTCAGCTGCCGCCACACGTACGTTTCCTCACCGCTCGTGAGAATCCTGAAATAGGTCTTATTATCCGAGGGGTCAGTATAGCTAAGCTTGAGATAGAGCTTGCCGTTCGTGCAGATGTCTGTGGGACTGTCCAACGTTCCTGTCTTGGAGAAGTTTATCATGTAGCTACCGCTCTCATCCGTGTATGCGATGTTGTCCAGGGCTCCGCACTTGTAGTTGATTTTCGCATACTTGAGCGGTTTGCCATAATGGTCAGTGACCAGACCATGGATAGTTTCAACGGTTGGCTTTGCATATGCGACTCTTGCGCCCTGGATGTTTCTTTGTTGGTATTGCATGACGACATTGTTGAAGTACTGTTCTGCACAAAGATCCTTATCATCGCTCTTCTGGCACTGCCCTGACGTCTTCAAGTATTGGATAGCCTTGTCTTTGTGTCGTGCGCCGCCGGAAGCGACGTACGCAAGAACATACGTCTCACCCAATCCGCCCGTGCGGATCACCGTGTAGCCGAACTTGTTTAGGAAAGTAACCCATTCCATATTCGAGCTTGCCGCCTTCAACGCGTAATCCTCTGCTATGGTGTCTTTGCCCGCATTGAACGCGCAGGTGGCAACAGCAAGGTAGGCGCTCGGCGGGTCTCTGTCTTTCTTGAAGCACGCATATGCACCGGCATAATCCTCTGCGTTGCACAGCGTCACGCAGTCAGCAGTAAGCCCTGCATAGGTATCCGCCTGAACAGGTATGCAAAACAGAGCAATACCAAAAACGATAATCGAGACCAGCAGCACAATTCTCATAACACACCCCCGAATAATTTGCTGATTGCTGTTAAGCGGGCTATTTAAAGATTGCTGTCGAACGCCACCCACTCGCTGTTATTGCAATAATTTCGGTTTTTTATTAGACATTTCTTTAAACGAGCTAGATACAAAATATGCATGTTCCTCGAGCTCATCATCACCATCTTGGTAGGTGTCCTGATCGGCATCTTCACAGGCCTCACGCCAGGCGTGCACATCAACATGGTCTGCGTTCTCCTGTTGAGTTTCTCTGCCGTACTTCTTCCTCTGTTCGGCCC
>JAZDHK010000018.1:0-14607 GCA_043806035.1 archaeon
CTTTCTTATGTGTAGTGTATTTGTGTAGGTTATTATATTATCTTTATTCTACCATTTAACATACAGGTAAAATTTACTACATAACAGTTCCATGAGAAATCAAGGGGTGGTTTATTGTCTGGAAAATTCACGTCCGCAACACCTTTTTTCAGAATACATACTGCACACCCATAACATTTATATAACCTTGATTTCTCATGGATGTTCTGATGGTAAAGAAACAAAAAAACATAACTTCTTTTTTCGAGAGTTTTATCAGAAAAAATTCACTTTTTGAAGATAAAAAAGTGCTTCAAAGCTCATATACTCCCGAGAACATACCCCATCGAGAAAGGGAAATAGAACAAGTGGCACACATTCTAGCACCAGCTCTTCGTTCTGAAAAACCATCAAATCTGTTCATTTATGGAAAGACAGGAACGGGGAAAACACTCATCATGAAGCATGTTGCGGAAAAAATGATGGAATTAGCACAGAGAGAAAACATACCCTTGCGCATATTTTATCTCAATTGCAAACTCAAAAAAATTGCGGACACCGAATATAGACTTATTGCAGAACTTGCTCGGTTTTTTGGAAAGGCCATACCCCCAACAGGGCTCCCTACTGACGAAGTATACAACATCTTCTTTCAAACACTCGATAAAGAGAAGCAAACCGTCATCCTTGTCCTTGATGAAATAGACCAACTCATTAAACGGGCGGGTGATGAAGCAATATATAATTTAACGCGAGTCAATATCGAGCTCAAAAATGCACAAGTATCCTTGGTCGGCATCAGTAACGACTTACTTTTTGCGGACAACCTCGATCCTCGCATAAAATCTAGCCTCAGTGAAGAAGAACTCGTCTTTCCACCGTATAACGCACTGCAACTCCAGGACATCTTAAAAAAAAGAGCGACACAAGCGTTCAGAGAAGGCATTCTTGAAGAAGGAGTCATCAGCAAATGCGCAGCATACGCCGCACGAGAACATGGAGATGCACGACGAGCTCTTGAACTGCTCCGCGTGGCGGGAGAACTTGCGGAACGAAACAACAAGGAATGCGTGACCATACCTGACTTAGATGAAGCGGAAGAAAAGCTAGAGCGCGACAGAATATTGGATGCGGTAACTACACAACCAAAACAATTCCAAGCAGCACTGCATGCCATACTGCTCATCCATCAAAAGAACACAGGCAGAATCTTCACGGGAGAAGTGTATGAAGTCTACAAAAACATATGTCAAAAAACCGGCTTGCGACCATTAACACAGAGACGACTCAGCGACATCCTTGCGGAATTCGACATGCTCGGCATCATCAATGCAAAAATAATCAGCAAGGGCCGTTATGGCAGAACAAGAGAGATCAGCGTGGACCTACCCGAACATCTTAAGCCAAAAGTACTCTCTATATTAAAGGAAGGGCTCCACCTTGAAACCTGATGATCTTGTGGATTATTATCTGAAAAAAGGAATCCTGCTCAGTCCAGAACTCGAAGTGCTCGAGCAACCAGCACCGCAGTCTAATGTGACGGGCCCCGTCCAAGAAGAACAAGAAGGAAGCGTGGAAATCGTCCGCTCGTACAGCGACAAGGCGGGAAGTAGATCTGTGCAGGATTTTGTGAACTATTTTAATTTGAGATATAAGAGCATCGACGCCTTGCTGCGGGGGAGGCAAGAATTACAGAACACCACGGCAATAAAACGGCTACTTTCGAGAAAAGAGAGAGAACAAGCAACCATCATCTGCATGATTCTCGAGAAGAACATAACCAAGAACAAGAACATCCTTCTCACAGTTGAAGACCAAACAGGCCATCTCACAGTGCTCATCAGCAAGAACAAACGCCCCCTGTACGACATGGCATTGACGCTTTGTCTGGATGACATCATCGGCATCAGCGGCACGTATGAAGGCATACTCTACGCAGACACCATAATTCTGCCAGACATTCCCCTCAATAAAGAATTCAAGAAAAGTCCAATTGAAGAAGTGCTTGTCGTCATTAGTGATTTGCACATAGGTAGCAAAAAATTCATGGAAAAGGAATTTCTCAAATTCATCGATTGGTTGAGCGGCAACGTGGGCAAGGAAGAACAACGACATCTGGCAAGCAAGACAAGATACTTGTTCATCGTGGGAGACCTCATAGAAGGCGTAGGCATATATCCCGATCAAGAAAAAGACCTCAACATCACCGATGTTTACAAACAATATGCAAAACTTGCCGAATACCTCCAACGACTGCCCCAACACATACACATCATCATATCGCCAGGGAATCACGACGTCGGCAGGTTAAGCGAGCCACAACCAAAACTGTTCAAGGATTTCGCAAAACCACTCTATGATCTGCCAAACGTTCATCTCGTCAGCAACCCCGCATATGTGAACATAGGAAAGACGGCAGCATTTCCTGGTTTTGATGTGCTGCTCTATCATGGTGGCAGCCTCATATATTATTCTGAAGAAGTGGAGCACATCAGGGCAGCAGGAGGGCAAAAACGTGTAGATTTAGTCATGAAACACCTGCTCCAACGACGGCATCTCGCGCCTGCGCACAATGCGACACTCTACGTGCCGTATCCGGATAAGGATCCATTACTCATCGATATCGTCCCTGATTTTTTCATCACCGGGCACATACATCGTGCAATCATAACCACGTACAGAAATGTCATGCTCGTGAACAGCAGCGGATGGGTGGCCAACACAGAATATCAGGACAAACGAGGATTAGAGCCACAGCTTGGCAGAGCAATGGTGTTTAACCTGAAAACAAGAGAGGCAAAAACGCTCAATTTTCTCGAGGGAAATGCATGAATGCCAGCCCAGCCATGAAACAGTATTTTGCCAAGCTCGAGAAAGAATGCCTGCGTCTTTATGCAGTTGCCAGTGAAGCGCGAAAGAAAGGATACGACCCCGATCTTGTTGTTGAGGTCAATCTTGCAAAGAACATGGCAGAGCGCGTTGTTGGTTTGATTAGTGTCGTTGCTCCCCAAATTAAGGGATCGGGTGCGGCAGAACGTATCGTTGCACTGGAACAGCAGTACGGCCTTTTGGACTGGCGTGTTGCATTAACCATTGCAGAAGAGGTTGCTCGACAAAAATTCTGTACTTTTCCCTCTGAGAAGGAGGCAATAGAGGTCGGCATCAGGACGGGATTTGCATACATCACTGTTGGTGTGGTCAGCAGCCCACTCGAAGGGTTCACCAGTATCGACATCAAGAGCAGGCTTGATGGCACAGGACAATATTTTTGTTTGAATTTCAGTGGACCAATACGAAATGCAGGTGGAACGGCAGCAAGCGTTTGCGTACTTATCGCTGACTATGTGAGAAAAAAGTTTGGATATGCTGCTTACGATCCAACGCTCACTGAAATCAAGCGCTGCCATGCAGAACTCGAGGACTATCACGAATATGTCACGAACTTACAATATTTTCCCAGCACGGCCGAATCAGAATTTCTCATGCAAAATATACCTGTGGAAATCGGCGGGGACCCCAGTGAGGACAGGGAGGTATCCAACTACAAAGACATCCCTCGTATACAGACGAACAAGCTCAGAAGCGGCTATTGTCTCATCCATAGCAGCTGCATCCCGCTCAAAGCACCAAAATTGTGGGCTCCGTTAAAGCAATGGGGCAAGGATTTCGCCATGGATCACTGGGCATTCCTTGAGAAATTTCTTGTCGTACAAAAAAGAGAAAAATCACAAAAGAAGAAAGAATCTTCAGAAAAGATAACGCCAGATTACACCTACATCAAGGATTTAGTTGCGGGAAGACCCGTGCTCGGACACCCACTCCGTGCAGGAGCATTCAGATTACGATACGGCAGATGCAGAACATCCGGGTTTAGCAGTCAAGCACTCCATCCCGCAACACTGCGCATCCTTAACGAATTCATAGCCATAGGGACACAGCTCAAGACGGAACGCCCAGGAAAAGCAACAGCCATAACCTCCTGTGACACCATTGAAGGGCCCATCGTCAAACTGCATGACGGATCAGTTGTCTTTGTTGAGACGGAAGAACAGGCGAAGCAAGTCCGTCAGCAAGTAAAAGAGATACTTTTTGCGGGAGACCTGCTTGTCAGCTACGGAGATTTCTTTGATAGAGCGCACGTCCTTGTCCCTCCGGGATATTGTCAAGAACAATGGATTCTTGAGCTCGAAAAGGCAATAGTGCACCGCTATGGAGATCTGGACTGTGCTGCAGTACACGAGCAAACCGGCATCACCGAAGAAAATCTCATCAATCTTTTCAAAAATCCATTACGAACAAAATTATCTGCACGGGCAGCAATAGCACTCGCAAAAGCAACAGACACGTCCTTACACCCGCGATACACGTATCATTGGAAGACCATAACGTACGACCAACTCTTTGCACTGTTCTCCTGGCTGGGAGAGGCAATCATTGAAGAGAACAAAATCATCATCCCCTATCAAAAACAAGAAGGAAAACGAACACTTGAACTGCTCGGCATACCTCACTTGTTCATCAACTTTGAGTATGTGGTTATTGAGAAGGAGGACGCTCAGGCACTACTGGCGCAACTGCCCTCTTTCTCTCAAGATCCGCGACAGGCAGCGATAGAGCTGCAAGCAAAAGCGCAAGCACATGTTCAAGACAATAATCCCCTCGACTTCATCAAGGTCATTTCCTCAGTCAAGCTCCATGACAAATCAGGCATATTTGTGGGGACGAGAATGGCCCGTCCAGAAAAAGCAAAAATGCGAAAGCTCACCGGTAGCCCACACACACTCTTCCCCATCGGTGAAGAAGGGGGAAAGCTCAGAAGCTTTCAAAGCGCACTTCTACGTGGAAAAATCACGGCAAACTTTCCGCTCTGTTTCTGCCAACACTGCAACAAGGAGACGGTCTTGAGCGTTTGTGAGACCTGCGATACGATAACAGAACGAAAAACAATAGCAACCCAGAAAGGCATGGTAAAATACAAAGAACAAGCTCTTGAAGTGCAACCGTTGTTTGCGGCATTGCTTAAAAAATTAAAGATGAACGTCTATCCCGACCTCATCAAAGGAATACGCGGAACGAGCAACAAAGAACACACACCAGAACATCCAGCAAAAGGAATCCTCAGAGCAAAACACGGCGTGTTCGTCAACAAAGATGGCACAGTCAGATACGACGTGTCAGAGATTGCCCTCACCCATTTTAAACCAGCAGAAATAGGCATCAGCGTGGAAGAGGCGTCAGCACTCGGCTACATGTACGATAAGGACGGCAAGCCGCTCACAAATCCAGAGCAAGTAGTGGAAATCAAACCACAGGACATCGTGCTGCCCTGTTGTCCTGACAGTCCAGAAGAGTCCGCAGACGAGGTATTGTTCAGGACTGCAAATTTTGTTGATGATCTGCTCGTGCGACTGTACGGACTCAAGCCATACTTCTCTCTGCGGGCAAAGCACGATTTGCTCGGGCAACTCATCGTTGGATTGGCACCGCACACTTCCGCGGGAATTCTGGGGAGGATCATTGGCTTTTCAAAAACGCAAGGGTATTTTGCGCACCCACTCTTCCACGCAGCCATGCGGCGCGATCTTGATGGCGATGAGTCCTGCATACTGCTCCTCGCAGATGTTTTCTTGAATTTTTCAAGACAATACCTTCCTGAATCCCGAGGATCAACCATGGATGCACCGCTCGTGCTCACGTTTGTCCTTGATCCTGCAGAAGTAGATGACATGATTTTCAAAATGGACATTGCTTGGCAGTATCCTCTTGAATTCTACGAGGCCGCGCAATTGTATAAAATGCCCTGGGAAGTCAAAGTCAGGCAGCTCAAGCACGTGCTCAGCACAGAACAGCAGTACGATGGGTGGGGGTTCACGCACGACACCACTGACCTCAATGCAGGTGTGCTGTGCAGCCAGTACAAGCTTCTGGTGACGATGGAGGACAAGCTCAAAGGGCAGATGGATCTCGCAAAGAAATTACGTGCTGTAGACGAGGCGGACGTGGCGCAGCGTGTCATCGAAAAGCACTTCATCCGTGACATCCGAGGAAATCTCAGGAAGTTCTCAAGCCAAGAGTTTAGATGTGTTGACTGCAACGAAAAATATAGGAGACCCCCACTTATTGGCAAGTGCAAAAAGTGTGGCGGCAAACTCTTGTTCACCATAAGCCAAGGATCTATAGTGAAGTATTTGGATCCGACCATTAGTCTTGCGCGCGCATACAATCTCTCGACATACTTGCAGCAAAGCATAGAATTACTCAAGAGAAGAGTGGAGAGCTATTTTGGAAAGGAGACGGAGATGCAGTCAGGACTCGGTGCCTGGTTCGGCTGATGCCACGTCGAGCAGCTGGCACGCCTTGCATATCCTTCCCGAACTGGCTTCTCCGCAACGCTCGCATTGGCGGAGGTTTCTTTCTTCCCGTAATCGCTCGTGCATGACGAGGAATGCATTGACGATGTTCCTTTTCATCCCTGATTGCTGCTCTGCATTGTTCAAGACAGAACGCACGGCATCCCTGTAGCTTTCGTGTGTGTAGGGGCATTCGTGAAATGCAAGGGGCAGATTGTTGAGGAAGGCATATGCGCGCGTTTCTCTCTCCGTGCAAAAATAGAGCGGTTTGATTCGTCTGGTGAATTGTGCGTTCGCTTTTGTTATTGGCCCGAGCTTGGCAAGCAGGAATGGCTGTCCTTTGTACACGTTCATGAGTATGGTTTGCGCCTCATCATCCAAATTGTGACCCGTTGCCAACTTGTCGTATCCTTTGGCATATTTGTTCAGCAAGTAACGTCTGAAGGTGCCACAGACCGTGCATGGCTTGTGCGACTGCAACAGTTCTTGCAAGCTGTCCCCCAAAACATCCTTGAACGAGACCACGTTCGGAGGAGGAAACCCTTGCTGTTTGCAAAAGGTGAGCAGTTCAGACAGAGTATGTTCTCTATATCCTGGAATTCCCTCATCAATTGCTAGAATGTCAAATGTATATTGTAATTTATGCAAGATGAGTGCAAGTGTCATACTGTCCTTGCCGCCGCTCGCAGCGACGAGTATCTTGTCATTGGGCATGATGAGATTGAAGCGGTCGATTGTTTCTTTGACCTTTCGCTCTATGCTTTCGAGAAAGTGCTCTCTGCACAATGTTTCAATAACTGCAGGGTTGCCGCAATGGCAGAGCATTTACCCACCACTCGTGACGCTGAGCAGCTTCAGTGAGTCTTTATCAACGAGTTCGATATCGTCCGTAAGCAACGTGTTCTCCCGCACAACAAGAACATCTCCCGGGGCAAGCTTAAGCGTTTCGAGCAACTGTTTCACTGTTCCCGAGAATTCAATATCCTTTGTTTCACCCGTTTTTTCAATGAATATCTTCATGGTTTCACGCAAATCTTACAATTATGGGGGGGACGACCGAGCTTTTTGTGTAATTTGCACAAAATTTTCTCTTTCTTCACGAGTGCAGCGAGCTTGAGCAGTTCCTTTCCGCTGTTTCCTTTGTTCAAGAGCTTTTTTGCAGATGCCTTTATTTCCTGCCGTATCTTTATGGGAAAGGAAACGGATGACCCTCTTTTTTTGCTGAAGTACTGGCTTATCGCACCTTCACTGACATCTAACAGCTTCGCTATTTCCTTTTGGGGTGTGCCCTTTTCCTTGAGTGCCTGTGCAAGATCCTTGCGTAAAGAGGGAAGCACATACCACACTTCAATCTCCTGAGGCAAGTCCATGAGCCTTACGAGTGCAGGTCTTTTTAAATAGTTTTGTACTGCATCGCTTTCTATTGGCTTGTTTTAGTTAATGTCAAGAAACAGTGTAACAGGACATGTTTACTCAAGTATTTCCTGTGGAACTCATTTTTAAGCCAATTTCCACTTCCATAAGAAATGATGGGGTGTTTTTTGTATACTGGTTGGTCTAGAATTGAAGATTCACTGCCTGAGACACTAAAACTGCGGTTTCCATAAGAAAGCAAGGAGGCGTGCATTGTGGAACATGCGTCTTGTGAAACGGCCTTTTTAAAATAACAGTATTTATAAATAAGTAGTGCTTTTCTACCGACGAACTGTTTAAAAAGTTGGGGGAACAAGCATGGCAAAGAAGAAAGCACCCGAAAAAAAACCAACACAGGAAGCAAAAGTCGTCGGCATAAAAGTCGTTAACATCGTTGTCAGCACCAGTCTCGAGCACGACATTCCTCTCGAGAAAATGGCAGCAACACTTTCCAACACCGAATACAATCCAGAACAATTTCCTGGTCTTGTCATCCGCATCAAGGAACCGAAGACCTCTGCATTGATTTTCAGTTCAGGCAAAGTAGTCTGCACAGGTGCAAGGAGCATGGAGAAGGTCGAGGAAAGCATAGCCAAGATCATCGAATCGCTCAAAAAAATCAACATCCACATCAAGGTGAAGCCGAAGATCATCATCCAGAATCTCGTCGCCGCAGGAAGCATAGGCATAGACCTCAACTTGAACGTGCTTGCCATGTCCCTGCCTAACACGGAATACGAACCGGAACAATTCCCCGGGCTCGTGTACAAGCTCATGGAAGCCAAGGCGACATTCTTGCTGTTCAGCAATGGAAAAGTGGTGTGCACAGGCACGAAGTCAGAAGAGGCAGTGCATCACGCGCTTGAGTTGCTCATCAAGAACCTTAAGAAGGTCATGTAACGACTACAGATAATTTGCGGTATAGCGATAGCTATATTAAAAAAAGAGCATTCACCACGTTGAGAGCATGGAAACAGCAGAGCTCATCTTCAAATTCCAGGAATTCATTGAACAAAACTGTCAAAACGAGCTCGCAGAAAACATCAGTAAAGGCCTCAAATTCTTACACGTCGATTTCTCTCTTGTTGCAAAATTCAGCCCCGAGCTCGCAGACTTCCTCATCGAACAGCCAGAGGACGGCATACGTGCGGCGGAACTCAGCATGGAGCGATTTGATGTCGACACAAAACAGTTCAAGATACGTCTCTTCAACCTGCCAAGAAGCCAGCACATCAGGATCAGAGATATCAGGAGCCAACAGATAGGCTTGCTCTTGCAAATAGAAGGCATCGTCAGACAAAAGAGCGACGTCCGTCCCCAAGTGACCATGGCTCGTTTCGAATGTCCTTCGTGCGGGAATATCATGAACATCATCCAAGTGGAAGCGAAATTCAAAGAACCAACACGATGCAACGGATGCGCGAGAACAGGAAAGTTCAGAATGATCAATAAAGAACTCGTCGATGCCCAAAAGATCGTGCTGGAAGAGGCTCCCGAGGAGCTGGAGGGGGGAGAGCAGCCAAAACGCCTGAGCGTCTTCCTCAAGAACGACCTCGTCAGCCCCATGTCAGAAAAGAGGACAAACCCCGGAAGCAGGATAACGGTTGTTGGCGTCGTTCATGAAATCCCCATCATGGACGCAGGAGGGGTGAAAAGCACACGGTACGACCTCATCCTCGAGGCAAACCACGTCAAACCCGTACTCGAGGATTTTACGTGGGCAGAAATTTCTCCCAAAGAACAAGAACAAATCATTGCATTAAGCCAAGATCCAAAAGTGTACAGGAAGCTCTGCAACAGCATAGCACCCAGCATTTATGGGCATGAACGCGTCAAAGAAGCGCTCGTCCTGCAACTCATGGGTGGCGCAAAAAAGACGAGAGAAGACGGCATTACTGTTAGGGGTGACATCCATGTCCTGCTCGTGGGAGATCCAGGAAGCGGAAAAAGCCAGCTCATCAAGAGAGTCAGTATGGTCGCGCCCAAAGCCAGGTTTGTGAGCGGCAAAGGCGCAAGCGGCGCAGGCATGACTGCAAGTGTCGTCAGGGATGAATTCATCAGAGGATTCGCCCTAGAGGCGGGCGCTTTAGTCCTCACCAACAACGGCATCTGCTGCATCGATGAATTGGATAAGATGAGCAAGGAAGACACCTCTGCCATGCATGAAGCATTGGAGCAACAGAGCTACCACTACAATACCGAAATAATGTTTGCAGATGGCTCAACAGAGAAAATAGGCACATTTGTTGACGAACTCTTAGATGGCGAAAATGACAATATCATTAAGGGCAAGGAATGTGAGATTCTTATTCGCGATGATTTTCCCAGAATACTAACTACAGATTTTTCCTCCATCTGGCCCGTGCGTATTGCAAATGTGAGTAGGCATAAAGCGCCAGATCATTTCTACAAAATAACGTATAGAAACGGGCAGCACATAGTCGTTACACCTGAGCATCCCATTTATATAGCTCAGCAAGGGGCAATAGCCACATGCGCTGCACAAGATGTACAAAAAGGAATGATGGCACCAGCACCCAGACTGCTGCCGATGCAAGACATGCGGGAAGACGCAGATTGTGCCGATGTTGATCAACAACAGAAAACAGAGCAGTATGGCCTATATTTGGGTTTACAGTGTAGTGAAGGACACACGTATGCGAACAGCAAGCAGCGTTATGCAGAAGTGGGCATCAGCACAACAAACGCTGCAATACAAGCTTTGGCACACTCAACCATGCAGACAGTCTTTGGAAAGACACCATCAGTACATGTACGCGCTGCAGAGCAGAACGCGAAGGCAAGCAAACCACTATTCACCGTGCGAACTTCATCAAAACAGTCATATCAGCTGCTCATGTATAGAACTCCTGAACTTCTACAGAAAGCGCCGAAGAAGAGGGTGCCACAAGAAGTAAAAACAGGATCCCTTGCGCTCAAGCAAGCATTCCTTCAAGGATTCTTTCTCGGTGATGGTTTTGTTGACAGCGAACGTGTAGGATTCTCCACCAGCTCGCGATACCTAGCAGAGGATTTACAACAAATCCTGTTGCAACTTGACATGGTGAGTTCAATCCAAACGGAAAATCGTGCTGGGAAATTCTATTACAAAGTCATTCTTTCAGGCATGCAAAGCTATGAGACATTTTATCACAACATACTTCACCCTGTTGATGGGAGAAGGCAGCGCGTTCACATGCTCATGCGACGCAGTGCCAATAAAGCGAATGATAGGGACGTGCTACCTCACGAACACGTGCAAAATCTAGTCGGACTGCTCAAGGCATTTAGAATATGTGATGGTTATTTTTATCGCAGTCTATGCAAGCAACACCACGCACACAGGCGGACGATGTGGCATTATCTCGTGCGTGTCGAACAGAGACTGCACCAAGCACTACTTGCTCTCTCGGGCACTGACGTAAAGAACATAAAGCGTTTATGGGCAATCAATACAACCAGTGTTGCAAACGAGATGGCATGTTCCACATCCAGCATAAGAAATTACATGCACATGAAACACACAAAATACCAAGAACTGCTCTCTGTCGTCTGTACGCTGGCACAGCGGAAGAAAGACAAAATACTCCCCTCTGTACTGTATCTCCACAACCTCCTTACCAGCGACATACGTTTTGTTCAAATAACGAACGTCGAACGCATCCCAAACCACAATGAACAATGGACATATGACGTGACGGTCGAGCCACTGCACACGTTCATCAGCAAGAATCTCGTCCTACACAACACAGTCTCCATCAACAAGGCGAACATCCAGGCGACGCTTCGGGCAGAGACTACCGTTCTCGCAGCTGCAAACCCAAAATTTGGCAGGTTTGACCCTTTTGAGATGATAGCAAAGCAGATAGACTTGCCGAGCACGCTCATCAACAGATTCGACTTAATCTTTCCTATACGAGACATGCCTGACAAGAGCAAGGATGAAAAGCTCGCCAGTTTCGTTTTGAACCTGCACCAAGGTCTCGATGTCAAGAAGGCAGACATTCCTACAGAGCTCTTCAAGAAATACGTGAGCTATGCGCGAATGCACATTCGTCCTAAATTGAGTACGGCGGCGCTGAGCGAGATCAAGGAGTACTATGTAAAAATGCGTTCTTCAGGAGAGCGAGAGGGTGAAATTTCAGCAATCCCCATCACGGCAAGGCAGCTTGAGGCTCTTGTTAGGTTGGCTGAGGCGAGCGCAAGGACAAGACTCAATGACACAGTAACCAAGGCCGATGCACGTGTAGCAATAGAGCTCATGCACTTCTGCCTAACGCAAATAGGTGTTGACCCAGAAACAGGCAGGATTGACATTGACAGAATAAGTACGGGCATAACGGCAAGCCAACGAGGGCACATGCACACCATCAAGGACATCATCACCGAGCTCGAGGCAGTCGTTGGCAAGATGATTCCTATAGAGGACATCATTCGGGAAGCGGGCAACAAGAACATTGATGCGGACAAAGTGGATGAAGTGCTCGAAAAGTTGAGGAGGAGCGGCGACCTCTTCAGCCCTAAGCCGGGGCACATTTCAAAAGTGTAAGGTGTGGTAATGCAACGTCAGACAGCAAAGCTCTGCAACATCAAGGACATCTTCCAAGGAAATTATGTGAAGAAAGAAGGGTGGGAGAGCAACTATGTCGAGAGCAGTAGAGGAAACCTCAATAGAGTGCAGTTCGTTGCAGCAATTGTTAGTAAGGATGATCAGGGCATTTGGCTCGATGATGGTACGGAAAAAATCCAAGGGAGAACATTTGAAGGCGACTTCAGCGCAGTATCTGTCGGGGACATAGTTCTGGTGGTTGCAAAAATCAGGGCATACGCGGAAACAAGGTATCTTGCCGTGGAAATCATCCACCCGACTAGCGCAGCATGGTCTGTCTACCAAAGAAAAGTACTCGAATTGTTTCCTGTACGCAAAGTTGAGCAGCACAACGTGCAGCTCATCACCGAAAAGCCAAAGCAGAGCTTGCACGATGCAGCCCTTGCATTCATTAAAGAACAGGACAAAGGAGATGGCGTGCACGTGGACGCCATCTCCGAACACGTAGGAAGTACAACAACAGTTCTTGAAGAGCTCTTCAAGCAAGGCGAGATATTCGAGATACGCCCGGGGTTTGTGAAGAGACTCGACTTATAGTACAATCTGCACGTGAGGGATGTTCTGTACGAAAAGTACGTCACGGTCTTCAAGATCTATCTTTTTTTTCAGCAAGGCTATGCTGTCCTTGCCTATGGCGACGATGATGGAGCGGGGTAAGAGTGCAAGAATTTCTTGCTCGCTTGCAGGCTCCCCTTGGAAGAAAGGGCTGCAAAGGTCGAGAATGGCAATGCCCTCCTCGAACACCTTTCCTAAGAGATCATCATCGACAATGCAGAGAATTTGGCCGTGGTCCTTAACTATCATTATACTTTGCCCACGAAGCTATGCCTTGCACCGCAGGCCTGGCAGAGCATGATGTACGTCGAGCCTTCCTTCGTCAATTTCGTATCTGGTCTGCTGCATTCCTTGCAGATGACGAATTCATCAGCGTACTGCGTTATTTTTTCATTGATCTTGCCTGCAGCAAGCTTAGTGAGGAAGATGACGGCATTACCTCGCAAATCTCCGGGCGTTGCCATTTCTTTCTGGACGTATTTGAGCAAGTGCTGCTTTGGCCTGCGCAGAATGTCCGCTATCTGGCCGAAGTTGCTGACTATGGTCTTGTTGCCTTCAATGTGGCCCGTGACTTTAGGGATGACGAAGCGTTCCTTGTTTTCTGCATCTTCCGGCAGTTGCTGCTTTGCCCTCGCCAACATCTCCTCGTAGTTCATGGGTTGAGCAAACTTTCTCCCCTTTTTAAGCTTTTGCCCTCATTTTCACAAAAAACATATAAATAACATGAGATTACTGTTGAGTGGTGATAAGATGCGAAGGTTGAGCAATGCGGCAATTGGCATTATTGGCCTAGGCACAGCAGCTTTGCTGTATCTTGGTATTAGAGGCTGTCATTCCTGGAATGAGTCTGGAGATGGAACGGTTCGTTACGAGGGACAGTTTCGGAACTATCACGTGCGATATGTGGAAAGCATAGGTCATCTGGGAAATACGAATATGATGACGTTAGTGGATCAGACGAATGCAGCAGCCTTGCGCAAAATAATCATTTTTGATGAGAAAGGAGAAAGAATATCAGACGCTAACTCTCTAGATAACTATGTCATAGATGAAGTGGATATAACTCTCGACGATAAGACGCTGTTGCTCACCAAGGACAACATCACAAAAAAAACATACTCGTTGGAAGAGGAACAAGAACGGATTTTTACAGATTCATTATGGCAGAGAACAGAAGCGCTCTATGTTGCAGGCAGAGCCCACGTTTTAGCTGTGGAAAAAGGAGAGATTGCACCAGACCAGTTCTCTCTACTTGCTCTCGACTCGGGCCTTGTGCAAGGTCCCCCGTACGATAGTTTGGCAGTTTCCCCTTGCACTGACGAGTGATGTCCCTTCTTTTTCGAAACATTTATATATTTCAATCTACTTAATAGAGTACTAGTATACTAAATGATACACTGGTGTGTTGTGGTTAAGCATGGTGCTCGAAGAACTCCTCACCCCCCTACAAGCAGAAACCAAACCAGCAAAGGTCATATTCCTAGGGTTCTTGTACTGCAGCATAGCACTCTTCCTTGCCAACTGGGTATTCAAGACATACGCAAGCATGATCTTCGTTTTCTTAACTAGCCTCGCAGCCATCCCTCTCGTGTACAGCCTCATCAAGATGGAAGAGGAAAAAGACCTCACTGACCTGGAAGAAAAATTCCTCCTGAAAGAACACACCAAAGCGCTCAGCGCATTCATGTTCCTCTTTCTCGG
>JAZDHK010000019.1:0-61921 GCA_043806035.1 archaeon
ATGGCGTAGTCGTCATCGACGACCGACAACAAAAACTGAAAGTCTTTACCGCCGACGTGGATGCGACAAGCCCTCCGCAGAGGGCTTGACGAGGAAGGAGGCGGAACGGGGTCATAGGGGGTCGCAACCCCCTATCTCACATATTAACCAATAACCATCTTTAATAGTATGAAGAGACTAAAATTTTCAGAGCCTTTACCTGATTTAGTTTTGTCAAGAGAAAAAGATTCAACTTGGAGAATCAATGATGATAAAAACATCACTCTTGATGATGTCCTCTCCCTATGCAGAAATGATGGTGCTGAATTTGCCAGAGCAAAAGTTAAATGGATCAAATTAACAAAATTTCGTTATTTAACTGAGGAAGATAAGCAAGGGCATGAATCTTTTTCTACGAATGAAGAAATGTATAGAACTTTTTCTGAATACTATACTATTAATGTTACTCCTGATACACCTCTGAAGATTATCAAGTATGAGTTGATATAGTCCGAGCCAGTGACTTCTTCAGAATTTTTTGCAAAAATTCTTCGACCACGTTGTACTTTTACTCTACTTCGTCTTCTTCTGCTCTTTCTTGATGATGTCGAGAATGTGCTTTTCGAGCTTGAGCGCCTTGTCAATGTAACCTTTTATCTCATCGAGATCTTTTTGTTTTTTTTGTACATCCTTCTGTTCTGAATTGAAGACGTCCTCTAACTTGTACATGATATACGCGATGATCTTGCGCTGGAAGAGCAACGTGTTGTCCTTGTCTGCGAGCAACTGCTTTGTCTCAGCATTCGCGAATCCTGTCAATTCCTGCATCTTCTGCTGCTTTAATGTCTCGTCCTTCTCGATGAGGCTCTCTATCTCCTCATCCTTGCGAATCTTCTGCATCGTGTTATTGAGAATCTGCATTGACGGCCGAGTTTGGCTCTTTTTGTACGTGTCAACATCCTTTTTGAGCATGTTCAGGTTCTTTTCCATATCCCGAGAAACCTGCTCCTCCTGCCTTTCCTCCGTCTTCTCTTCCGTTTTGACGTCTTCCTCCTTCCTCTCCGTATCCTTGATCTCTGACTCGAGCTTCCGGTCGTCGCTCGACTTGGGAACGTCCACTGCATCGAAGCTTCCCGATGACCTCTGCCTGTTTGCAAACATCTTGATGATGTGCCAGAATCCCAGGATGATGAAGACGACCACGATGATGCTGATTATTCCAGAAATGCTCATGTCCTTGAAGCCCGGGATGAGCTTCTCAAGCTGGTCCATCATGCCCGACATCATGCCAAGGATGTACGCTGCCAAGAAGTACGCTATGGCAAGCATGCCGTTGACCATGGCCGGATGTCCCTTGATCCAGGTCTTGAGATTGTGTGCAAGCCAAAGAAACCCAACGACAGGTGCAAGCACCATGAGGATGCCGATGACGATCGTATACGTACTGAAGATGAGATTGAGAAAATCATCAGGGAGAAGCACGGCGCTACCGAATGCAATGCCAAGTGAAATCGTTGTCGCAACGCCTTTCTGGTTCTTGAAGAGCATGCTCGCGACAAAATACAGCAGCGAGAACACCATGATGGCGTAAATGCTCTTGAGCACGTACGTCTCAGGCACGTTCAGGAAGATGCTCTTGAACACATCTCCCACTATGCCGGGCAGCTGCCAGGCAAAAACGAAGGGAAGACTGAGCAGTACTGCAACTCCCCAACTAATCTGCCTTCCCCTGACCATGAACTATCTCCTTAATGTTCTGTAAGCCCGCCGATGATGAGCAGAACGCCCTCGACCGCGATGACAATGTAGTAGACGATCAAGCTATTGATGAACGCAGGCATGGCGAATTTGAGCATGCCGAAGTTGATGAGGATGGGCAGCAAGCCTATAATCAACAGCACGATTCCTGCGGCGATGAGCAGCCAGTGCAGGGAATGTTGCGGTGGCTCGATGAAGCCGTCGATGACCACGTACATGCCGAACGCTGCAACAAGCCAGACGATGATGTTCAATGGAAGGCTGGTGAACAGCCCTGCGAGGATGTTCAATTTCCCCAGAACGTTCAATGCACCGACTGCTCCAAAGATGGCAATGATTACGCCTGCAAAAAAGCTTAAGGTATCTCTTGGAGCGGTAAAGACTAATCCTTTCTTGTTCATGTTCGTCACCTCGACTTATCCTTTACGTCTTTTTTTTGAATTTTCTTATCGCAGCTTCTGTGCTGTTTTCCATCGCAGGAATTTTTCGCTGCGTCTGCTGCAGGATGGCCCGTGCCCTATCCACATCTTCCTCGAGCCGCGTTTGCACTTCATGCACGACATTGTCAATGGCCTTCAGCATGTCCTCTGCAATGGTTGAGGGGAAGTCTTCAGCTTTCAGTGTTTCAATTCCTTTCTTTTGCTGATGCACTTTCTCATAGAAGTACACCATCGCCAGCACGAGATCGGACATCTCGCGTGCGGCAAGCTTCTCGAATTTGTAATTCTCCTCGATGTACTCATCGATCTGCTTGAGGATATCCTCGTGTTCCTTGATATGGGTCTCGTGCTCGAGCCGCTTTTCGAGACGTTTTTTCTTTCTGGATTCTACGCGTTCATGATAGACGACGTACTTCATGTCATTGCCCAACGCACCGATGTCCATCCTGGCGAAGTTCTTCAGTCCTGGAGGCATGGTCTGGTTCTTCTCCAGCCAGTACAATTCGTTGAGCTCGAAATTGACTTCGTCCTCGAGCAGCTTGACGATTTTAAGAAGTCTGTTCCTCAAATCGTTTAAGCGTTCCTGCAATTGGGATTGCGGAAGGAAGGGTTTTTTTTCAGCGGCAAGCTTTTCATTCTCCTTGTTGAAGAGGTTTATCTCGACATTGATGAAATTCTTCGGGTTATTGGGATTCATGAGCTCAGCAATGGCGCGTATCCGCAATGCTTCGACGAGCTCTTGCCGGCGTACTGCCTCGAGAATGTCTTGCTCTTCCTTCTTGAGCAGGTCCAGTTCCTTATGGAAGTCTTTGTGGATGCGTTCTAGGCTGCCTATATTGGCGACGTCCTCGTGGAGCTTGTTGCCTATTTCCACGAGTTTCGGTTCGAGATTCACTGCTCTCCTGATGAATCGTCGTTCCTTGTTCTCTTCCCGCTTCTCAGGGTTGATTGAGAGAAACTTTGCTTTCCATTCTTCCAACTTTAGTCTTGTCAATCCAAAAAGTGCCATGTTCTCAACCGTAGTATTCCGCTACCCTCTTAATGGTTTCTATGTTTGTGATGATGTCATCATAGGATAATCCCTTGAGTTTTGTCTGAGCAGCATCATGCAAGCTTGTTTTAGCATTTGTCGTCATGTACGTTTCCGCATCCTTCAGCAGTTGGTAGGTATCGTCGAACGTCTTGTATGCAGTCCCTCCCACCACTTGTGGAGGTAGCGTGTGGCTGTTCAGATAGCCCAGTACGGTCTTGCTGACTTTAGTCTTCACAGCATCGAGCTGCTTGATGAGCGTTTGGATGAAGTTCAGATCGTCTTTGTCCCAGAAGCGTGCGGACATTTTTTGACCTGGTTTCATGCGCGTTTTGATGTGTGTAATCTCCTTTTCCACACGGTCGTGGATGTGCGTCATGAGTTCATGCACTTTCTGTTTGCTCGCGGGCGTGCTTGCCTTGTAATCGACATCCACCTTTTCCGTGACTGTTACTAAGCTGGTTGTTGCATCCTTTGCGTTGATGCGTACCTTCAGCACGTACTTGCTGGATGGCAGTGTGCCGTTGCCTAGAAGAGCCAGTTTTATTGTTTCCTTCTTGCCTTTTTTCAGTGTCATTGCACGCTTATCTCTGGTGATGTTGTTTCCTTTCTCCAATCGTTTCGGGTCAAAGGGATCAAAACAGAGTGCGAGGAAGTGTTGTTTCTGCACTGCATTCTGAGGATTAACCGCATATACTTCCCCATATATGCTGATTTCGCAGGCAATATCCGTGCTTGACGTGACTTCCAGCGTGTAATTGTTCTTGTCGAGCACGATATCATCAGGGGATTGGCTCTTGTTGATGATGCTCAACGCTGCTTTCTTCTGCTTGAGCACAAGGCCAATTGCAGCCTGCTTGTCAGACAGCTCGATATAGTTGTAATCCCAAAGATTGCCGCTTCCATACGCGTGAGGCACGCCTTTTGCTGCCAGGTCTTCCTTCTTCGCAAAGCAGTAGAGCCGGTACGTCTTCCCTGGTTTCATTGCCGCAAGGATTGCTGCATCATCAATCATGGCCGCGACCGTTTCGTCCTTTGGCTTCACTGGTTTTGCATCAAGAATGGATGTTGACTTGCCATTGATGCTCACTTCCTTGATGAATCCCGTCGGATGGCCTTGCAATTGCACCTCGTGTGCTGGATCGAACCCCTCGTTTGCATGGTCGACCTCATGGATTAAGACGTCATAAAACAGTGCGCTCTTGCCGATGCTTGTCTTCTTGACATGGAATGCGTGATCATTCACCCCTACCTTATGGACGAGCTGCGGAGCGTTCGTGCCGAATGGTGCTTTTAGCGGAGCGGTGTGTTTCTTCGTGTCTGAAGCAGGAATGACAAGCAGTTTCTGCTTCGCAGGTGATTTGTTTTCCATGAAGATGATGACGGGGCTCACTTCAGGCTTGTCGCCAGGAATTTTCAATGACACAGGATACGCATGCTCGCTATCATGATACCCTGACATCATGCCGCGCACGATGATAGGGACTTCCGTCGGCATCTTCGTGAGCGTAAACCTTCCTTCACTACCTACTGCCGTCTTGTTTTCTGGAGGCGTCGGTTTTGCTTTGTTCTGCTTGCCCGCAACATCAGTATAGTCGTATTCGAGATCCACACCCTCTAAGCCTATGAGTGTGCTGTCGTTCTTGATGGCTTCAGCGATCTCTTGCGTGAGCGTCGCCTTGGAAGTGACAATGGTGTGCAATTTTCCATTGACGACGATATCAATGGGCAATTCGACAACCCTGCCTTTCACCGTGCCTGTCAGTTGGCTGATCTTGCCTCCCGTTGGCGACCACTTTGCCCACTTCCATGCCAGTTTGGTGACGTTGAAGGACATGAGCTTAGAGAAGGTCAATCCCCGCACTTCTCTCCTCGTCCAGTCCCACTTTTTTGCTCGAGCAGCGCCTAACGCAATGACTTCTCCTGGCTTGAGCTCGACGTAGGGCACGGTCCTTTGTATTGCTTCCATCCTGCCCACCATGCCCAAAGCAAGGAAATTTCCGTACACTTTGCCTTCGTGTTTCTTGCCTGCCAACGCTTCCTCGACGTTCTTGTTTCCCAGAACTTCATAGTTCATCTTGTAATCGCCGATGTATCGGGGGTAGTTGTGTGGATTGCCTGCAACCTCCTCGAACTGCTGCTCGCTGTCGAACTTCCACCACACGTAATAGTAGCGATGCTGGAGCCAGTTTGTGTTGTTCTTCGTGTTCTCTGGCAAGGCATCGACGTTTACCATGTCAGGATATGTCGTGCCTGGCTCTGCATGCTCTATCCTGTCGACATTATCAGGAATGATGCCGAGGTCGACAAGCAGTTTTTTCCTTAATTCTATTCCTTCATAGAGCTGATTTCCGCCAAGCAAAGACTTATAGTATGAGACCAGAGCGTAATCAGGAGTCGCTCGTGTACCATCATAACCAATGCCGAGCGGATCCTGCACTTCTCCGCTGATGTAGCCGTTGATGTGCCTCACGAGCCTGTAGTATGCCTTGTATGCGTCCACGCAATCTTGTGAGGTGGGAGGTGTGTTGTTTGGTATTTTGAGTATGTCATTGATGAGTTGTGGGGGTACTTTTGACGGCTTCTTGGAGAGCTGATGCGTAAATGTCTTGATCCAGTTAACGGCATCTATCAAGTATCTATCACGCTCAAGGAGGGTGCTTCTCAAGTATTCGGCATATGCTGATTCGCAATACTTTTCTGCCTGCTCTTTGCTCTTTTTGATGTATGCAGGAGTGGCTATCGCCTGCTCAACGCCATCATATTTTTTGCTGATATTTGCCTGCAGCTGATCGTAATTTGTTATTTGTGCAGGTTCTATCTCGAGCAGGAAAACTGGATGAGTGTCTGCAAAGAGAGGCGTCGACGAATTCTGAAGCGTATTATTGATCATGTGTGCAAAGTCAGTCTTGCTTGGTGATTCGTTGAAGAATGACGTGAATTGGCTTTTCTCGAGCGGCCAGGCCAGCTTGTATTCGGACTCCATATCGAGATATTCTTTGAGCTGCTCTCTTACTCGCTGCTCATAATCTTTGGTGTGCTGGATGATTTTCGGGTCTATCTTGATGATGAACAAAATGCCCGTAGTCGTTATTCTCTTGGCGCCTGCATGGTAGCTTATGACTGCGGATTTCTGACCTTTTGAATTTACATTTAAGTCTGCAAGGATTGGTTTTGATGGTCTTGTTGCTGCATACACTGGTTTTTTTATGGTTCCGCCCCACCAATGGCTGCCATAACTGCGTTCGCTGAGTTCTTTGAGTTTGTCCGTGCCTTTCTCATTATGGAGCAGGTAGTGATAGAAGAGGATGTACTCGTCGTGCGGCGTCGCTGTGGGCATAGTCGGCATTATTCTACCCTCCCTGTCAACTCAGTCGCTTTCTGCCCGTTAGAGCCCATGACATCTCGCACGTAATGGATTTTTGGCTCGAACCACTCATCCTTCTCTCCCTTTTTCTTGAGTACGACATTCAAGGAAACGAATTCTCCGCCTGTAGGGAAGAGATCCTCTTCGTGCGATGAGAATGCACCTGCTGAGACGATGAGCTTGTACTTGCCGCTTGGTATGCTTTTTGCTTTCGTATTGTCAGGCCAGAAGCCGTCAGGATTCGTCATACCCGTTATTTCCATGTAGTACTTGTTCTTCTTGAACACGCCTGTCCGCTTGTCAATCCCTGTCGGGATGAGACGGATGTTCGCCCCCTTGACGGGATTCTGGTCATTGTCTTCCACATGAATCTGGATGGTGCACGGATTTTTTGGATCGAAGAGAGAAGGATCGTCGGGCAGGCCTGTCTTCTTGCTTTTTCCCTTCTTGCCATCTTCACCATCGCCGCCATTCTTTCCGTCATTGCCATTCTTTCCTGATCCGTCAGAACCATCATTCTTATCTTTCCCTGAGCCTTCTGTCCCTGCTCCCCGTTCTGTATTCGTGCCGCCCCACAATGCGAGGATGGTGTTCCAAACGGCAAGGCAGAGGAAGATGAAGCTTGCGAATAATGCAATTTCGTCGAGCTTGACCACTTCAGGGCTTACCCCGAGAAAGTTCAGCTCGGCAAGTGAGTAGCCGATCATGCCCATGATGTACGAGCCGAGAATGAATATTGTTGCTCTGAAGCCGCGCTGCCATCGCGTGTATGATTTTTTGTCCTCTGTCTTCCAGATGCTGCCCAAGTACGTCAGTCCGATGACCGGGCCGAGGACGAGCACAATTCCTATTACTCCGCCGTAGATCTGGAAGATGCTCATCACCCAGAGTGCGGGAAGCAGGATGGCGCTTGTCAATGCAAGTGCAATAGAAATGATGATGGCGACGCTTTTGTTCCGTGCCTCTTTTTGGACCTGGAACACTTTGTATGCCGAATAGTAGAAGAGGGCGAAGACGATGATGAACAGTACAAACCTGAACACCCATTCTTCAGGGATGGTGATGAAGAAACTCCTGAGACTGTTCGTGATGATGCCGGGAACGATAAGCGCATGAACGTCAGGCAAGAGCAAAAGTGCCAGAAAGCCAAGTAAGTAACTCAGACCCTTTTTCTGCAGTACTGACATATGAGTGCCTTCCTGCACAGCGAGGTTTAAATATCTTTCTAAAAATTGGCTGTGGGTTCGCAACGGGTTTATGCGTGGAAATAGGCACATTCTCCTCTTGTCACAAAATAGACTGGCAAAGAAAGTCATCACTCAAGAAAAATAAAGCTTATAAATGAGCGTACATTCTTAGGAGGATGTCACTCCTCGAGGATGGCTATTTAGAAATGTGTATTGGCACGTTGATGCATACGCTCACCATCATTCCTGACTACAGACGATATGATGAGGTTGGGCGATTCTATGCGAGTGTCGCAGATCAGCAATTCCCGCTCAATCAATTCAGGCAGGTCGAGCAGCTCTTCGGTGAACTCTTCAGCGTCTATCCATCCTCTTTCCTCGAAAAAAAGCTCAAGAACGCGTCCCGCGCCTATCGTGAACTGCACCAGGAACGTACCGTGACCTTGCGTGAACTCGTACAAATAGGTAGAGAGAACGCACAGTATCGGGCACGGGAAAAAGTGACGGAACTGCAGGACTATTACGAGCAGCTCAGGTGATATCATGAAAAAAGTAGCGCTTTTGCTTGCTGGACTCGCCCTTGCACTGCCTGCACAAGCAGACCTGCACGGCAACATCAAATATCTGCAAGCGATAGAGAAAAAATCAACGCTATGCTCCTATCCAGAAACCAATCTCTTCTACACTGCAGGCAAGATCGATGGCTATACGTATCTTGACGTGTACAACGTCGACGTGTACAGTGATGGAAGCTATTATGGCAGAACGAGCCTCACTCGTGAGCTGGTTCCTTACCTATGTGCGAAAGTGGAAGGAGAGCATGACAGCAAACCGCTGACAGATGCGGGCGTCGGTGTCACGGGAAAGTACGCGTATGGAACTGGTGATGCTAGTATGAGTCTTATGCCCTATTATCTTGGAGAGCACGGTCATGTTGGGAAGAAAGTGCTGCTGCAATTCACGTACGACCAGCGCTTGCCGTTTGGTTTTGCTTTTTCAACATTCGGAGAATGGAATGTGAAGACAAAGCAGTGGGGGTATGGCGAGGCGGAACTCAGCAGGCGCTTCGGCATGCTCGGCGTTGGAATAAATGCTGCCCTGCTCAATAAGGCAAATCTTGTCCCGGACAAAGAACTTCGTGCTGTGCTGTCGCTCAACTTCTGAATGAAGAACACTAAAGTTTTCCCTGTCCGTGAATGGAATTGCCATCGAAATCAATGACGTTTGTGTAGCCAATGCGCAGATTGCCGTTTTGTTCAGGGACGAGATCAGCGACTTCCTTGCATCGAGATGTGAATCGCAAGTTTTCAAACGTCAATTCTGGTTTTGCTGCAAAAAGTACTGCGGTATAATCGATTTTTGGAGATTCGACTTGTATTGTGGAGTTGGGCTCCATGCCTATTGTCTGTCGTGATGCCATGAGGGCAGAAACGGAATGTCCCTTGATAAGATAGGGATCAAACCCTTCTTTTCGAATTGCATCAAATGCTTTTTTCGTGGTCGCATCAAGATTGTTCTCAGCGTGAGCGATGTACTCCAGTTTTTCTTCAGGAGAGATATTCATAATCACCTGTGAGTGGTTATATTAATATAAATTTTTTGGTTCACCTGTAATTGACGGAAAAAAGAGTTCAGAGAAACAACATTACCTGCTCGAGTCCGCCTGTCTCTCGGTTTCGAGCTTCTTGGTTATTGCCAAAGAATTAGGAGAGAGCATGAATGCGTTTATGATTTCGTCTGCGATGCAGTCTTGGATCTTTCGTTTGCTTGAGAACGTCTTTTCGTACGCGCCCTGCACCATGAGCCGCAATACGAGATCTATCCTTCGCTGCGGGCTTGATTCCACTGCTTTCGGATACCGTGCGCCACCATACTCGATCGTGATGATTTCTTCTCTCGTCGCCGCATTTTCTATTGCCTTGACGAAGACCTCGATGGGGTTCTTTTTCGTCTTCCGCTCGACAATCTCGAGCGCCTTTTCCATGATCTTGTAGAGTGTCGTCGCTTTACCCGAGCAGTGTCCTGAGGAGATCTTGTGTTTCTTTCCCTTATGGCCAGGAATCATCATCTTGTTCAGCAGTCGTTCGATGATGAACACTTTGGATTTGTAGAAACGATAGCCTGCATATCTTGCGCCCGTCTTGGGCACGAACACTGGCTTTGTGGTGATGTACCTTTCCAGACCGGGATCCTCAACCTTGATGTGGGTTGTCGGCCATCGATTGAATGCAAGAACTTCATTCATCATATCACTCATTTGCTCGCACGCTTTTTCTTCTCTTTCTTCATGCGCTTGCGTTGCCACTTCCAGCGCATCTGACCCTTTTTCTTCCAGCGTCGGCTACTTCTCTTCATTGAGGTGGCGGAATTAGGAGCGGTTTATAAATCTTACGACTTCACGAACGGGTCACACGTCTAAATTTTTGGCTGCTGCTTCGGCAATCCGCAGCAATTGTGATTTGTCACTTTCCGAGAACGTTTCCGTGATGCTGTGCACGAACAAATCTTTTCTGAGACGTTCAATGTATTGCCTTGCCTCCTCATCGAGATGCTCAGGATTATGATAGAGCGCACCACACCCATAGCATGAATACGTTGGTTGACTTTCGTGATGGACAATGACTAATTTAGTCTTGTCTATGGGGCAGGCATATTGTGTTTGCGTGACTCATCAACGAGAGATGCTAATCGGCTCGGGTCTTCCAGAATGACAGGATTTCCATACTCCACAAGGACACCTCCAACAAAAAAAGGAATGGCATATTCTTTATGTAGTTTTCGCTAAACGCTGCTCAAGCTCGTCATTTCTTTACTGCTTGCAAGAAATCACATCCTTTGAATGACTGGGTGACAGCTTCCTTCCGGCCGTCGCCATCGATATCTTCCAGACGGGTTTTGTACTTTTCCCTATATGCGATGTCGACGCTGTCTCCTTCGGACATGCGGTTATAGAGTTCTCTATCGTTGATACTGAATGAGATTTTTCCTGAGAAGTGGACGATGTGCCGTGCAGGATGGGTGATGTATGTGGTTGTCTTGCCCATAGGTACGGGTTGCATCCACATACCGTGATACTCTTTTCTTTCGACACGAGCGGGTTCGTGCATGACTGCAGAATAGTCCGTTCTCGTCGATACGCAACCCTGCAAGCTGAGCCCTGCGAGCAAGATTAGCGGAAGTGCGCATTTCATGATCTGTATAATATCAGTTCATTTATAAACTTTTCTAATAGTTGTCACTGGTTGGTAAATACAAATAGGAAGATTTAAATATGCGCTTACCTTAGCTGAATACCGTGATGAACATGAACACTACGGTTAATGTGCAAAAGGAAGGCATCCAGGCAGTGGACGCTGCATGTGCAGAACTCGAGTATGAGTTCCAGCTTATGCGAGCATCAGGCACACTTCCCAAGACAGAATCCATCTACAGCCCACGGCAAGCTGCACTCGTCTCAGGCATACTCACCGCAGCATACATCAATGCCCTCCATGATCTGAAAGATGCATACGTTCTTCAGAAGTAATACCAGATAGACTTATACGCTTCAATCTGTTCTCCATCACTCGCCAATCTCGTAAGATAGTCGTGGATGGACACATCCGTATAGATGTAATCATCAACCAAAGAGACTTTTGACTCCCAGGGAAAGAAACGGTACACGCGCTGTCCTGAACCAAGGATCATGATAAGCGCATGGTCTTGCCCTGCGCGCAAGTGCGACTTGCCCAGCAATGGCACATTAAAAACAGACTCGTCCGTTCTCACTAATCCTGGCAAGAAACGAGCTTCCTCTTTTCTCTCCTGCTGGATGCGCGCGAGAGGAACTCTAAAATCTATCGTCTCCTCCTTCCCTTTCGTATTGAACGTATAGTACGGATCGATGCCTGCGAGCTTCAAGGATTTTCTCAACAATGCCGTCTCGAATTTAAGGCTGTTGTAGTAGGTGAATACCTGCTGATTGTAGACGCTCATGCCCGACTCACGCACCTTCCGTACGGCATCGACGAGCTCGGGCGTGATCTCTGCAGGATGTTCGACATGCGTGACGAGGCAGACCTCCCGCTTGCCCCATTCGTGATAACGCTTGAGCATGGCGACGAGATCGTCCGTGAAGCGGAACGGCAAGGTAACAAATGTCCTCGTTCCTATTCTGATGCGTTCAATGTGGGATATGGCTGATACTGCTTCAAGTACGTTTTCTAGATTATTGTCTGCAAGCAGTAGTGGATCACCGCCAGTCACCAACACTTCGGTGATGTGCTTGTTGTCGGCAATCCAGGAAATAGCACTGCTGATGATGTCGTGTGTGATATGCCCTTCGTCAATGGTTTTCAGCTCCCAATTACGTTGGCAGTACACGCAGATTTGCGGGCAGGCATTGATGGGCTTGAGGATGACTATCTCAGGATACCTTCTCGTAATGCCAGCAATGGGTGTCGTCGATTTCTCACCCATGAAATCCATGTCAATATCCTCTGTCCTGTTATGCAACACCTGTTGTGCATAGGTAAGACTGGGTAGCACTTGCGCTCGCACTGCCTTATCCGTGCGTGTCCGTCCTTGCTCGTGGAACAACGAGAGATAATAGGGAGTGATGTGGACGGGGATGCCGTGCTGCTCTGCAAACAGAACACCTGCTCTTTCGTCATCGTTGAGCTGCACTAGCGATGTGAGCGTTTTTACGTCCTTGATGATGTGCGTGAGATGCCAGCGATAGTCCTGCCAGTCCTGCTCATTTGCGCCAAAGTGAGCACGTATCTTTTTTTCCAATACGGCACGCTCCTCGATGAGAGCAGGATGCATGCCCGTGCGGAACCTGCTGAACTGCTTCTGCTGCAATGCAGCATACGCATCGAGTTTCTGAGAGCGCAAGGCAGCTGCCTCTTCGCCATTCGCGGGCATGACAAAAATGTCATCGCGCATGTTCGATGTGCCATTGATTCCTCTGAAGAGATGAATGAACTCGTGCAAGAATCCTTCATGCACATACTCAGGGACTCGCCTTCCTTTCGCCAGATTGCGCAAATCATGGAGTGCCGAATAGGAGGTTATGCGTTCATTCTCCGTCCTGATGATGTTCTTTAAAGCCGTAATGCACTCTTTCGCATTGGCACGCTCGCAGATGTGCAATTCCTTGAACGGCTCGGGCGAATGTATGTTGAAGTACTGCCTCTCGAGGACATCAAGATAGGAAAAGATGTTATCCCTCGCTTCAGGCAGTGACGTTGACTGTCCGAGTATCTCCCAGATACGAAAATCAGAGCGTCGCAACTCCTCGACGAGTTCTTCCTTTTTTGCAAAGAGCAAAGTATCTATGCCCGACATGTACTAGGAGAATCCGCCGGCTTATTTTAATGTTTCCCTTACGTCATTTGTTGACGAGGACGCAGATACGTACACAATCGAACGCACGCCGAATACACAACACATATAAATTCGTCCGCTGCGTATTCTTTCGGGGTGAGCTATGAAACTGCGTTTGTTTATTCTGTTGCTGGTCATGCTTTTCGTCGTCGCTCAAGCCGTGATCGCCGAGCGCGTCTTCGTCAGGAGCAGCGTCCCTCAAGAGCAGATCAACGACAGATTCTTCCTCCAGCTCGGCAACGAGCTCATGCGGCAAGGCAATCAGGACCTCGCCCTCAAGGCATACCAGAAAGGGCTTGAGTACGACCAGAACCCTGCACTCTATTATAACATCGGCTACTATTACTACTTGCATAATGAGGTAAGCAAGGCAGCGGATCAGTTCTTCAGAGCGGCATCGCTCAATACTGCCTATGCCTCCCCCCGTATGGCGTTGATGAAACTCTACCAGGAACAGGGAAATCTCGACGCTGCTCTCACATATGCGAAGCAATTGTTGGCGATTGATCAGAACAACGCTGAATACTGGTTCAACTACGGTGTCTTGGTCGTCGATATCTTCAGAATGAATGGGAACGCAGACCTCGATGAGGCAATCAACGCATTTTCTGCTGCAGAACAGCTCAGTCCAGGATTTCCGCACGCAAAGGAGAATGCAATGTGGCTGCATGGACTGCTCGCCAGAAACGTGCAGTAGGAAAACATTACTTCTTTGCGAAGAGTACGTATGAGTAGATGACCGAGATACCTGCTGCCAACAACACGGGGATGAGCACGAAGAAGAATGCTGCGCTTGCAAAAAATAGTCCGCCTAGCGAGATGATTGCAGCAAGCTTGAACAATTTCCCTGAGAGTATGTGCGTTTTTTTCCAGACGTGCGTGCTGCTCAACGTCCATGGTGTTCTAATGCCTATCGACCAGTTCTGCTCTGCATGCTCGATGAGCACGCCTGCGTAGAAGAAGAGCACGGCAAATGCGGGAATCATGACCTTGCCTATATTGACCGCTATTCCGAAATTCCAGAGAAGAGAGAGAGTGTAGATGTAGAAGATGAACAGGATGATGAGCAGGATGAACCTATCAAAGAATGTCTGGAATTTTTTAATGTTTTTCCTCTTCGGATCAATGAGTGGCAGAAGCAGGAATACGATGAACAATGCGACAGCGATGATCGGCATGAGGAAAGCACCCCAGAACTTGGACATGGTGCCGTTCGGGTTGCCGCGCATATCCCAATGGCTCACGGTCTGATCAGGCAGGTGGAAAAAGGCAAAACCGCCGATGACGAACGATACGACTATGATGATGCATATGCTGACATGTGCAGGTCTTATGTCCATCGTTTCAACTTGCTGATCAGGGTCTTTGCTTTCTCCTTCGACAGCATTCCAGGGGTCATCTTCGCGACACGCGCTATCATTTCCTCTCTCTTGAGGTCGGGCTGTGTGAACTTTCCTTGCTGGAAGCAGAAGTTGCAGTACTCAAAATTTCTCGAACCGTCATTGTTTGTTCCAAAATCGCTCGATTTCTCCATCGGCATGCCACAGCTTTGGCAAATTCGTTGCATGAATTCATTGCTTGGAGTCTTTGCTTAAATAGTTTATCTTATTTCAAGAAAAGCACTTTCTGGGTGAGCGCCTGTTCGGGGGTAGTTGCCTTGACGAAATACATGCCCGTCGCTGCATTAGTTGGCGTGAACAGGATAGTGTGCGTTCCCACGGGTGTTTGTCCATGATAGAGATTGGCGACCTTCCTTCCAGTAATATCGTACACATCCAGATCGAGTTGCGTTGGCTTGTTTGCCGTGAAACTGATGCGTGTGCTCGCATTGAACGGGTTAGGATACGGCATGTTGAGCTGCAGGTCTTTTGGCAGTGCCGTCTGCCTGTCGTCAGCAGCATCATAGTGCACTTCCCCCTCAATCCAGATTGCCAGCTGCACGTATTGGGCGTGTGTCATCGTATACGTGGGAATGATGAATACCCTGCCTGGCCCGACGCCGTTCTCCATGCCGTTCTGTATGGTCTCGTAGAAGAGGCTGTCGAATGTTGCACTGTTCGTATCGAGCGCACAGCCTGCAGGCTCGAGGAATGCCCAGGCGTAGCGCATGGGATTGTGTGGCTGCATGTCGTTCGTCGTCACTGCTCCGGGCACCCAGGTCGTATCCCAGATGGCGTTTTGGTTCTCGAGGTATACTTCGTGCTGCTGCAGCCAGGGCCGGACGCTGTTCGTTACGACGCTGTCGATGTTGGCATGCTGGTCGGCAAGAGCGCTGCTTGCGAGAATACAGATTCCTGCTATTACTTTTGTCGCCAAGCCCATCGTAGTATGTCACTACTGTTCAGTATTATAAAAATGTTTCGTTTTTTTCGACGAGCACAAGGCCTTGTTGAACGTCTCCAGTCCACGCTCCATACCGTAGGAAAAACAGTTGCACATATCGAGGGCAATCGCAATAGCCGTGTCCTCGAATGACTGCGCTAGGTGGACTTTTTCAACAAGGCCCGAGCACAATAAAAACATTTATATGCCTGCGTTGCATTCCGACGAACTAGCGTTGGGGGAATGTGAGTGCGCTCTAGACAAAACAGGAATGGCCACGGACTCTTGGCCGTACTGCTGGTGTTCTTCTTAGCTGCGGTCATTGCCGTCCATGCTCGATCCGCAGAAATTATGCCAGTGACGTTTGACGATAAGCGTCCCATCGATGTGCTGCTCAACAACAACGATACGCCCATCGAGCAAGACCCAAAAATCTACGATTATTATTCCCCGAGAAACGTCTTCATCGTCTCTGATAATGACTGGAAGAATGTTCTTCCACTCGTTCCCGTGACGACGTGGACGTACGGCAGCATCATCCACGCCTATCCCACCCTGCTCCTGCACGACGAAGACAACAGGACATTGCTCATCAATTACGCCAGTGCACGCAACGGCGGCAGTGCCTACGCGCCGAGCAGCGCCCAAGGCTCATCCCCAAGTAATGTAATTGATGAGAATCCCAGCACGATATGGAACAACGGCAGGCTTGACAATGACACCATCACTATAGATTTGGGTGTTGTCAGGACAGTAGACGAACTGCGCATCATGCAAGCCTGCGATTTGTACGGCTATAACATCAGCATCTCAACCGATAATATAACGTATGTTGCGCTCACGAGCGGCTATTTCGACTATGGGCTGCTGCAGTACTTCGTCAGCCCGCAACGCCAAGCAAGATATATAGCCATCACGCTCAACGACCCCATCGAACGGCCGAACTGGAAGTGTCTGGGAGATGTTTCCGTCTATAATAATGCAGACAGGGTGAGCGTGCGGGGATTCGACCCTGACAGCCTCATCCAATTCCTGCAAATGTACGAGCCTGACCGCGTCACCATCGTCGGTGATACCGTGCAGGAATTTGACGACCTTCTTGTCGCCCCGCAACCCTTAGGTGCAGGATTGCAGGAGGACCAACTCGAGCGCATCTATCCTGCAGACCTCCCCAATTATTGGCGGCCTGCGCTGCTCACGCAAGTCATTCTTGTTGACAACAATTACGCTCGTGCACTGATCGCCAGCACGTACGCCAGCTTGCTCAACGTTCCGCTCGTCATCAACGTCACGCCACCTGATCCGCGACGGCGAAGAGATGCGCTTGATGCCCTTGATACAATCACTGATCCTGTACGAGTAGTGCCGTCAAACGTGAAACCTGTCACGGCAGTTACCGTAAGACCTGTGACGGCGAAGGAAACAGTAAGCGCACCAACACCACCGCCAGGAAATCCGCTCGACGACGTCTTCTACCCGAACACCCCTGCGATCTTCACCGATCGAGAGGTCATTCTCGTCGGAAATGTCAACTGTCCAGCAACGGCAAGTTCCTGCAGGCACATGACACTTGCCGAGATACAACAAGAATATGTAACCAGGACACAGACGGACAAAGTACTGCTGGTCAACAGCAGAGACTATTCCAGTGTTGACATGGATCAGGACTTCTTCACGGATAAGGGCACGTATCCCATCCACACATTATTCATCAAGCACAGCCTTGCAGCACCCTTCCTCGCCGGAGCAAAGCAGGAATTGCTCGTCAACAATCCTATCCTCACAGGGCTTGACGACAGCGCGTGCAACACCTCACCGGCATTCCTTGACGCCATAAGCACCACAGACCACTTCATGGACGAGGTCATGACAACAATCATGGACAACAGAGGAAACTACCTCACCATCCTCTCCAGCCCGAAAGCAATCCCTGACTCAAAATTGAACTTTTGCGCAGGGGACCCGCTCCATCCAGAACGGGACAATACCCAACTCCGCATACCCCTCGACTACCAGTATGGCGTCAAAACATTCCCCTTCATCATCCCCACGACGAGATTGCCTGAATACAGCCTCTACACGGGACGCATCTACGGCATCTCATCGACGGATGCGAGCAGCTACATCGCCAGAAGCATTTTTTACGATGACCTCATGGACAGACTATATTCTGGCAGTTTCACCTCATTCAGCATAGGAACCTTCTGTTATAGCAACAATCCTGCCCAGCGTGCGCTGAATACGAGAAATTATTTCCTGGAACACGACTACACGGCCATCTGCTCGAGCAACACGCCGCAGTACGCCTGTGACAGAGTGAGCGAGAATTCTGACGATTGGTTCAGCACAGAAGACCTCCAACTGCTCAACCACCAACAATTCATTACTTTCGAGGATCACGGCTGCACCGACTGTTGGGCAGAAGTCCTGCACACCTATCAGACGCCGGAGATGCAGCTTCCCATCGTCATCAGCCAGAGCTGCCTCACCAGCAACTTCTGGACGCCAAACAAGTATGGAACGTACACGATGAGCCATTACTTCTTGAGAAAAGGGGCAATGGGCTATTTTGGAGCGGTAGGGCTGACGTATGCAAACGGGATAACGTCCAGTTTCGGCCAGAGACTGACGCAGAATACCCGCCTGGACAGCCTTGGCATGCTTGGTTATTACTTGTTCAACTCTTGGGACGATACTACAACAATAGGTGATCCAACGCTCATCTTCAGGAAAAACCCGACAGAGGATTTTGTTCGGGAATGCAATGACGGCATTGACAATGACGGCGACGGCCATATTGATTATGAGTGGGACTGCGGCTGCACCAACGGCCCTATGAGTATCAGCGAAAGCCCAGGCAACAGGCCGGAAGCGCAATGCAATGACGGCATAGACAATAACGGCAATGGCCTTATTGACACGCAGGACAGGGCATGCACCATCATCGTCTGCTACAACAATGAGACGCTTCCGGTGAACAACTGCACAGATCTTATAGACAATGACAATGATGGCGGGATCGATTTCGAATCTGATCCTGCATGTCACGTCTCCTATACGGGAGGCGTCGGCTTCAACATGTATACTGATGAGGGTCCCGAATGCGATGATAACATAGACAATGATGGCGATGGCGACATCGATTGGGACGGTGCAGGGCTTGCTGGTGCCGACGCGGCATGTGTCGAGCCATACTTAGCGCATGAAGGTCCCGAATGCGACGATGGCATCGACAATGACGGCGATGGCGACACTGATTGGGAAGAGGACGCAGCCTGTTTTGGCTATGCGACATTCTACTTCGAAGGACCACCGTGCGATGACGGCATCGACAATGACGGCGATGGCAACATTGACTGGGACGGCGCGGGGCAAGGACCTCCTGATGCAGCCTGCCGTGGACAACCGCAAGGAGAAGAATTCAGCATATGTGATGATGGCATTGACAATGATGGCGATGGCAGCATTGACTGGGACGGAAAGGACGGGACAACTCCTGACGTGGGATGCAGAAATGCGTTAAGCACAAAAGAGGATCCTCAATGCAGCGATGGCATAGACAATGATGACGATGATGATATCGACTATGAAGGAAGAAGCGCTGATCCGGCTTGCATCCACCCGTACGATGACCTGGAAGGAACGCCTTGCGACAACAGCATCGATGATGACGACGACGGCGATATTGACTGGGACGGCGTGTACAGGACGCTCGACCCCTACGCTCCCGATCCTGGCTGCAACGGCGATCCAAATGGCATAGAGTGGACACAGTGCGATGACAATATCGATAATGACGAAGACGAAGGCGTCGACTGGGACGGCGTGAACGGCCAATTCCCCGTTGACACGAGCTGTACCCATCCGTGGGATAGCGAAACAGGATGGCCATCAGGAGGTGATGGATGATGAAATATCTTCTTGTTGCGTTCCTGCTCCTCTTGCCCCTTGCACACGCACTATCCGTCACTATAACGACTCCTGAACTGGTTAGTGATGGCGAGCACATCCGCTTCAGCTATACCATTCTCAACAACGCAACAGAGACCATGACCATACGGCCATACATTGTCTGCAAGGATAATCCCGTTGGATATATCGTCGAGCAGAACATAACCGTAGAAGCAAATACAACATATTCGGGCACCCTTGTCGATTATGCCGTCACCAACCACATCCAACCAGGACCCTGCACGGCAATCCTGGAGCTTCCCCAATACAATCTCACGACGACCCACTCATTCCTCATCGATACGCAGCCCGTCATACGTACGCAGGTGATGACGTGCGCTGATTCCTCATGCGCTAGCCCGAGAAAAGTGTTCTTTCCCGGCGAAACCGTCTACGTCAGCGTAAGTACTCCTGACGGGTATGATCTTGACGTCCAAGGACTTGAAGTGTTGCATGGCATGGCGCAACTTGATGCAACGCTCGGCTATTATGCACTGCCTATCGAAAGCACAAGCCCATACTACAAGGGCGTTGCGCATGACAAAATAGAATATGCGGTCATTCCACAGCATCCCCGCATAGCACTCAAACGATTCTGATATGTGCAATGATAGCCTGCTTGACTGCCTGCTCGTCATGGAATGATCCTAGGATAGGGAGCGGTTCTGCGATGTCCGTCTTGCTCTGGTAGATGAGGATGGGCTTGTCGAACTTTTCCAAAGCATGCAGCAACGCCGTATTCTTTTCTGCGTCATCCGTGCAGTCCATCACGAGCACGATGAGTTCAGCCACGTATTTCATCGCCAGATGCGCCTGCATCTCGACCTTGTTCATCTTCTCAGGCCTGTTCAGCGTTCCCGGCGTGTCGATGCACTGGATTTTCAGATGATGTGCGGTAAAATAGCCGATGTTCAACCTTTTTGTCGTGAATGCATACGCTGCTATCTCCACGTTCGCCCCCGTCAGTTTCTTGAGCAGGGTGCTCTTGCCCGCATTGGGAAAACCAGCGATAGCGATGGTGAACAATCCTTCCTTGATAGTAGGATAGTCCTGCATCACATAGCGTACCCGTTCTAGATAGACGAGATGTTTCTTGATCTGCTTGAAGACGCTGGCAAACCTTCCCAGATGCTCCCGCCGCAGCGCATATGCCTCCTTTTCTTCAGTACAGCGCAGGACTTTCCTCTTGTAGTCTTTTGCGAAAGACTCTTCTTTCTTCGCCGCCCAGTTGAGGCTGGCGAGCGATTTCTTGAGCAGATCATAGTCTACCGTTGACCTGATGAGCTCCTGATAGAATTCGTTCAGGTTGTCGATGCTCGGAAAATTCTTTATGATATTGCCGAGCAAGGATTTCGCCTTTTGGGTCATTCGATCAATGGCTGAGATGTGGCGTTGCTTGAGCAACCGCTTGTCCTTCTTCGTATTCTGGTCCTTGCCCGCCTTGATGCACTGATCCAGATAGAACTGTGCAGTCTCTATCTTAGCCATGACGAATGACATAAAAAAAAGAAAGCAAAGAACGATTTATAAATGCTTCTTTCGCGCGTAGATGAACGAGATCATGCCGATGATGATGGCTAACGCAATGAGGATGTACAGCCCCCACGTCCCGACCACCTTCGCCGTTCCGCCCTCCGTCGTCACTACCTTTCCTGGCGGTACGGCAGCTTCTCCCAACTGTCCTATGAGCAGTTCGCTCTGTATGTCATTCAGCAAGTCTCGCTTGTCTCCCGCAACAGCGAACGTGTAGCTTTTCTGCTCGTTAGGAGCCAGTTCAGCGAATGCAATGACGTACTCCGGGTCAGTGTTTGCAATGACAACCTGGCCTTCGGTGCTGACCTGGACCATGCTGGCATGTTCGGCAACGGTTTTTGGAATGGTGTCGTGCATGATGACCGTATACAGTGTTCGTGTTCCTTTGTTGTGTATGGCCGTGGTGAAGAGGGTGAGACCTTCTGCAAATTCGGCGGTGCGTCTTGTTTCAAGCTCGCCAGCGGCTGCTGCTGCATTTTCCCGCAGGACAGCCACCTTTTGTTCGTCGATGGATCCAAGAACGCTTTCCAGCGATGCCATGAAGCCAGGAGCCTGCTGTACTTGTTCCAGCACACTGGGCAATGGAGTCATTTGCGTTGCATTCGTGACGTTCGTCGTTGCATTCGTGGCATTGCTTGGGACGGCAGCACCGCCTCCTCCCCCTCCAGTTCCTCCTTCCTCCTCATCTGTGCAGGTTGGGCAGGTTACCGAGAGCGTATCGCTTTCCGTATCCACGTTTGAGCTTGTCACCGTGATGGTTATTGTTTTTGTCGTGGTGAAGCTGCTTGCCGTTACTTGCCAACTCACGCCTGCACTCGAGCCTGCGTTGATGCTGCCTATGGTCTGGGATGCATCATCGGATGTGCTCAGGCCGCTCGGCAAGCTCAGCGTTGCTATCACGTTCTGGGCAGTTGTCTCACCTGTGTTCTGCACACTCACGCTCACGTCGAACGTCTCGCCATTCGTTGCTGTTTCCGATGCTGGTGACGCTGTAGCGGACAGTGCAGGAGCGAGGACTACGTTGAACGAGTTCGTGGTTGCCGTGCTCGGGCTGCCTGCGATGCTGATCAGAACGCTCAATGTTTGGCTGGTGAGTTTCTCATTGGCAACAAACGTCGTCCATGAGACCGAGCTTCCGCTAAACGATTTTGAGCTTTGTTCGCTGAGGCTGAATCCTGAAGGAACGGTGACGGTTGCCGTGCCGCTTCCTGAAAGTCCAGAAACTGTCAAGGTGAAGGTGTTTCCCTTCATGACCGTTCCCGAATCCGCACCTGACTGCGTTATGGTTGCCGTGGCCGCAAGTGCGGTGGGCAGCAGGCAGAGAACGAAAAGGAGGGTGCAAACAATGCTTGTTTTTGTAGCGGTCATCTTCAATTACCTCCGCACGACTGCCCAATCTGCATATACTTGTCTACTGTCTCGTTGCCAGTCGTGGTGTTAATGCGTATTCTGAACAAGTACTCCCCTCGCTCCCATGCTATTGTCGGCGTTATGGTGATGATACCATACCCTTCTTGGTCCGTGTCTTCTGCGCTGACGCTGTAGTCAGTATATGGTCTTGTCCCGAAGAAGCCGAACTGCAGTACCCTCGTTGCGTTTAGTCCAGCGCCGATGATGGGGCTCTGGTTGAATGCGTACGCTCTAATGGTGATGGCAATGGGTGTGGTGTTTGCAATACCGCACCACACGTCCTTGCTGAGGAGCATGTCCGTCGTGTTGAACGTTTGAATGTTCCATCCTGGAGAGGTCTGCCAGTCCGTGTCGTCCGTTTCCTCATAGAATCTGAGGTTCCCTTCCCAGATGCCTGCAGGCGTGCTGCCCCACTGCTCGGACATGCCCGTTTCGTTGCCATAAATATCGTAGTACGTCGGAGGCTCGTCCTGGCTTCTCCAATCCGAGGTGATCTCCAGGTCGTCATCAGTAAGGATCCTGGTGAGGCTTTGCTGCCCGTTCTGCCGGTCATCAAACGCAAGGATATAGTACGTGTTATTCTGGCTCGCATTCAAGTCAATGTCATATCCTTCCAAGGACTCATTGAATTCCCTGATGGAAAGGGGAGTGTTGTCCTGTATGTTGATGTCGCCAACAAGAGGCTTTATGCCGGAGCTGTTGCCAAAGGTGACACCTGCCCACGTCTGTGGTCCAATACCAGCCAGATAGACCTGTCCAGTAATGGTTTCTCCGGCATGGATTATGTCTCCATACGTGCCTGTTGTGGTGAATCGTGCTCCGGTAACGCATTCCTGGGAGTTCCATGCCGTGCAGACGGGCATCTCCTCATCTGAAGAGTTCAGCAGTATCGCATTGTAGAACGTTCCTGAATAGTTGAGACTCATCATCGCCCAGATGGGCATGTTGTCATACCCGTCATACCTTGGTGGAGGATATGCTGTGGTGTTGGTGATGTTCAGGCCGATTGCTGCATAGTTGCTGCTGCTGTTCACAAAGAGCACGGTCAGGAAGAACGGCGCATTGCCGAGAGTGAGATTGATGGGCTGTCCTGCAGTGTAGTTGCTTGTTCCGCTAAAGTTGCAGCTGTTGTTCTGTATCCAAACTCTTCCAGCGTCAGTGTCATTATGGCTGAAGTAGAAGTAGTATCGTGGATTGCTGAACCGCCAATTGCTTGACATGCGCACCTCGAAATCATCACCTGAAACGTCTTCGGGCGCCTGGAAGGTGCAGGAATCATTCATGGTGTACGTGTTTTCTGCAACTCCGAGAATGACTCCTTCATTGTCCTGGTAGCCGTTCCAGGAGGCATTCTCTGCCCGCACTTCCACTGCGGGTGTTGTATCCCTCCTGAATTGAGTCGTGGGAATGAGGGAGAAATTGCTGATCCGCTTTGCATAACCAGAACGTTCCGTGGTGAGGAATTTTCTCAGATTGACCCTTGGCCAGAGCCACTGCTCAAGGTAATACGTCTCCCCATCGACTGTTGCACTGATTTCGAAGAAGTGCTGCCCTGCAGAGAAGGTAGTGTTTGCTGCACTCTCATTAATGACAAGCTCTCCTCTTCCGTTAATAGGCATGGTTACTTCCGTAAAGCTGATCATTGCTGAATTCACGTTGTCATTGTACATTGCAGATTTTGTGCTGACATTTGCTGCAATTGCCACGCCCGCAGGGCTTCTGATGATGACAGGGACGCGGATGTTGGCTGTCGCTGCAACATCACCGAGATCTGACCAGTCACCTGTCTCCCTGCTGTAAAAGTTGATCCTGTCTGCCCGCGGATCGATACTCAGCAAGGTCAGCTGACCGTTACCTATCGTCCGTGTACTCCGGTTGGCGTTGATACTTATTGGCTGGGAGAAATTGCTGTTACCTGAGAAATAGAACGTGTCATACACGCCAGCCGTTTCGTTGTCCAGCAGGGCATAGTAGAATGTGTCGTTGGCGAGGCCGTTGTTGTTTAGGTCCATGCCAGACCTTCCTCCCTGCTTGAAGTAGCCGAGCTCTTCTTCTCGTATCCTTCCGATACGGACGACTCCTGATTGGGAGCTGGCCATGTCAATATACGTGCCCATCGTGCCGCCGACATTATTGCCCAAGAGGGTGATGGAGCTCTGTGCCAGTGTCTGAATCGTCCAGTTCCCTCCCGTCGGGTCGAGGATGGTTGCTCCTCTCGCGGCAGTTTGTCCAGAAGAAAAGTCATCTTCGGAAACATTCATCATCCACAGGTCGGTCGTGTTGTGATAAATGTACACATACCTTTCTGTCGGGAAGGCAGGGAATTCTTCCTCGTTCCAGTTTCTGTTGATCAAGTTAACCCTGTCAAAGTAGAACGTACTGTCACTCTGCGGAGCCTTAAGCGTGTACATGGAGCGGTTGCAGCTGTGCTGATTGCACGTCCAGGACTCTCCGCAGATCCTGTTCTCTCCTAACTTAACGCTGAATTCTTGGCCGGTGATATTGACAACCGTCCAATTGTAATTGTTGATGAGTTCCTCAGACGTTCCTCCTATGAGTATAGGCGTGCTGTCCGTAAGGTCGTTGTCATCTCCAACGCCCAGCCAGATTGCAGTGCCATTGCTGAAGACAAACACTCTCGTCTGGTTCTCATTGCAATCTCCCTGATTGTCCCATTGGTACGGCCCTGCAGGCCCTTGCGAGGCATTCTCGTTGCCGACGCAGAAAATCCTGCCGTACATGGCGGGGAAGTAGTCTGGCAGGGTGAAGTTCGACAGATTTCCTTCCGAGCCTTGAGGCGTGAATACGTCCAGAGCGTCACGGGGAACAATAAGCACGTTCTGCTGCGTGAAGTTTCCTTGCGCGTCATATCCCACTTTAGCAATAGCCATCTGCTCAACGCCAACAGTTCCTGTCTCTATCCAGGAACCGTTGAGCTCATATCCTGTGGCAGAAGAGGTTGTGGTGAGCCTAGCGTGTGTTCCGTTCATGACAACGTATAGTATATTTCCTGGCGAGCAGTCCCCGTCAGTATTGGTGATGTCCCCAAATCCATTGAAGCAGAACCTATCAACGGTAATCGTTCCCGGCTTCTCACTGACGGCCAAGGTGTCGTAGTTGGGGCCGTCCCGTAGGTATCGCAGAGCCAGTGAGTCATAGAAGAGCATCTGCTTCTCTGTTCCCGTATCATTGTAGGCAAGGGTAATATTCCACGAGCTTGAGTTAAGAGGTATGATGCCGTCGGTGATTGCGGTAGCGCCGCCCATGTCATACATGCCTGTGCTATTATCGTACGTGCCATTCTGTTTTATCCAGATGTGCGTCGTGTTGGTGGCAACGCCAACATATATACCTGTGCCGATATCACAGGGGTACAGATCAGTATTCAGGCTGCTTATGGTGTCTCCATTCTGTACGCAATAGAGTGCACCATAGACTTCTGCGTATTCTGACTTGTTGAACCCGCTCATGTTCGTGAGGTTTCTCTCTCCGGAAGGGTTTTGTATGTTGATGCGTATGCTGAAGTTGTCTTCCTCATCCAGTGTATCATTCAGGTATGTGAGGGTGTAGGGAACATCGCTGTTGACTATCTCCAGGTAGGAATTAGCCATGTTGTTGTAGTATGGGTCGTTCGAGAGCGAACGTTGCCTGTTATTGCATCTGTCTTCCGAACCCCAGATGTTGAGGTCTCCCGTGCTTGCCGTGTCGCTCAGCCAGTTCCAGCTCTGAAGTATTTGTGGGATGGCAAAGACCACGTTCTTGATCTGGAACTCGACGTACGCTGACTGTTCGATGCTTTCGTTGTTCAAGACGATGATATCGATGGCATACCTTCCCGCCTCAAACGTTGATAGGTTGATGTGCACCGTGCAGAGATTGCCTGTACAGGTGGTGTCGCTCTCATTCCATACGCTCGCGTTGATTCTCTTCGGCTTACCCTTATTCTTGTCAGAGATGAATTCTGGCGTGGCGTTATCAAGAGTGACATTGTTCCCTGAGAAGTCGGTGGCGGTAATATTGATCTCAAGTACTTCATCACTGGCAAAGAGCGGATCCCAAAAGTCAGAACCTCTATACGTCGTCTCGATCTGGTAACTGGAGACGGTAGCATAGCTTGTCCCAATATCCGATCCCTCGTCAGTATACGCTCGGACATTGATGACATACCATCCTTCATTGTCAATAACGTTGCTGCAGCTGATGTTGGCAAGGAGGGCATTCGTCATTTCATCAACGCAGTTGTCCTCATAATCACACGTTGTCTTGTTGTAGTTATCTATGCTCACGATTGCCGCTTCTGCACAATCCATAGCTATGGGCCGTTCGTACTCATCATTAAGGATGTTCACGATTTCCGTGCTGGTGATGTTCAGGTCTTCGGTGCCCTGTGGGCTGGGGATGAGTGCTTGAACAATGAGCTGGAGTGGTTGTCCTCGCTCAAATTGTGCATCCTCCTGTCGTTGATCGTTGTCTGAATCTACATAGTAGAAGTCATTCGTCTCGTCATAGTTTGCCTTCTCCAGCTTGACGAAGAAACTTCTGATCTCAAAATAGCCCCAGCCGAAGTACTGCTCTGCGGGATCGTCTGGATTGGTCAAGATAACGTCCACACTATAGAAGCCGGAGTCGAAATCCTCTGCAGGATTGATGAGAAGGGTTGCCCCGCTGGTCGAGTTAATAATGCTCCCGTTCACGAGGGTGTAGTTGGAAGGATCGATTTCCTCAAATAGTTGCTCGTTTCTGATTGTAGAGATGGTCGCGATGAAGCCGCTACATCCCGTGCAGCTCATCTGGGAGCTTCCTCCAGAATAGCCTATGTCGAAGAGGCCGCCCTTGTCAATGTCCACAACGTTCACGTTGAGGGTGATGTTCTCTCCTGGCTTGATGAATGCCGTTCCCTCCATGTCGGACTGTGGTTCTGCAAAGATGATGTATTTCTTGAGCTCGAAGAATGCCGAGCCAACTCCTTCGTAGATAGTGCCCGACATGTTTGCCTTGAAGCGGAATTGCATGCTGTAGAATCCCTCGCTTGAGGGAGCAGTAAAGCTGATGATGCCGCTGCTCGAGTTGAAGCTTTCGTTGCTTATGTCAGTCGTTGCGTCTGCGAAGGAGGGATACTGCTGTTGCACCTCCACGATTCTCGTTTCCAGTATCTGCGATGTATTCACTTCCTCGTCCGTCGTCATATCCATCAACGCTACCTTGACGTTCACTACCCCCAGAGGAGAGAAGAAACCGAAGCCTTGCCCGTTCTGGTCAACAGTAGAGCCGGTTGCGAGGAGCCGTTGGATGCTGAACGAGGTGCTGCCGTATTTTGTTGTGCTCGTCTGCAATTTTGCTTTCAGCGTGTAGAATCCTGCGGGAAGGCTGGTGTTGGTGATAACGATCATGCACTGCTGCATCATTTCTTGAGGAGGATTCACGTCAGAGAGAAATCCCTCGTTCGTCAAGTTTTCTAGGCTTCTGATCATGACCTCGTTCGAGATCGAGAAGGTTCTTCCCTTGTCATCTTTCAGTTCAACGACAGATACGGCATCGCTGCACGTCCTGTTCTCGTTCTCGATGGCAACGGTTGCCCCGTTCATGAAGCCGCCCAGGGAAAGATCGCTCTGCGTTGCCATCACCGTAATGTTCTTTCCTGGAGCAAATACAGTAACAAAAACTCCCTCGCCACCCTGCTCGACCTCATCAAGATATGCCGTGTTGATGCTGAACAGCTCAAAACTCGTTGATTCGGCGATGAAGCCAGAAGTGACGGTCTGATTGTTTCCTTCGTACGCCCCCACGATGCGGATGGCGTAACTGCCCTGTAGGGTGCTGGGAATGGTGAAGTCATACATGTACTCTCCTGCTGCAGTGTGGTTCATGCTGGGTCGCACGATTGTTCCATTCGGGTAGGTGATTGCCAGGCTGATGCTGTCGAGGGTGATGATGGTTCCTGTCGCTTTTGCCAGTGCACTGATGCGTGCGGTAGCGCCGGGCATGAACGAGCTTGTGGGATTGCTCGAGACGTCGGTCGTTTTTGCGATGAGGCTGAACGATTCGACATTGACGAACTCGACTGCCTGGTCGTTGACCCTGATGTCATAGCTGCCAATGGTGCCGGCGGAGATGTTGCCGAGATAATAGCCATCATCGTTCGTATGCGTGTTTACCTGGGTTATGCTGCCGTTGGGAGAAGTGATGCTGATGTTGAGGGTCTTGCTGCCAACCATGTTGCCTGCAGCATCCTCCGTAATGATGAGGTAGTGGGCGGTTTGTCCGCTTGAAAAGCTGCTGGCGTTCATGGCCTGTGCAATAAGCGCATGCATGCCATCAGTGTTTGCAGCGGCTATGAGGAATTCTTGACTTGAGGCGTTTCTTCGGAAGATGTCTCCAGCACTGAATGTCTTTTCCGTCACGCCCGTAGTGTCCTCGTCATTGTTGTAGAGGCTGAAGTTCGCATCATCGTCGACATAGAGTGTGTCATAGATGCTCGCTGCGTTGCTGTCCACGAGAGCAAGGTGCATGAGCCCGTCAAGCGTAACGTTGCCGTAGCTGATGTTCTGGGAGAGGGAAACGGAGGTAGCGAGCAGGTCAGCAAAACCGGGTGTGTTGGGGTCGTCAATGCTGGACGTGTTGACGAGGTAGGTGGTGCTTTCGGGAATGATATAGATGAGGTAGGTGAGTTCTTCAGCGACGACCGAAAAGGGGAGGGTGATGCTTCGTGATGCGTTCTCCGTAATGATGAGCGTGTAGTCTCCTGCAGCATAGTCGGTAAGGGTGAAGGAGAGGCTGAACGTGCCGTCACTTGCTGTGCCGTTGCCTGCGAGTGTGGTGCCTGCTCCCGTGGAGATGCTTGCATTGATGGTAGCATTGCCCTCCGTGATTCCACTCACGACCAGGGTTGCGTTCGTCACGTAGACGTTCTTATCCAGCTCTGCCTGGAATGCAAGACAGAACGGCAGCAGTGCAAGCAAGAAGAGAACAGAAAAGATTTTTCGCATAACCTCACCCACTTCCTTTCTGCAGCTGGCAGTGTTCCTATCGTTTATAAAGTTTTTTAAATAGTCGCGCAACACGCTAATTGCTATAATGGACTCTTAGGCAAATGATTGCGCCTTAAGGTCAAACCGCCAACAAGCGAACGACTCAAGTGCGTTGTGAGATGGTGCTTCCTACGGGAACACAGCGCATTCATAGATGAGTTGCCTGCGTTTTGAAGGCGCAATATCGAGCATGGCAAGATTTTCCTAAGAGCCGCTGTAATGATAATGTTTATATATTGGCTACAGTTGCCCTGATTACCGCATGACTGAGCGTCAGACGTGGAATGTTTGATTGCTCCGGGAGGTACACACGATGGATCTGAGAATAACCTTAGGCGACCCGAAGACGGGGCATTCTTTCAAGAAAGAAGTCAAGGACGACGCTGCAAAACCATTTCTTGGCATGAAAATCGGCGACAGCATCAAAGGAGAGCTCATCGACATGCCTGGCTACGAATTTCTCATTACGGGCGGCAGTGATATTGCTGGATTCCCCATGAGGAATGACGTGCACGGCACGGGCAGGAGGAAAATCCTCATGGTGAAAGGCGTAGGACTGCGGCCGAGCAGACCGGGCATGAAGAAACGAAAAAGCGTTTCGGGAAACACCATTGCTGAGCACACGGCACAGCTCAACCTCAAGATAACGAAGTATGGCAAGGATCCGCTGCCTGAACCGGTGAAGAAAGAAAAGAAAAAGGAAGAGTAATTTTTTCGTTTATCCTGCGTATTCGTTTTATTCTATTTTTTTGAGCACGGCATCGATGTAGGCTCCTTTCTCGACCAAGCTTTTCTTGGGCAGCCGACATGCCATCTGGGTCATGCCCACGATTCCACCGCCAGCAATGGACAGTGGAAGGGCAAGTCCGAGACGGGCGGAACCGAAGGGAACGCCTATCAGCGCTTCTATGGGATAGCTTACCAGATACGTGAACAGAGCGACACTGCCCATAATACCTACGACGTTATCGGGAACGAACACACCCCTCGTAAGATAGCAATCATCAATGGGGAGTAATGCCTGTGCATGCGTGACGAGCTTGTTATGCTCTACGTTTTTTGGCAAGGGAAGCAACGTCTCCAATCCCGAGACGCCTTCATTGATTTTTTCCGCGATGCTCGCACAGGTCGTTCTTCCTGCAAGCACTTCTTTCATGAGCGGGTTCTGTATGTAGTTTACAACGATGTTTCTCACGGCATCGAGGGATGCATTCTCTTTTTCGGCAGCGACCAATTTTGCATACAATGTTTGTTCCATGCTTTCACCCGGTCATGAATGTGACATCAATCCTGCAGGGATTTATATGCTTTTCTTTATTTTCCACTCTTGAGTGAGTATAATGTGTGTTTTTTTCTGTGTCGTCCTGCAAGGTATGCCGTCATCTTTTCCTCATGTTCAGGGCAAATTATTTAAACGGCAGCAGTCTGCCTAAGCAAATGTTCCGTGCAGACCTCGTGCAATTTCTCGCAAAACAGCTCTCTCAGAAAGAAGAGGTCATAGACGGCCTGCTTGAAATTCCCGATTTCAAACTGGGGCATTATGCACTGCCCTGCTTCTTCCTTGCCAAAGAGAAAAAACAGGCACCGCAAACGCTCGCAGCAACGCTCGTTGCAGCATTGGCAGAGCAGCAGCCCTCTTTCGTCGAGAAGATCGTCGCCGTAGGCTCCTACGTCAATATCTTCATCAAGCAGGACCTTTTCTCCAAAGCATTGCTTGCCAGCATTTTCTCGCCAAAGCAGAGGAAGAATGGCAAACGCATCATGGTTGAATTCTCGAACCCGAACACGCACAAGGAATTTCATGTGGGACATCTCCGAAATGCATTCCTTGGCCAGGCCATTATCAACCTGCTCAGGCATCAGGGGCATGTCGTGATTCCCGCAAACTACATAGGGGATATTGGGACGCACGTCGCCAAAAGCATCTGGTGCTACAAGAAATTCCACCTCAACGACATAACTCCTGTACACAAAGGGCAGTATCTGGGCAGGCTGTACGTTGAGGCGTCAGCTCTCGTCGAGAATGATGCGCAAGCAAAGCAGGAAGTGTCCGAAGTCCTGCAATTGATCGAGCAGCGCGATCCCGAAATGACTGCGCTCTGGAAAGAAACGAGGCAATGGAGTCTTGACGAACTGCACGCCATCTATGATGAGCTCGGCATCCACTTCGACGTGTGGTATTTTGAGAGCGATGTGGACGAGGAAGGACGGCACATCGTCGATATGCTGCTCAAAAAGAACATTGCGGAGAAGAGCGATGGTGCCATCATCGTCGACCTCAAACAGTACGGGTTGGATGTCTTCCTCATTCTGAAGTCAGACGGCACGACACTCTATAGCACGAAGGATCTCGCGCTTGCGCAGCGGAAATTCAATGAGTACAAGCTCGATATGAGCATCTACATCGTAGACATTAGGCAACGCATGCACTTCCAGCAACTCTTCAAGACATTAGAGCTCATGGGATTCCACAAGCCACTCTACCATATCAGCTATGAATTCGTGGGCACGAAAGAAGGACCCATAGCGTCAAGGACGGGAAACGTCTACCTGTACGAGAACATCCGCGACCGGATGCTGCACAAGCTTGTTGTGGAAACGAGAAAGCGCCATCCGGACTGGGATGAGTCGAGAATACAACGCAATGCCATGACCCTCACGATAGGTGCGCTGAAGTTCGGCATGCTGAAGCTGGACAACAACCGCACCATCATCTTCGACGAGGACGAATGGCTGGACTTCGAGGGAGAGACAGGGCCGTACGTGCAATACGCATACGCGCGCCTCAATAGTATCCTGGGCAAGGCAAAAGACAGCACTGACGCTCCGCTTCTCCCAACGACCGTTCCTGAGCAAAAACTCGTCAGCCTGCTCGCTGCTGCCGAGAACATGGTTGAGCAGGCCGCGCGGCAGTACAAGCCGAATATCCTGTGCAGGTATGTGCTCGACCTCGCCCAGGCGAGCAATGAGTTCTACCATGCCTGTCCCATCATCACGGCTGACGACCAGACAAGGGATGCACGCATCGTCCTTGTGAAAGCGGTCATGCGTGTCCTCAAGGATTCACTTGCACTGCTGGGCATTGCTGTCGTCGATGCCATGTAGGGATATCATGGAACTTGCTGCCTATCAGAAAAAGATCCCTTCTGCAGTCTATGCGGTGTTGCAAGAGCGAAATTTTTTGACATTACGGCCTGCACAGTACAAGAGCATCGACGCAGGGCTTTTTGATGACAAGAACCTGCTCGTGTGCACGCCGACAGCATCAGGGAAGACGCTCGTCGCAGAGCTGGCAATGCTCAATGCCATCTTCCACGATAGAGGAAAGTGCGTGTACGTCGTACCGCTCAGGGCGTTGGCGAATGAAAAATATAAGGACTTCACGGCACGCTATGGCGCGAAGTTCAAGATCGCGATAACCTCGGGAGAGATTGACAGCGATGATGCCTATCTCGACAAGTATGACCTCATCATCACCACGTCAGAAAAATTCGATTCCCTGATACGGCATCACACGCCCTGGCTGCCAAAAGTGAAAGTGGTAGTTATTGATGAGATTCATCTCCTGAATGATGTCGAGCGCGGGCCAACGCTAGAAGTGCTCATCACCATTCTTCGTGAGAGCCTGCCGAAATTGCAGCTCATCGGCCTGTCAGCGACCATCGGCAATCCGAAAGAATTGGCTGGCTGGCTTGATGCAAAGCTCGTCCAGGACTCCTGGCGGCCCGTGCAGCTGGACAAAGGCATTTATTTCGAAGGAAAAATAGAATTCAGCAGATAGGTATAATGAACACTTGTACCTTTCAGGAATTGCACTAGAAAGTGAGCTTCGAGGATTCTCCGAAACTGCGCATTACATATTGCGCGGACAGAAATAAGAAATACAACACTCACGAACCTCATTACTTCTTGAACTTTTCCTTCACTGCCTTCTCAGAAATAATTGCTGAATTGCCGTTCGGATCCTCGATGATGAGTCTCTGTTTTTCCTGTCCCCAGACAATCCTCGTGATCTTCTTGATCATGTTCTTTGCCTTTTTCCTGTTCTCCTCTTCTTCCTCATCGTTATCGCGGATGTCTTCAAGGATTTTTTTCATGCGGTTCAGGATGCCTTCTACGTTCGTAATGTAGCCGTTGCTCGCCTCTCCCGGCTCGATATTTCCAAGATGCGGCAGCTTGACAGTGGCTGCACTGCTCTTCACGATCCGGATATGCATATCTTTCTCGTCACTGATGTCGAGCGTGTACTTGCACGGCTCTTTCTGCTCGTCTGCCTCGACGTCGGAGAGGTGGTAGCCGCAGTCTTTGCAATCCATGCCAAAAAGATGGCAGATGCCGAAGAAGGGCACTTCCGTCTGGGATTCCATGAGTGTCAGTGTCTTTTTGTGGCAGATGGGGCAGAGCTCTCCCTCGATGATCTCGGGCTTGCTCTCTTTTGCGTCTTTTTTGTTTTTTGCCACGAATTCTCCTTTCACTATCTCTTTTAAAAAGTTTGTGAAAGGCGAGGTTTTGCTGGATTAGTCCACATTGCGAAGTCTGCTGAGCACACGGCTATTGCTGGGCACGTTCTTTATAGGCGATATCGTTTCTTTGCAATCGAACACCGCCCCCACACGGCAGATTGTCACTACTAGATAGTAAAGTATTTAAATGGAGAGGTATTAGTCTCTCTACCATGGTATTCGGCATGAGCAAAGCGGAAAAAGAACGGGCGGCGAAGGAACTCGCTGACAAAATACCTCTCGAGGTTTTAGTTAAGGCGTTAGAGCCAAAGCTCAAAGAGGTCGCACAAGAAGCGGCAGGAGGGAGATACGCTGAAGCGGTCGCCCAGGCAGTTGCCGAATTCGTGAAGACGCCCGAGTTCGAGAACGTCTATACGGAAGCAGTCAAAGCGGCAGTTGCCGAACATCTCAAAACTGCACCACAGCTCAAGGAAGACGATATCATCATTCTCTACCAAAAAGACTTTCCAAAATATACTGAGAAACATCCTGTTTTCGGACCAGTTGTCACGCTCACTATCAAGGAACATAAATCCATAAACGGTGATGGTGCAGTAACTGCAGAAGCGGCACTTCAGACAGCATATGTACGACTCAAAGAGAAAGCAGCTTCGAGGAACTGCAAGATTGTGGAAATAGTCAAAGAGGAAACAACGCCCTACCATTCAGTTGGTGCAGACAATTACGCAGCAGCATTCCTCCTGGCTAATCTTTACATTCCAGACAACTAATTGGTGAAATCATGGGCATCAAAGAAAACTTAGCAAAATCATACCTGGACAAGCTCACGACAGAAGAACTCGTGGCGTTCATTGAAGGGAAAGTAGGAAAGACGCTCAGCGCAGAAGTGCGACGCATTGCCCAAGACAGCATGGGCGGTGACCTTGCAGCGTTGCTCGCAGCCTATCTGAGAACTGATGAGTTCAAGGGCGATTTCAACACTGCACTGCAAAAAATACTCCAAGAACGGCTTTCCCGACCCCGACTCGAGGACAAGGATATCGTCATGCTTAGTCCAGAACGGTTCAAGGAATATAAGGCAGAGTATCCTGTCTCCAAAATCCAGACAACCGTTGACATTTATGTCGACACAAACAAGGGTGGTTGTGAGACGTTCAAGAAGCACGAACTCCAAGAAAAAGCATATGATGAATTGAGAAAACAAGCACGCTCACGGAACTGTGACATTGCAGAGATTGTCAGTGAAGACTGCAAACAAATATCGGACAGGAACAAGAATCAAACCCTGCTGCTCGTGGCCAATCTCTACATCATTCCCAAGACGGAAAAATGAGCTAGCGCAACTGTCGTATTTTGCCGAAGTGTAGGATTTTGTCGCTGACGACATACACGTCAAAGTTTTCTATACTACCCTGCAGGAACGGGCTGAGCCTTCTCTCTTTGAGCATGTCTGTCCCCTCATTTATGAGCTGCATGCTCGGCATGACAATCAATGTTTTGTTCTTCCATTTGCCGACAAGAAAGCACTTGAATTTCTCTACTCTGCTCAATTCCCTGATGCCCACAGCAGGATGCTCATGCCCGATGATGATGGTCTTTGCCTTTCTTAGGACTGCAGGCTTAGGGATGACATCGCCATGGCAGATGAACGTGCCGTCTATACGCACGTAGGGCTCGACAGGAACGTCAAGTGCCTTGGCAATGGGAAAGATTTGCTTGTCATGATTGCCTGCGATGATGATGACCTTGCCAAATTCTTGCAGGAATGTGATGAGCGCGCGTGCATCACGCCATTCCACTTCTGAGATCTTCCCGAACTCGTGCTTGATGTCTCCGTTGAGGACAATGGTCAGTTCTCCTGTCTTTTTTGACGTGCCAATGTGTGACTTGACCATTTCAAGGGTTGTTTTGAGCTGCTGAAGGATTTCCTTGAAACTGAATGTAGGGATGAGCAGACCTTCGTTCCTTAACGTTGTTTCTATACCGAGATGGAGATCAGAAAAGACGAGCGCATGCTGCAAGGGGAGGAACACTGTATTTCCAAGAAAGTGTATCTGCTTGTTTACTATAAACTGGGTCATGAACCTTAAAAGGTATGCTGCTTTAAGAGTTTTTGCAATGTGGATTCGTGGAAGCCAAGACAGTGTAGATACACAACACATCAACATTCTTCTTTATTTGTTTTTCATTTCTTCCCTTCGTCCATTAATAAGGGGAATATACTCTGCTCTTGCTTTCGCGAGCAGATAATCACCTTTCTCGAATTGGAGAACATGTGCCGCATAGTCATTTTGCCGTTTTAACGTCACATATGAACCATGCTGATACACGAATATTTCTGTCACGTTGCCTTGTTCTGAGTCGGAACTCTTATAGACAGTACGGTTACTCAGACCGCCTAGTCGTAATTCATCCTCAGTTATACTATGTGCAAAAGATTTTCTGGGAGAAATAATGACTTTTCCGTCGTATGCGGATACTTGGACAGTGGGTGTAAGCATAACCTTAGCACATATACCCACGGTTCCAGCAATAATAATCCCCCCAACAAGTGTTGGTAGCCAATTTCCTTTGTTCAAAGACATAGTATCACCTTGTAAGCCGTGATGAGAGAAAATCAATGACGTTTATAAAAGTTTCGATATTAACCACTGACAAATAGTGAATATTTGCATTTTGTTTCAATAATTGCGACGACAATCATGTTTTCGTTTTCGCAATCTCTTTCTTGAGTTCTTCAATGCTCTTCTGCAGGAATTCGACGGTTTTTTCGTTGTTCTGCTCGTTCATGAGCTGGCCGCATTCGGGGCATTTGAAGTTGAACTCTGCCGACCTGTCAAAATTCATCCTCGTGCAGGCGTTCTTGCACATGTAGAAGTAATTATTGTGCTCTTTGCTCAGCCGTTCCTCGAGCTTTGTCAACTTTGTCCTTTTCATCTTCGTCTCGAGATGCGGGATTGCCTCTTCATTGTAGTCCCAGTAGCAGATGTACCATCCCTTGACCTTGTCCTTTTTCCTGATGAATGTGACGAGATTGTGTTCGAGAAGCCTATACAGCACATTTCTTGTGTAGTGGATCTCTTGCTTGAGCATCTCAGCGATCTTGAATTCGGAAGCGTGCTTGTTCTTCTTGAGGAATTCGATGATGGTTATGGCTTCATCTCCCACGAGCTCTCGGATGATGTCATCCGCCAATTTTTTGGATATTTTTGCCTTTACCATTATATTCCCAAATCGTCTATAAAAGACTAGTTTGAACCTCTTTTCCCCCCAGTCGTCCGAAAATGGCTCCTTTGCCCTTGTCGGCGTATGCCCTTTTTAGTGAAGTTTCTTTATATGTTTTTCGTTGTATATGTTTGACTAGAATAGCGAGGAGGAACTGCCTGACGAACGTTGCCCTTTCTTTTTCTCTACTATTTACGTTCGGCTGGCTTGTGTGTTGATTTCTGTCATTCATAAGCTCAAACCCTTTATTTGTTACTTTATGGTAGTCACACTATATAAATATTTCGCTCCTTTAGTGAAGATATCGAAACATATATATTGACCACTCATTAGTAAATACAATTCGCTAGGTTTAAAAATGATGACGCATTCTTTCTTTATAGAGGGATACACGTGAAAATTGAACTCATCCACAATAACGGACTGTACAGCATCAATCCTGTCGATGACGACACTCTTCGACCTGTCGACAAGGAACGCAAAATACTTGAAGCATGGCCGAACATCTTCCCTGACGACATCAAGGACAGGCCTCAAGAGTTCACGAATGCTCTAGACTATGTCGTGAGTAGAGTCATGCTTGCGGGGCACAATCTCGAGGAGCTCAGATGCATAGGCCCGGGAACGCCTGGAGCAGAAGCGACGCTTGCCGCACGAATCTGGAACTATTATAACGCGGAAAGAACGACTCTTTTTGGCCAGGGCAACATCAAGCTCGCCCTGGAAAAGAAGGACGGCCAGTATCGTGGCTGGCTCGATGACAATGAGCTCGGCAAGCTCAACAGGGACGTTGAAGAATTGCGCACCACAGGAACGTTTGCTGAGCTTCTTGTCGATCTTGACAAAAAACTCGAACCGTACATCATAGGCATGACTCCGTTCAAGAGAGATAACGTGCAGCCGCTCATCTCACTCGTCCTTGGCGATGGGCTCAAGCCGAGCGAACGCAGCGTCGCAAGCCTCTATGTAGGATTGTGGAACAGCAACATGGCAAACTTGTTCAGGCATCTTCGTACTGATTACTAATATCTCGCGTCACGTGCTATTCACGTAAAGCGAAACTTTTATATACTACTTAATAGTTACTACAATTATGGCTGTTGGGCAATGGATGTATTATCTGGATAGGAATCTTGGTGATAAAGGAGATCCTCCGCTTGTTGCCGTTCCCGCTGTGCCTCAAGAGACCCGGCAGGTGCAAGCGACTATTGACGACAAGTCCATATCCGATTATGAATTGCCACTTTCTCTCTCTGACCTTGTCAGCATAGGCAGTCCCGTGCGTATCAAGGGAAAATATGAAACTGATCCTCTTCAAGACTTTCAACACGTCCAGCTATTGATAATTGAAGGAGTCATACCCCCGAATGCAAACTGTTATGCAAAATTGCAGACAATGAGCAATCTTGGCACACCACAGAGCATGGGTCATCTCATTCAATTCTATTTTGCGAAAAAATTAGCGCAAGAAAGAACAGCAATGCCGTCCTTGCCCGTCGTCACTGTCCTGGGAGGCAGAACGGAAAGAAACATAAATCTTGAGTCAGAAATCATTCTTTCCCATTATCTCAAGGGGAAAGTTGCAGAAGTAAACGTCCACCACCAATGTACGTATTCTTGTACTGAGGACGAGCTCATTCGACATGTTGTGCTCGGAGAAAAACCTGAACATTTTCAAAAAAGGATCAGCGCTTCCGATATCTTCATTGCAGTAAAAGGATGGACGCATAATCTTGCAGGATGCACAGGCGATTTGAGCGAGAAAGCATACGCATTCGCTGCAGCAAGAGGCGTACGCTCATTCCTCCTGGACAGCTATTCTCCTGAGGCAATTGTCAGCATAGTGAATGGTTTTTGACAACATTTTTATATCGCTTCTTCTGCCAGACAGTCATGGCTACGCACGATGCATACATGGACCCGCAAGACCGTTTGCAGCTCGTCACGCAAGTAGGTGAGGAGATCATTTCCCAGGATGAGCTCAAAACGTTGCTTGAGGAGAAAGAACATCCTATCGCGTATGACGGCATAGAACCATCGGGAACACTGCACATCGCGCAAGGCCTGCTCCGCGCCATCAACATCGAAAAAATGCTCAAGGCAGGCATCCAGTTCAAAATACTTCTCGCAGACTGGCACGCCGCCGCCAACAACAAATATGACGGCGACCTGGAAAAAATACACACGGTCGGCGAGTACTTCATCGAAGTATGGAAGGCATGCGGATTGTCGACGGACAGGATGGACTTCCTCTGGGCTAGCGACCTCGTCAAAGACCCCGACTACTGGGAACTCGTCCTGCGCGTGTCACGAGCGAACACCGTCCAGCGGATAATCAGATGCAGCCAGATCATGGGCAGAAGCGAAGGGGATTCGCTCTCTGCAGCGCAAATTCTCTACCCCTGCATGCAGGCCGCAGACATATTCTATCTGAAGGCAGATATCTGCCAGCTTGGCATGGACCAAAGGAAAGTGAACGTCCTTGCCAGAGAGATCGCTGAGAAGCTCGGGCACAAGAAACCCATCATCGTCAGCCATCACATGCTCATGGGACTGCAACAAACCTCATCTACAGAAAGAAAAGAAAAAATGGAACATGGAAAAATAGCCGAAATGTCAACTGTAGATAGAGCAATTGCAATGAAAATGTCAAAGTCTAACCCTGCAAGTGCTATTTTTATGACTGATTCTGAAGAAGAGGTAAAATCAAAGATAAGCAAAGCGTACTGCCAAGAAGGACAGGTGCAGGACAATCCCATTCTCGAGTATTGCAAGTACATCATCTTCGAAAGATTCCCTACTCTGGAGATCAAACGCCCGGAGAAGTACGGCGGGAATCTAAGCATTAGCAGCTACGACGAACTCGAGAGCGTCTTTGCAGCAGGACAATTACACCCATCAGACCTTAAGACAGCAGTAGCTGCCTGCATCAACGCACTGCTTCAGCCTGTGAGAGACCATTTCACCAATGACAGGCATGCAAGAGAACTTCTAGAAAAAGTGAAAAGCTTTAAAGTCACCAGGTAATGCTATTCTAAGCGCCTAATAGGGGAGGACTGCGGAAAACATGAAAAAACATAAAAAGGGCAAGGTGCAGGTAGCTTTGTGGGTGATTGCAGCACTACTGCTGTCCGCATGCAGTTCGCAATCGCAACAAATCATAACAAAGGCAAATACGACTGATACCATGAAACTCACCTCGCCCGCATTCAGCGAAGGACAACCCATTCCTGCGAAATTCACCTGCATGAGTTTTGACGTCAATCCGCAACTCACTGTCTCTGACCATCCTAAAGGGACGAAGAGCTTCGCCTTGCTCATGGACGACCCTGATGCGCCGATGGAGACGTGGACGCATTGGATAGTGAAAGACATTCCTGCAGACACGGCGCTCATCCACGAGAATTCTGTTCCTGGAGAGCAGCTCGAGAACAGCTTCGGCAAAGAGGATTATGGCGGGCCATGCCCTCCCCGAGGTAAGCCTCATCGTTACTTCTTCAAGCTGTACGCGCTCAAAGTGGACAAACTTGATGCGCAGAATGCGCGAGAATTTGCCCAGGAAGTTCAGAAGCAGAAGCTCGCAGAAGCCACGCTCATGGGAACCTTTCAAAAAGAATGATGTGATTGTTCTTTCTAGAACATCCTATGGAAAAAATTCGGAAATCTGGTTCGTCAGGCCTATCGCGGAATATCAGTTCGGTTTGTTCTGCATACAGCTCCTTGAGGTAGTCAGTGATGGGCGTGAATGATTCAAAACAGGCACGGCTGATATCAACGTAAGGAAGGGCCAATATCGCCATGTTTTTTTGAAGGTCTTCAGAAACGGCACATTCATCTCGTGTTCCTTCAACCACCGTGCAGTCTATGCTACCGAAGGTAATCTTGCCAGTCTTTATCTCAACCGTTTTTGGGTAGGGAATATTTCTGTAGGGGAAAAGAGTCAGTTTTCTCGACCACACATCCTTTCGTCGAATGCCATTGCACGTAACGGTTGCTCTTCCTCGTATGTAGAGTTTGTCCTTTTCGCGGAGGAAATACAGTCTTTTTGCTTGCGCAACGTATTTGACGATGCGTTCGTCCTCAGTCCTGTAACTGGTGCAGCGCAGCCACAATCGCATGCTCAGCCGTTCCGACAACAATTCAAGTTGTGATTCCATGTTATCGTTGCTCATGCATTCTCGACCTGTATTTTTCCATCGTTATAATCGGCAAGGATGAGTTTGTCGAGCGGGGAGAAGACCTCATCTAGTACTGCACGAGTGACTGATATATTTTTATCCTGTGCTCTCACCCATATGCCTCCTTTATAATGTGCCCAGCAATCAATACCATTAGTTGTTTTGCCGCGAGAGATGAAATATTCGTGATTGTACGAACCTGACGCGATAGACCACAGCGGCGTATCTTTCACGTTTGTTTTCGGGCAGGGAATGATGGTGAACGGATGCCATTGTATCTTGTTTTTCCAAACTCTCTTTGTCTCCCGTTCGTACGCAGTAAGTGTCGCCCTTCCACGGACAGCATCATCTTCCCTATAGAGTTGGATTGTCTCGCCGACATAAACGACAGATTTCTCGTCCTCCTCGGTCACAAGAATGCTGCGGAATCCCTCCTTGATGGTCTCCACTCTTGATTCGATCGGGAGCACGTTCTTGAGAATTTTGAGGATCATTTGGTTAATACCTTCGTGTAGATGTCAAGCAGTTTCGCTTCAAGCGGGCCGAAGACAAGCTCGAAGAGCTCTACAGAAAGGTTGACGCCTGCGTTGGCCGCATCGATATTGATTTTGCTACGATATGACTCTCTGTCTTTGAGGTCATTTTGCATGATTCCTTCTCTGACGAGACAGATATACTCAGCGCTGAAGCTTTGCACATTTCCTGCATTGAATGTCCAAATTCTGTTTTGTGATGCGGGAATGATAATCGTCTTATTTCCGCCAAAACGTTTCTTCTCATACGTTGCGTATTCGTGCTGCATTTCAAGCTTTCTCAAGCAGACTACGCCGTAGATGTTGCAGTCGCTTTGAAAGTGAGCTGCATCGATACTGCCCCGATACAGAACATCTTTCTCCTTCCCGGGAATGACGAAGTCATTGCAAAGGTTTTTCATGTCCAGTTTGGTTTCAAAGCCATCTTTCATGTGTTCTCCTCCTAAGCTGCATTATGTTCTAAGAATCCGCAAGTTGTCCATTAGGTACAGGCCGTTCCACACCACGGGCTTGCCCTCGTATATCCTTAAAAGCACGTCATCAATCGGTCCGAACACCTCTTCGAAGAGCTGCGGGGAAATGCCTGTGCCTTTTTCTTTTGCATGGAGACGTATGCCTCCTCTGTATTCGTAGTAGCGATCGTTGCCTATTACGGGTGTACTGTCGTGAATGAATACTGCACTGGGTCCTGATGAGAACGACCACACCTGCTCATCAGTTATCTTTTTTGTTGGACACGAGAGCATTTTGAAAGGAAACAAGCTGTATCTCGTCTTCCAGAGCAGTCTCTCTGTGCGCTCGTATTTTGCTAATATCGCCTGTCCAAAAACAACTCTCGGAAATAGCCTGCTGCTGTGCAGAGAACATGCTCTTCCCTGATAGGCATAATTCTTTCCTTCTTCCTTCACGATAATGGCATTGCTTATCTCTTCAAGCAGGCCGGGATGCTTTGCATTCGTGACGATGCCCAGTTCAAGCGTTATCGGGTGTTTCATGGTCGTCCTTCTTCATGGCAGCATTGTATGTTGCTACTAATCGTTCTTCGAGCGGATGAAAGACTTGGTCGAACAATGCAGCAGAAATGTTGATGCCCTTGTTGAGAGCAGATATGTTCAGTATACCTCTATAGGAACCAGGTTCGTAACCATTCTGCATCTTGCCACGCTCTATAATGCGCGTGGTCGACCGGTTTTTGTTATACTCCTCCGTATCAAACACCCAGATAGTCCGTTGTGCATCGGGAATGTACTTGGTCCTTGTGCCGAAGATGGTTTTCTTTTTCTCAACAAGTGTTTCATGATGCTCGTCTTTGCGGAGCACGACCCTGCCATACAGACCATCCTCTTTAAATCGTAGATTTGTCATGGTGCCTGTATAGATGATCTTCTTATCTTTGCCGTCGGCGACCAATGTGTTCGTTAAATCTTCCAACTGTAATGTGCTTTCCAGCAATACTGAGACTTCTGTCATGCTTCTTCACCGACAGAGAGGAATACCCTCACATTTAAATAGGTTTTCGTTTATTACCACTGTTCAGTTAATATTATGTGGTGTTGTGCAACATCCTGATTGACGCTAGTCTACACAAGTGTTGCAGTCACGAAATCTCACCCCAACACAGCACTCGAGAAGTACATTGCGCGTGCTACCGAGCTTGGCTATTCTCACGAGGAAATAACCAGGATGCTGCTCGATGTTGGGTGGAAACGGGAAGACATCGACAACGCCTACAGATCATGAAATGCTTTCGCCAGTTTCTTGCTTAAGGCAACAAATTTTTTTTCACTCAGTTTCTTCTCCTTCCAGACCTCAATACGAATACCATCTCCCCTGTTACGTGGTATGATATGGAAGTGGACGTGCGGAATGCATTGGCCTGCAGCACTGCCGTTATTGAGAAGGATGTTGCTGCCCGGATGGCTTTTTTTGAGTACCGCACAGGCAAGCCGCACTTCCTGCGCGAGCACGGCAAGCAGTCTTGGAGGAATGTCCGTGATGTTGTTGTAATGCTTCTTGGGAATGACAAGCATGTGCCCATCCTCCCTGGCAGGAAATGCCGTAGCGAGAAACGTGAGTGTTTTTTCCGTTTCTCGCAAGGGAATGAAGGGGAATCCGTTGGTGTTCTTCTTTCTCTTTCCGCTGGCGAATGCGCAAAAGACACAAGGCATGCATATTCTGGCAAACGCGTGTTTATAATTCTTTTGGCGAGTTTCGCATCCCCTAGCGGAGCAATCGCTCGTGTACAGCAGCTACTCCCTCTGCAATGCAGAGTGTAATGCGAGGAGATAATGGGGCTGTAGCTGCACGTTTCCGTTATTTTTTTAAAGGAGAGGACTACTGCACATGCATGGCTGAGGAAAAGAAGCACCAACTGGGCATCCAAGTCGACAAGGATGAGGACATCCAGAAGTGGTACACGGACATCATCGGCAAGACGAACCTTATCGAGTACACGGACGTGTCTGGTTGCTACATCCTCAAGCCCAAAGCTCAGTTCATGTGGGACACCATACACACAGCCATGGACGTGCTGCTCGCAAAGCGTGGCGTCAAGAACGCCAGCTTCCCCCTGCTCATCCCGGAAAGCCTCTTGCTCAAGGAGAAGGAACATGTCGAGGGATTCGCTCCGGAAGTCGCCTGGGTAACGGAAGGCGGGTCTACAAAGCTCAGCGAGCGCCTCGCCATACGCCCAACGTCAGAAACAATCATGTATCCTGCCTATGCAAAATGGATACGCTCCCATAAGGATTTGCCGCTCAAAATCAATCAGTGGTGCTCTGTCGTCCGTTGGGAGTTCAAGAATCCCGTGCCGTTCTTGCGGAGCAGGGAATTCCATTGGCAGGAAGGCCACACGGTCTTTGCGACGAAGGCAGAAGCGGACAAGGAGACAAAAGACATTCTTGTTAATGTGTACAAGCGCATCTATGAGAAATTGCTGGCAATCCCCTGCATGGTGGGAAGAAAAAGTACGAAGGAGAAGTTTGCTGGAGCGGACTACACGAATTCCTGCGAAATCTTCCTACCTATAGGGAAAGCGATCCAGGGCTGCACGACACACTGTCTCGGCCAGAACTTCGCAAAAGCGTTCAACATCACGTTCATGGACAAGGACCAGCAGCAAAAGCATGCCTGGCAGAACTCCTGGGGGTTCTCGACGAGAAGCCTGGGCATCGTCATCATGATGCACTCTGACAGCAAGGGCCTGGTCATCCCCCCACGGATAGCAGAGCATAAGATCATCGTCATCCCCATACTCTCGAAAGAGGACAACGCACCCGTCCTTGCCTATGCGAAAGAAGTGATGAAAGCACTGCGGACGTTTAGCCCGTTGCTCGACGAACGTATCGACTACAGCGTTGGCTACAAATTCAATGACGCAGAGCTCAACGGCTATCCCATCCGCATTGAGCTTGGCAAGAAGGAATGTGCAGAACGGAGCCTGACGGTTATCCGACGGGACACGCTGGAGAAGCAACAGATTTCTTTCGTCGGAGCGAAGAAGACAATAGCTCGACTGCTTGACGACATCCATGATGCCATGTTCACCAAGGCAAAGGCGTTCTTGGAAGGGAGCATTGTAGAAGAATATCAGGATGCGGAGAAGATTGCCCTGCTCGTGAAGGACAAGAAGATCGTCAAGACGTACTTTTCTGACAGCCCAGAGACCGACGAACTCATTAAAGAAAAGACGGGTGCAAAGACCCTCAACATCCCGTTCAATGAAAAGATTCCTGCAGGAGCAACCTGTCCTTTCTCAGGAAAGCCTGCAACGAACATCGTCTTCGTCGCGAAGTCACTCTAGGATTTCGGCTCGACATGGATGGTTATGTCCTTGACGTTCCTGTTCGCAGCCATGATCTTTCTTTTGACATCCATGGATAGTGCGTGTGCTTTCTTTATGCTGTATCGTGAGTTCACCTGAATGTGCACTTCAGCAAATATCTTGTTGCCTGCACGCCTTGCTTTGAGCTTGTGATACGTTATCCCTCTGTATGTCTTAAGTATGGCGCGCATCTCCTCCATGGCCGTGTTTGTTGGCGTGTAGTCCATGAAGACATAGAACGCCTCCTTCATGAGATGCACGGAGATGTAGATCATGATCGCTGCAACGGCGTATGCGGCAAGGACGTCGCCAAGCGGCCAGCCCAGCCAGGCGAGGAACAAGCCGATGAGGACAGCTATGCTTCCGAGAACGTCTGTCGTAAAGTGTGCACTATCTGCTTCGAGCGCATGGCTTCCCCCTTCTTGCGCAGCGATTTTAGCGAGGTATTTTGAGGTGAACAACGTTATGGGGATGGTGAGTATCATGAGTGCTATGCCTATCTCAGAATTCTTGACAATGACGGGATGAAGGAGTTTCTCCGTCGCCTCGTAGATGATGAAAAGCGCAGTGAGGATGATGAAGAGCGCCTGTAACAGAGAACTGAGACTTTCGTACTTGTCATGACCGTACAAGTGCGTGTCGTCAGATGGCTTCTCTGCCATCCTGATGCCGAAATAGGCGAGCAGACTCGAGAACAAATCAAAAAGAGAATGCGCACTCTCCGCAAACAAGCCGACGCTTCTCGTGAGGATTGCCGCGACGATTTTGCTCAACAACAGCCCTACGTTGACAGAGATGGAGAGCGATGCAGCTTTCAGCTTGGTTGCCACGTCTTTTTGCTGGTTTCATGGTTTATTAATGTTTAGGAAACAGTTCTTGAGAAGGACTGGAAAAGCAATAGGTATAAATAGTCAAGAACAAATAACTACTAAGATTGCCGGGGGTAACATGTCTGATTATTTTAAGCAGCTTTTTGACCAAGCGCCCGTAGCCTATCAGAGCCTGGATGCTGCAGGTTGTTTCTTGGATGTCAATAAGACCTGGCTCGACATTCTCGGTTACAAAAAAGAAGAGGTCATTGGAAAATGGTTCGGCGACTTCATTTCTCCTCGTCTCGTTGACGCATTCCGGGAACGATTCTCACGATTCAAAAAGAACGGAGAAGTTGAAGTGGATGTTGAGGTAAAGTGCAAGAACGGCACGTTACGAACAGTGCACTTTATCGGAAAGGTAGGACATGATGAACACGGAAAGTTCAAGCAGACGCACTGCGTCTTCTTCGACATGACAGAACAGAAGAAGAAAGAGCAAGCCCTGATAGAGAGCGAGAAAAAGTATCGTACTATTGTCGAGACTGTGGCGGAAGGCGTGTGGGTCATCGATGAGAACGCAAACACAACGTTCGTGAATACGAAGATGGCAGTCATGCTCGGCTACACATACGAAGAAATGATGGGCAAACCGTTGTTCTCATTCATGGACGATCTTGCGAAAAAGGACGCAGAATATTACTTTGAACGAAGGCGTCAAGGGATTGCAGAACAGCACGACTTTCGATTCAAGCACAAGAACGGCAAAGATGTCTGGACAATACTAAATACGAATCCTCTCTTCGACGACTCAGGAAATTTTCTTGGGGCGCTCGGCATGATAACTAACATAACAGAGCGCAAGCGTGCAGAACGGGAGATGCAGCAGAAGAATGAAGAACTCACTCGCTTCAACAAGCTAATCATCAACAGAGAGCTGAAGATGATCGAGCTGAAGGACAGAATACGTGAACTCGAACGGCAACTAGGCCAGCGATAATCCAGAGCACGTCTAGTGCAATTTGTACTCGACAGGGATGAACACGGTAGACTCCACGGGATTTCCTTGGTGCATGGCTGGACTGAACACGTATTGGCAGGCGCAATCCATCGCCGAACTATCCAGGTCAGCCCTTCCTGATGACTCTTCGATAGAGACATCCGTCACTATGCCGTTCGTGTCGATAAGCGCGCACACCACAACCCTGCCTTCCACATTTTCTTCAAGAGCACTTCTCGGATACGTGCACTCCACACTCGTCAGTAGTTGCGGAGCGGGCTCATACGTTGTCAGTTCATGGCCTGCCTGCTGCGCATACGCGCCCATCGCGGTTATGCCAGCAAGCATACCACCAACCAAGACATCAAGCATCTTCATGTTCTCACCACAAAAAATCTAGGGAAGGGGAAATAAAAAACTATCGTTTTAGGACTCGTTTCGCATGCATACGTAGACGTATTGCACACATTAGACAACACGATTGATACTGCCGCGACTCCGACATAACAGGTGCCTCAACACATCGGATGGTGATTCATTCAAGTACACGATGCGATAAATGGCATCAACACACGGCGCATCAATGTGGTTTTCGTCAGTAATGCGCTTTGCTGCCTGAATGGTATAATACCCTTCCACGGTCTTGTGTTCTTCCTGCATTCTCTGCAAGACCTCCACAGGCTTGTCCGCACAAATTCGTCGGCCATATTCGCGGTTTCTTGTCGGTCCAAAGGAGGACAGCATGATGTCACCCCAGACAGACGCACTTCCTGGAAGAAACGTGTCATCGTTCGCACCAAGCGCCTTTGCAATCTTATAGATATCCCGCGTCGCACGCGTGATGAATGACGCTTGGGTGCCAATCTCGTAACCCAAGCCTTCACAAATACCTGCACCGAGCGACACCACATTCTTGAGAGCACTCGCAAGTTCAACTGAGATGATATCGGGATTCGTGTACATGCGCAGCGTCGTGCTGTGAAAAAGGTCTGCAACGCGCTCCCGTGTCGTAGCGTCTGTACTGGCAACTTCCGCTATCAAAGGAACTCCTCTCACGATATCAGCGGCTACAGTCCCTCCAGCGAACACAGCCACACGTGCATCTCGCAATTCTTCTTCAACAACCTGACTTAGGCGTTTGTTCGTTCCCAACTCAAGACCCTTGGAAACAATGATCATTGTCTGCCCGTGGTAGTAGGGTGCCAATTCACGCGAGGCTCTCCGAATTTCCTGCGCGGGAACTCCGAGGATGACATACTGTCGTCCCTCGAGCAAGTCCTGCAAATTTGTTGCGGCATCCATGCGCGAACTGAAGGTAATGTCTGGAAAGTGAAAAGGATGACGATTATGCGTGTGCATATACTCGCGGATCTCCTGCCGTATATCCCAGCAGCGCATATCCGCTAACTTTACACGGTCGAAATATGCAGCAAACGCCGTATTGAACGCACCAAAACCGCAGAAGGCAATCCTCTCCATACGGTAGGAAATGCATGAGGTGTATATATGATTTGCGAGTCAGGGATTACGTTGACGCCTCACGACGCAAAAAACGCCGTGTGCAGTATTGATGTTCCGTGTCTTATTTCTCACGATGTGCCGAAAGATTTATAAATAAGTATTTACTTCTTGGTGGTAACATGGACATCTCGCAAATTATCGAGGTCATAAAGCATCCAGGTATCGCCCACCTGCAGACGTACATCCTTGCAGGAATAGGCATGGTTATCAGTGCGACGGGATCAATCCTGCACGAAAGGGAACAGGCAAAGACCATTCCCCTCGCGTATGCAGAGATAGAGACCATCCAAAAACAGCTACACGAAGAGAAGCCACTCACCCAAATGCTTGCATGCACAAACGACTTCTGTATGAATATTTTCGAGGCGTATAATGCTTCACACAACAAAACGCAATTCCTTCAAAATGGATTTGGCGAATCCCTCCGTGAACGAACTTCTGACTATCAAGGCCAGCTTGGCATACGCACCTTAGCAACCGAAGCCGTACGCTATGCAAAAGAAGTCAAAGAAAAGCTGACAACGCATATTGCCGCAATAAAAATGCTTGAAGAAGCCATCAGTAACTTCGATGATGCCTGGGATGAATCACACATTGATCACTACCGTACAGAAATCTATTGGGACACGGAAGTATACACCGACAGCCAAGGACATACGCAAACACGACAAGTGATGCGCACCCGACAAGTATATGATCACACCACGCACACATACGAATACAACCCTGATGCAGGAATACGCGCAGCAACTAGCATGCATGAACTCCTCACGAACATTCCCAAGCTCAATCCTTTCGAAACCATCGAGACGGCAGCGAGCATGAGCGAGCACGGAAGAATAGCAGCCAGCCGCAGCAGAAAGAAAGCACTGCTCCTCCCTGAAGAATGTGAACACATAAGCACATTATGGAAGGAAGGAACTGCACATGATGATCACCTTGATGCCGTTGTTGGCAGTTATGCAACGTTGCCCGACCTAACCGCTGTATGGGATGAAGAAGAAGTAAATGCAAAACCACACTACTGCTACGACACCTACTCATCGTACGACGATGGACCCGAACCATACCGTGCAGCAAAGCACGTGCAAGCAACAGCAGAGGATATCACCGAAAAGATAGGATCCCTGCTCAGCGATATTGAGCTGATCACCAATCGCATTCCCAAACTGCAGGAAAACATAGAAAAGTATGTACTCATGATACAACAGCCGAAAGAGCTCAAGAAACTACGCAAGGAAATCATGCATGATGCCAAGGACGTGTACACCACCGTGTTCAGCCAAGGCATTGATGTCGACAGGTTCAAGGAATGGCACGTCGGCCTCTGGACCCTTCTCGGCACGACGGCAGGAGCCGGTCTTGGAGTATTGGGCGAATACCTCCTGCAATAAGTACGCCATTCTGCAAGCACTAAACATGACGAATAATGATGATTTGCCATATACGTGTTTCGCTGTAAACTCGGAAAAAAAGCGGCGAATATGCGTTGTGCGTTTATTCCTGTTAAACTCAATAAAAAAAATCGGCTAAATGTAGAATTGATTTGAGAATTAGAACGTAAATTTCAATACCTTTTTCTGATTTCTTGCATCAACATAGGATAAAACGAGTTTGAATAATTCCATCAGAATTTAATTCTTCCATTCTTAACTGAAAATCTTCTCTTTTCATTCTGCCGTAGTTTTGCGGACATCTGTAGTGAGTAATATCTTCCATAACTGCAAGTAATGATTTTCTCTCTGAATCACGAAAATGCGAAATATTTATACACTATTCGCAATTACATACACTTATGATGTTATCAATAACTGAGCTAAAGGCTATTTCCGAGCTAGGCAACGGGAAATCAAGTATTACTGAACTGGCCACAACTCTTAAGATCAGCAAGTCGCAGGTTTACAGGATTGCGGAGAAGCTAAACCGTAAAGGCATTGTGGCTCTTTCAGAAGGAGAGTTGCAGCCCGAGAAGAAGACTCACGTAAGCATGTTGCTTAAACTTCTTGCAAAGGCATCAAATCTCGCAAACCCATTATCAGGTACTGGCATGCAAATCTATCAAGCCATTATAGAACCAAAAACAGTCAAAGAGATAGAAACAGAGACTTGTCTTCATAAATCAACAGTTCTAAAAAAGATCAGACAAGGAAGAAAAATGAGCCTTTTGCTATTGAAAAATAGAACATGCCAGCTTAACGATAAAATATGGCCAGACGCAATTCAATTCTTTATTGAATTGCAAAAATACGAGTATTCACTAGACCAAAGAATTCCCATAAACTCTATAATTTATTCAAAAAACTCAAAAGAGATTATCTTCTCAAACAACCAAGACATTGATGCTCAAAAAACGGCATTCTCAGCATATGAAAACTATGGCATAAAACTATTGCTATTAACGAACTATTATTACTTGCCAAAAAAGTCACTAACAAAAAAAGAAGTATTCATTCATTCCATCTATGTCACAGAAAAAAGCCAAGACATGCGACATTTAATTTATGTTGCCCTGTATTTTGCAAAATACAAAAATGAACTTTCAAAAATAAGGCATCCAATCGTGGAAAACCTAAAAAAAATATTGTTAGGAGAAAAAATAGCAAAATATCCATCATTAGAAGAAATCAAGGACCGCGCCCAAGTCTATAATGTAGGGTTATAAGATGATCACATCATTTAAAGAAATAGAAAAACTATTGACCGATATCAATACTGCAATGACCACGAAAGCAAGCATGTACATCATTGGTGGCGCTGCACTTCTGAGACGGGCAATGAAATCATCGACAAAAGACATAGACGTAGTTGTAAGAACAAAAACTGAATTCTTAGCAATTCAAAACACTCTAATCAAAATAGGATTTACAGCTCACACTCCCGGAACAGAATACGCTCACTTGAATCTTTCTCAATTATTTCAAAGAGATGATTTTAGGATAGACTTATTTGAGAAAGAAGTTTGTGGTAAATTTTCATTAACTGACACAATGACGAAACGTGCAGAAAAAATAATTGAATTAAGCCACCTGAAAATCTTGCTTTGTTCGAACGAAGATATTCTTTTATTTAAGACGATGACTGAACGAGAAGGAGATATTCCACGACAAACTGCTTGAGAATATCGACAACCGAAAGGGATTCAGAAACCATGACATCCACATTCTTGGACAGCCGTTCAAGCCGACACCTGCGCGTTATGTTCGAGCAGATGTGCAGCTCCTGCTCAAATGGTACGATGAACATAAGGGTGCGCTGCACCCATTCACACTTGCGGTGCTGTTCCATCACAAATTCGAGAGCACCCATCCATTCAGCGAAGGCAATGGCAGGACGGGCAGAATGCTCATGAATCACATCCTGCTGCTGCACACCTATCCTCTTGTAGTTGTGAACCGCAAGGACAGGAAAGACTACCTAGATGCCATGAATGCTGCGGACAAAGCCATAAAGAAAAGCCTTATTGCGCTCAGCCCAGAATACGAAGAGCTGCTGCACTTCATGATATTGCAGCTCCAGCAGTCCTACTGGGACGTGTTCTTTTTTTGAGGAGATTTCCGCCGACGTCATAAACGAACACGTCAGAAAGCAGACCTTTCCGAGCATCATCAGGAACCACAGTTCCTGAGAGGTCACAACACAGAGCGTCTTTCTCGGAGGACATCTTACTTTTTGAGCATTTCTTCTGCTTTGTTGATGAATAGAATGGATTCTTCTCGGAGTTTTCTCACGCGTTCGGTCCTGAAGAGTGTGCCTGTGGCGTAGCTTGCACTTCTTCTCTGTTCTTTAAGCGTCGCGTAGAATTCAGCATCCTCTTTGGTGAGATGAAGTTGTTCAATAAGTTCCGCTTCTTCCTTACTGATTCCGTATTCTTTAATGAGCAGGAGCAATGTTGCGTTGTGATCTTTTGAGATGTAGCCTTTATTGGCGAGAAGGGCAAGGCTTGCGTGATAGACTGCATAGTAGAGTCCAACAATTGTCCAGTCGTTGAACTCCTCATCGGTGATGTTCTTTGCGACGAATCGAAGGTTGTGCTTTGCCTTATCCAGGTGTGCCTTATCGAGAGTGGATGCAATGGCGCTTTGCCGTATTGCTTTCTCCTTTTTGAATCTGGCTATTTCCTTTTCAAGTAGTGTTTTGTTGTTGTACAATTGGTCAATGTTCAATGAGCACCTCGTAGTATTGTTGCTGATTGTATATTGGGAATCCTGTGTCTCTGGCTTGGATGAGCAGGTGGTCTTTATCTTCACGAAGCTGTTGCGTGGTTGTGATTGCTGTGCTGATACGATGGAGGGATATGGCTTGCGCGTCCTGTCTTGCATTTTCTATTTTTGTCAGCATCTCTTGTTCGTAGTGTTTCTGAAGCTGACGGGTGCTGAAGCTATGCAAGACGATGAGAATGTCAATATCGCTTTTTTTCTCTTCAGTTTTTCTTGCAGCGGAGCCGAAGAGAAGCACAGTAACTACACTTCTTGGGATGTTTTTGATGAATTCAATAAGTGGCAGACGGATATTTCTATGAAGGTTATCGAATCGGAGGATGTCAAGCTGCGCGAAACGAACATGTGTGGCAGGTGATGCTGGCAGTATATAGAAGGTGTTTGCTTTCGTCTCTTCTTTTTTTATGAGTCCATTCTTTTCGAGTTTTTCGAGTGCGTTCTGCAGGGAGCTATTCGATAGCTTGGTTGCGTCCTTGATCTGGCTGAAGTAAAGCTTTGCCTGCCGAGATTCGTGGAATGCGCTAAAAACTTTATCTTCTGCCCTCATGGAATCAGAAAAGCGAGCGCCATTTATATACTTTGCCAAAATATGGCATTAACTTGCCAATAAATGGCACATTCAAGACGATGTCGGAAACGGTCAGGTCATACTCCAGAGCACTACTGTGGGTAGATGCCCATAGAGATGAGTTCTTGTTGCTTTCCAGGCGGGAGCAAATGCCAGCCGTAAAGCAGGATGGCCTTGAACGTGTCTACATTAAGTGTTATTGTGTGCTCGCTCATATGAGAAGTAGCGTCTTAAGTCTGATAAAAATCTTGTCATTCCCCCGGGTCTAATGCTCTGCCAAAAATGGTAATGCTCGTCTAGAGATTTGCACACGAGAATAATACGAAAACTTGCGTTATAGGCTTTGAGAACGCAGAATATAGAAAGAGATACGATGCTCCCGCCGACTGCGATAACGGACAGGTCACATCACAGAGCGTCTTTCAGGCATGACGCCCATAGCAACCAGTCCTATTGATTGCACATGATTCAGCGACTGTGTCGAGTTGTTTCTTAAGAGCCGCTCGAGCCAGTGTTGCAGTCACGTGTAATTGAGCAATCTTCAATATAGTAAGCACTACAACAACAACCATGGCCGCCGCAGCCGGTGCAACCAGTACGAATGGCATAAGTTCTCCCTGGAGGTGTACAATGATATATGCAATATTTACCCAAACAGGGTCTTGACTTCGGGGCAGGATCATCATTTTGACCATAGTCTAGTTCAGAAATAGATTCTAAGGTTTTTGCATCTTTTGCAATGAATATCGCGTCTGCACGTTCGTAACTATTCTTGGCGTTTTTCTTGTATATCTCTATCAGTTCGTCATTTACTCTTATCGTGATTTCATCCGTTCCAGGAACATACACGTTTCCATCATAGGCTCCATTGAGTGTTATTCCTTCAGCAGTATCATCATTGACATAGACTGCCGCCCCCTTACCAACGTTCTGGTTGCATCCCGAGAGAACAAATAAGCATAGGGCAACCCCCACGAAAAGAAACAAAATTTTCATAACACACCTCCAGATAAAGTGTCATCGTTTTTATTGTCTTTGTATCCCTGAATATTTAAATGTTGTTTTTTATTTTCGTGCGCAGAGCACTGCACCTGTCCGGTCAAATGCTCTACGTGGTTTCCCGACCGGGTTTTGGGTGAAACCGCAGAATTTGGGCGACAGAAGCCGCGTAGAGCTATCGCTACGGGGTTGGATGCTCCCGCAGATGTCGGGACCTCTCAAGAACAATGGTTCTTGACGATGATCAGAAATTCGCAAATTTCTGACACGACAGGTCACTAACCAGGATCAGTCTTAGGTGACTACAAATACTGCAAAATGTAGTCACCTGCTCACGTCTGGTGATTCACTCTGCGTTCATATATGCTTGCGACAGGGAAAATAAGTATATTTAGATACTCAAAAAATAGCAATATTTATATATCAGTTAATATGGATAATACTATGAATATCCTTCCGGGCAAATATACGGTGGAGCGCTTTGCGCAAGAGCATAAGCTTGGTAGGCAGTCTGCCATCAATGCTCTTTCCCGGCTGAAAAAACAAGGATTTGTGGAAGTCAGTGGCGGAGGTTCACAGAAAAGGATATACGCAGTTTCTGCGCTGCCAAGAAAACAGCAGAACGGCTTTTATGCGCTGGTCAACAAGTTCAGTCCCGAGAAACTCCAGCCCAGATTTGAACATTATGTGCATGGCAAGTACACGGTAGAGCAAGCCATTATTGATGGATTGCGAATAGGAGATGCACGAACGAAACAAGCAACGATGCATCTTTTCAACCACGTTACCAACTGGAAGCGGCTCATGGATGCTGCAAGAAAAAATGGTATGGCTCATGACGTGATAGTACTCTATCAACAGGCAAGAAAAACGATGAAATGCCGGCGCATGCCGCAGAGGTATCTCGTATGATAAACACGCAAGATCAGGAGGAATTGTTCAGGCTTATCGCTGATTATCTTGAAAAAGACGTAGAATGCCTGGCCATAGGTGGCACGGCCATGATGTTCCACGGCTACAAGACGACAACAAAGGATATTGATCTTGTGTTCAAAAGCGAACAGGACAGAGGAATTTTTATCAAGGCATTGCTGCAACTTGGATATACAGAACGGTCAATTAGGAGCGTTTATGACGAAAAACGGGCAACAGACAAGAACAAGCCGAAGATGTATTCGAGAGGCGAAGAACGATTCGATCTCTTCGTCATGAACGTATTCGGAGTCGATGTTCCATTCGAGAACATCGTGCAGAGGCATGATTTCATAGGAAAAAAAGAGCTTATAGTTCTCACCCTTTCGAAGGAATTGCTCATTCTGCTCAAAAGCGTCACCAACCGAGAAAAAGATTACGAGGACATAGAGACCATAGTCAAGATTGAAAAGAACATAGACTGGAAATTAATAGTCAACGAAGCCTTGAGAAACAGACAGAACAAACAATGGATGCTCTACGATCTTGAAGAAAAGCTTCAAAAATTAAAGAAGATAACATTCATCAAAAAAGAAATATTTGACGCTATCTACAAATCTGAAAGTGACTACGAAAAGAAGAAGATGTAGACCCTAATCCCCTTACATTTCAAAATCTTGCTTGTAAGGGTAATTCATGTCGAACGCCGATGTCGGGACCCGTCGGGTCATCCGCCAGGATCAGTCTTTCAGAGCTGTTCTAGTATTTCCTCTGCCCTGTCTACGAACCTGCGGGAGTCTGTTTTGGTTTTTTGTGCGAGTTCTCTGGTGACTCTTTTTGTGACGGAATATTGGGCGATTTCTCGGCTGTCCTTGGCGTCTCTCAGAGTCTCAATATCCTCTTTTTTCATCTTGATGTTCTTGAAGTTCTGGAAGTGTGTCTTCTCCAGGAGTCCGTCCTTGACGAATAGCTCTTCGAGGGCGGCTGCCGTTGCAGTATGGGATTTGCTTTTGTAGCCCGCTTTTGCCACTAGACTTAAGGCTGCCATGTACATTGCATAATAGGCGACCACTATAACCCATTCGTCGTTGCTGTGGTCTTTGGGTATGGCAAGGAGGTCTTTGTGCTTCTCTGCTTCGTTGAGTATTTCCATCGTGACAAGATTCGATTTTGCTTTTCTGAGATAGGGTTCGGCAAGATTCTTCACGGTGGGGTCTTTTGCTAGCTGTTTTAGCTGGATGAATCGTTCAATCATTGATATACACCTCCTTGAAGAATCGGTCAACACCATCGAGGATTACTCCATATGTGAGGATGTCATTCCAGAACTGCGGATTATCCTTCTTCATGTTCATAAAGTCAGACGTTCGTACGAGTACTGGCTGGATGTTCATGGCATACTTGGTCTTGTATACTTGCAAGGCTGAGCGTACGTTTTTCTTGTTCGTGACGAGCAAAAGATCAATGTCGCTTTCTGCCGTCTGTGTGCCTTTGGCGTAGGAACCAAAGAGGATTGCTGGACCCTCCGGATTAACATCATTGAGGCACTCGTACAATCTCTTATAGCGCAAGGCATGTTTTTGCCTGAAATCCAGTCTTTTCTTGTTCATATGATAGATGAACACTTGGTACTTGAGATCCCGATCATTGACGAACTCATAGACGTTGGTTTTGCCGACTTTTTTCTCAATGAGGCATTTTTTGTTCACCAGCCCTTTCAGTATCCTGAAGGTGGTTTCGTGGGAGAATCCTGATTTCTTCTCAATCTCTTTGGAGGCCAAATCCTTCAAGTGCGGGAAGAAGCACTCCAGGAGTTCTAGTTCATTCTGCATCAATAGTTGGTTCATCAACTACATAGTTGGCATAACAACTATATAAATGTTTCGACTAATTTCTCGGAAAGATGTCAAGTTCTATCAATTCTTGCTGTTTGGCGGGAGGCAGAAGATGCCAACTATGCAAGAGGACAGCCTTAAAGTCTTCCAATGGTGGCGTGATTGTATGTTCGTTCATGCCAAGTTTATCGTCACGGGTGGGATAAAAATCGTGTCATTCCCAGGGTATAATGCTCTGCGAAAAATGGTAATGCTCTGCCAGAGTATCTGACCGGGTTTTTGAGAAATTGCAGAATTTGGCCGACAGAAGCCGTGTAGAGCTATCGCTACCAGGTATAATGCTCCCGCCGATGACGGATACGGACAGGTCACTATTGTTCTTGGAGAAGACGCGAGGCCGCGCAGTTGAGGACGCAAAATTTATAAGCTTGATTTCTCTAAAATGAGTTGTGGCTGAAGACAAGGTTTCACCTAAGAAAAATTGCATGATTCTTAGTCTCAGTTCTGTCGGTTCATTCATTCTGGGCATGTTCTTCATCTTTATTTTTCCGTTTGAACTCCTCAAACAATCTCCATCAATTCAACAAGTTTTCTGGGTACTGGCAATAGTACTGTTCTTTATTTCCATAACTCTGGCAATATCGGCCATCAGCTCTTGTAAAAAAAACTATCCTGGTTATCGTTGGCTGATAAACGGTTGGTTTCTTTCCAGCTGCATTGTCATTCTTCTGATTACTGCACTGTTCTTTCTCTACTTTATGCCTGGTATGAAACCGCAAGGAACTCCTTTGGATAAAACGCTCTTTGCCGCACCTATTCAGAGCACAGACATGGCCACAATCACCTGCGGTTCTGCAACTAGTGGAGGCAACATAGCCATACCGCTTATAAATCAGAGAAACAGTAGCATCATCCTTGATGCTGTGAGCTTGACTTCCTCAAGTGAGAACGCGTGCACAGGGAGGGATTCCCAACTGCGCCTTGATAAAGGAGAATGGGCTCCGCTCAATACGGTAGTGATTCCATCGGGGAGTGATTTTGTTATGCGATTTTTTTGCAGACCTGGCTTTCCGATAGATGAACAAAGAATACATGCCGACATAAACATCACGTATCATACTCTTCAATCTCCTCAGGAGCATCAAGTCAGAGGAATTGTCTCTATGAAAGCTGCATGTACCTAGCGAGTGCAAAAAATTACGACACCTGCTCGTACATAAAAAAAGGTTGTTTTGTTTCAGAGCATTGTACCCGTCGGGTCAGAATATCTGGGATGATTTTTCCTGATTTTCGTGAAACGGCAGTTTTCGGGCACGAGAAGGCGTGTAGAGCTATCGCTACCGGGTATGATGCTCCCGCCGATGTCCGGACCCGACGGGTCACAACCCATGATCAGTCAGGGTGCCAAACGTATCACAAAAAACATACGATGCAATACAATGTCATAGAAATAAAACACCATGTTTGTGCCTGAGATGTTCATAGTTAGCAGCTTAGAATAGAACCGCGCATAAATGTTATAAATGAGCCCCACAAATAGGCAGTATGGCACAATTCATGAAGGGGAAACGATTAAGTGTGTTGTTCTTCAACGAGGCAGTTAAACCGCTACTTCACACATCATTTCCCAATCTTAAGTACTCTGTAGGCTTAATAGGCCCGGGTTCTGATGTCCTAGATTTTGATACGAAACGATCCATTGATCACGATTGGGGTCCACGTGTGGTGTTATTTTTACCAGAAAAAGAGTTTCATACTCAGAAGGAAAAAATATCGAGGCATTTAAGCAATAATCTGCCGCATACATTTAGAGGTTTTACAACAAATTTTGGCCTTCCTGACGAGAAGGGTGTGAAAGTTTCTAGGAAAATCACTTCAGGACCTATTAATCACGGAGTAAAAATATACACTATGCGCTCATTTTTCAGAGAATATTTAGGACTAGACTTGAGGAAGGAAATTTCTACTATTGATTGGCTTACATTCTCAGAACAGAAACTATTGAGCATACGAAAATCTGAAATTTTTCATGATGACTTAGGCTTGAGAAAAGTAGTCAACGAATTGCATTATTATCCCGAAGATGTGTGGTTATATCTCTTAGCATCGCAATGGTCGAGGATTGCGCAAGAAGAGTCATTCATGGGTCGCTGCGGAGAATTGGGCGATGAACTCGGATCTATGATTGTCGCATCCCGTCTATGCAAAGATATAATGAAACTCTGTTACCTGATGGAAAAAGAATATTCTCCCTACATGAAATGGTTCGGAACTGGTTTTTCAAAACTAGCATCATCAAAGAAATTGACGCCATTACTAAGAAAAACGTTGGAGTCAAAAAATTGGAAACTTCGTGAAAAATACCTCTCACAAATGTATGAATATGCTGGCAGACGACATAACGAGCTAGGAATAACTAGAACCATCAAGCCAAAAGTCAGCAATTTTCACGACCGTCCTTTTCTCGTTATTCACGGAGAACTCTTTGCTCAAGAATTGAGAAAACGTATTAAAAATCCTGAACTTAGTTCATTGCCCTTGATAGGATCAATTAACCAATTCTCAGATTCAACTGATGTGCTGGAAAATGACACTACAAACTTCAAATTAGCCTACAAGCCAAAGCAAGCAGCGTACAGAACGCCGCAATAGAAAATCGCCTAAAAAGTTTTGAGCCACTGAACATTTGCGGTGCACGTTTTTAATTTGCAAGAGCAAGATTATCATCATAGGTCTGTTACATATCTTATCATTTCCTCAGGTATGATTCTCTGCCAGAGTACTGTACCCGTCGGGTCAAATGCTCTGCGATTGTTATTTCCAGATTTTCGTGAAACCGCAGATTTCGGGCACGAGAAGCCGTGTAGAGCTATCGCTACAGGGTATGATGCTCCCGCCGATGACCAGACCCGACGGGTCAGAGTCCAGGATCAGTCCTGCGCAAATGTATCACACAAGACATACAATGCAATACTGTGTTGGGAACTAGACACGATTGCAGCTGCTGGACTGACTGATACGACTGAATGCTTCTTTGGCGAGGGTAACAAGGACTAGGGTATCAACGTAGGTGATTACTGAAGCTACAATAACGTTTAATAACGTAAGTACATCATCCCTAAGGAGATGCCTGACCCTCCGCCGGATAGGAGCATGCTGTCACCCCTTTGGACTCTATGCGTTGAAATAGCCTCGTCGATTCCCAGCGGAATAGACACTGAAAGCATATTTCCGAAGGTGCGGGTAAGATCGAGAAGTTTATCATTGGGAAAATTCATTCTTCGTTTCAGAAGATCGATAAAACTAGGACTCACTTGGTGGGGGATTATCGCTTTCACTTCTTCAACTATCTCTTTCAAAGCAATATGATGGTCTTTCAAAGCACGAGCAAAAAAGCCTTTGCATTCCTCGAAGACCACTCTGCCCATAGCAGTCCCGTGTAATTCATAGACGAAATTATCATGAGTTTCATTGCTATACTCCATTGCGGTCAGTTTATTCCCTCCTCCTCTAATCTCTGAGAGATGAGCACCTCTCGAGAACGTTTCAATATGGGATAGGTAAATTCCACTGCTTCCCGTTTCGTCTTTTCTAAGCACCAGCGCTGCAGCGCCATCACCGAACAATGGTGCACTTTTTATGTCCTTGCGGTTTATGCCAACAGACGTAATGTCTGATGAGCACACCAGTGCAGTGGTGTAGCGTCCATGTTCTAGCATGTAGGAAATAGTGTCAAGTCCCTGAAGAAAACTCATGCATGAAGAATTGATATCAAAACAAGGAATGTGCGTCTTTTGTAGACCTAATTGTTCTGACAACAAACATCCGCCTGTCGGTATTGGTTGCTGATTGACGCCGTTCGTAGATACAATGACATCAAGATCTTCCGGATGAAGTCCTGCTCGCTCTAACGCTTGACGCGAAGCGAGTTCAGCCATTTCAGAAGACGTTTCATCCTCAACCCAATATCTAGTGCTCACACCAGTTGATTGTAAACACGTACCGTTTGGTACATCTAGTATGCGATCCAACTCGTCCGCTTCTATTTTTCGCTTAGGTATGTATCTTCCCGTTCCTACAATTTTAATATGCCTGTCGAACTTCATGCGACACCCTCAAGGAATAACAAGAACAATAATAGTTACTACTTAATAAAGGTGTGGTTCGCACTTCGAGTTGTCTTATCCAGAAATTATTTCCCTACGGTGACTTTGCTACAGCTATGAAATTCACTCGAGGGTAGCGTTTGCGAAAACCAGGATGTTTTTCAAACATCCTGCGCGCACTACGCGATTTGAGCAGGATCTCAGCGTCGATAATTGAGTATTTCTTTGGCACGTTCACAAGGAAGTGCACGTGCGTTCCTGCAAAGCCGAACGTGCCGAATTCGAAGCCTTGCGTTTCGAATTCTCGAAACGCTGCCGTGCACGTGTCGATGTGCGATTGTTTGCCAAAACAGTTGTATC
>JAZDHK010000020.1:0-59420 GCA_043806035.1 archaeon
CCATAGTCTCAAAGGCGCCGCTTTGCGGCGGCGCGCCGACTATGGTCTCTTCTTGATAATTCGAGAATTTAACAGCTGCGGCCTTTCAACTGCGGGTTTCGCTGCTACTCAACCCGCGAGTATTCCCGGCCGCACGATAAACTCGACCGCAGGGAGTGAATATGTTCGAAGGACGAGAGAGGGGCGTCTTGTTTTGGTTCTTTTTTGAAAAGAACTTATCTGTTCTTGCGATAGATTTATAAATATAGTATAATTACCATATTGTATGACTACAATATCAAACAAAGAAGCAGCATTATTAGGGTTGATTTCAGAGAAACCTAAACATGCCTATGAAATTGAAAATGACATCAAGGAAAGAGATATGCGATACAGGACAGAAATATCCATGTCCTCAATATATAAGCTCTTAAATAAACTAGAAAGTATAAAATTACTTGAAAGTAAAGTTAAACTTTCAAAAAACAATGTTGCTCAAAAGGTTTATTCAATTACCAATCAAGGTAAAAAAGTGTTTAAAAATAAATTAAAAGAATTAGTTTCTGCTTGGCAACCCTCAAAACATCCAATTGATATAGGTTTAGCAAATTTGAATTTATTAAACAAGAAGGAAGCTATGGAACAATTAACAAAATACTCAGAATCACTTGATAAAATGATCAAATGCTATGATGAACTGGAGAAATTTCTTATTGATGGAAAATGCCATCTTGGGAATATTCAACTTGCAACACGAAGAATATTTTTAATAAAGGCAGAAAAAAAATGGTTAAGTAAATTTATTGAAGATTTCAAAAATGAATCACGATAAAATCATAATAAAAGGTGCAAAGACTCACAATCTTAAAGATATTTCTTTAGAAATTCCTAAAAATAAGATTGTTGCTTTTACTGGTGTTTCTGGGTCTGGAAAATCATCACTTGTTTTTGACACTATATATACAGAATCCCAAAGGCAACTCATTGAAACATTCTCTTCTTTTGCCAGGTCAAGGATGCCTAAGCTTTCAAAACCACCTGTTGATGAAATCAAAAATATTTCAACAGCAATAGTGATTGACCAAAAAAGGATGGGAACAACCTTGCGAAGCACGATTGGAACAGCAACAGAACTTTACACTTATTTGAGATTATTATTCTCAAGATGTGGAGACAAGTTTATAGGTCCTTCTTTTGTTTTTGGATTTAACCATCCTTCTGGAATGTGTCCGGACTGCAAAGGCCTTGGGAAGAGAATCAAAGTAGATGTTAACATGATATTAGATAAAGAAAAATCTATACGAGAAGGAGCAATAAACCATCCAGACCACAAAGTTGGTGGATGGAATTGGAGAGAAATGGTTGCAATCAACCTATTTGATGTTGATAAAAAATTAAAAGATTTTTCTGAAAAAGAACTTAATGATTTTCTTTATGCAAAATCAATCCCTATTGAGAAAAAACATGGAGCAGGAACTTACACTAAGAACTATGAGGGCATCATAAGGAAGCTTGAAAGAATATATGTAAATAAGGCAAAAGATGAATTATCAAAAGATAGGAAAGATGCTTACCAAAAATATTTTGTCTATTCTGATTGTGATTCCTGTAATGGCTCAAGGATTAATGAAAAAGCAAGAAGTGTTAAAGTTAATGGAAAAAGAATTTCTGAATTGATAGACATGGAATTTAGCGAACTTTACAATTTTCTTGGAACAATAAAAGGAGACATTGCAAAACCAATGGTCCAAAAGATGCGACAGATACTTTCTCATCTTATTGAAATTGGTGTTGGTTATCTTTCTTTAAATCGTTCTGTTGCTACTCTTTCTGGAGGTGAAAGCCAGAGAGTAAAAATGGCGAGACAGCTTGACTGCGACCTTGTTGATATGATGTATATAATGGATGAGCCATCAATCGGGCTCCACCCAAGAGATATAAATAAATTGATTGAGATGTTAGTAAAATTGAAAGAAAAAGGTAATAGTGTTTTTATTGTTGAACATGATCCTGCATTAATAAGATGTGCGGAATATATTATTGATATCGGACCAAAGGCAGGAAGTTTGGGTGGAAAGATTATTTATTCAGGAACCTTTGAGGGCTTGAAGAAATCAAAAGGATTGACTGCTGAATATTTGAATAAAAAAGAAAAAGTGAACAACAACAGAAAAAAATGGGATGATTATATTGAAATCAAAGACGCAACATTACACAATTTGAAAAATGTATCAACAAAAATTCCAAAAAAAGTGATGACTTGCATAACAGGAGTTGCAGGATCAGGAAAAAGCAGCCTGATAAATGATGTGTTTTTGAAAGAAAACAAAGAAGCAATAATAATTGACCAATCGCCAGTCGGAAAATCTTCTCGTTCAAATCCTGCTACTTATATTGGGGTTTTTGACTTAATAAGAAAAGAATTCGCTGATGTAACAAATTCAAACCCTTCTTTGTTCAGTTTTAATTCTAAAGGAGCATGCCCAAAATGTAAAGGACTTGGGGCAATAAGCTATGAAATGAGTTTTTTGGATGAAGTAAAAGTTACTTGTGATGAATGTAATGGAAAAAGATATACAGAAAAGGTTTTGGCATTGAAATATAAGGGAAAAAGTATCTTTGATATTCTTAATATGACCATCAAGGAATTAGTTGATTTTTTTGGAAATAAAGAAATCAAAAGAAAACTCAATATTTTATGTGATGTTGGTTTGGGTTATTTAGAAATTGGACAACCACTAAGCACATTGTCAGGTGGAGAATGTCAAAGAATAAAACTGGCATCTGAGTTGCATAAAAAAGGGAAGGTGTATGTTATGGATGAGCCAACAACAGGACTTCACATGGCAGATATTGATAAATTAATGAAAATCATAAAAAATCTGGTTGATAATGACAATACTGTGGTTGTTATAGAACATAATCTCGATGTTGTTAAACATGCAGATTGGGTAATAGATTTGGGTCCTGATGGTGGTTCTAAAGGTGGAGAAATCTTGTTTGAAGGAACTCCTGAAGATTTGATTAAATGCGGAAAGAGTTATACTGGGAAATATTTGAAAGAACTATTATGAATTCTTTTGTGAAACAAAAGACTATATATGCGAAGCACTGACGCCCCTCCAATAAATTCTTTTACGAAGTAAAAGACAATATGTCCAAAGGACTAAGCCCCTCTCTCTTTTCCGTTTTAAGTAATCCAAAAATTAAGTTCTCCTGAGCTGGCGAAGGACGACCTAAGGTCGAGTTTTTGCCCGAACGTTACAACGTTTTCTTCCCAAAAGAAAAGGGCAAAAATGGAACTTAATCGCTGTTAGGCACCCCTGCCTCGAAGCCGACCCGGCACGAAGCGGACGCGTAGTGCCTGGATTGGGGCTTCAGAGATGCAAGGTCGAGCATTTTTAGCGAAGCTAAAAAGCGGAGAAGTTGAAAATCAAATCTAAGAGAGTAATTTAATAATAGCTAATACTCCAAAAAGAAAGCCAACACCATAAAGGATAAGTCCAACAACGAAACCTGGAATTATATACTTTCCAATCTGAATAGACTTGATGCGAATGGCTTTTTCCAACACGGGTAAAAAAGCTATGACTGCGAAAAACAAAGCGAAGAAGGTTACGAGCGCATAACAGTTAAATGGAATTCCTTCTTGGGTGACGTGGCATACTTGTTTTAATATCATAATTGCCCAATCATTAGGGTCTACAGATACACCTGTCTTTATTGCAATTCCGGGAAGTATGCCTCCAAAAAACCCAGAGATAATTATAGCAATCTTATCAGGGATTGGAATTTCAACGTACTTCGATTGACCTTTTCGAGCCATTGGTATGCAGTGTTGGCTTTCTTTATTATATTTTTCGGATTTGATTTTCAATTGTGCCTAACTCCATATAGGCGAAGTCTGCCGAATTCACCCGATAGGGCGTCTGGAAGGGGCGAATAGGATTGTTCATTTTTCGAACTAACGCATCAGTGTCGTAAGTTTTCCGAAGTATTCGTAAATAGCACTGGACAGCTTCATTCAAAGCATATAAAGACGCACGAATGCTCTTGTGTCATGGACGTTTTGGATGCAATGAAGAAAGAAATGCTGAGACGACGACTCAGTCCCAGAACGATCGAGACATACCTATTTTACGTTCGCAAATTCCTCGCGTTCTGCAAAAAAGAGCCAAAGCACTTTTCGAGAGCAGATTGCCTAGCGTTTCTCGATAGATATGCAGAAAAGACCGGCAACACTATGAACGTCACCCTCAACTCAGTAAGATTTCTTATGGAAGAGATTCTGCGCAAGCGCATGAAGTTGGGCATTTGTTACGCAAAGACACCGAAGAAGATGCCAAGATTTCTTTCAAGAGAAGAAGTAGACCGACTCCTCAACGCAATCAACAACCCCAAGTACAAGCTGCTCGTCTCGCTCATGTATGGTGCAGGCCTGCGTGTCAGTGAAGTTCTCAATCTCAAAAAAGAAGATTTGCATCTCAAGCAGGGAATAGGTTGGGTGCGCCAGGGCAAAGGAAACAAAGACAGACCTTTCATCATACCATCTTGTCTCCTAATTGACCTGTCACAATGTTCCAAAGGACTGCTCTTTAAAGGAAAGAACGGAAAATTGAGTATAAGAAGCGTGCAGGAAATCGTCAAACACGCTGCAAGATCGTCATGCCTCAAGAGCGTGCACCCGCACACTCTGCGCCATTCGTTCGCCACTCACCTAGTGCAAAATGGAGAAAGCATAGGCACAGTCCAAGGATTGCTTGGACACAATGATCCGAGAACCACTTTCATGTACGTGCATGCTGCGGGGCGTCTGCTAGCGACAAGAAGCCCGCTTGATAAGCCACAGGCAGAGTCTGCGATGTGAGTACGAAGCTCACCGTTCGCAATCATACACCCAGAATCCGCCCTTCTTCGCAAGGACAGAGAAAGAACCAAACACGTCAGTGGCGACTTTTGATAGTGACTCGCCGCCCTTGTTCTTCCTGATAACAAACTGCAAGTGCCCACCTGGGTGCAAATGCAAAAAGGAATCCCGCACCAACCGTTCACAGACCTTCTTGCCTGCGGATTGCGGCGGGTTAGAGAGAATGAGATCGAACTTCTCAGGAATCTTCTCGAAAAGGTTAGACTCAACAACCTCTGCAGTGAGTCCATACAGTTTCAGGTTAGAACGGGTCACTTTCAGCGCACGACTATTGATGTCAGAAAAGGTCATCTTCAGCGAACGATGCTGCCTCAGTAAACTCACACCCACTATGCCTACCCCACAGCCGAGGTCGAGCACAGACGTGCACGTTTCAGGGAGGACGCAATGCTCAATCAGTACTTGCGATCCTTTATCCAGCTCGTTCTTGGAAAAAAGTCCAGAGGCAGTATACAGTTCAAAAGGCTCCTTATTCTTGAGACGAACCAGCATCTTCGAGAGGATAAGCGGCTTCTTCGTGGGGATGAAGTAGTGGTCCATCTTACATGATCTTGAGCAGCTTGTACGTGAGCAGGTCTGCTGTGCTCACCAGCTCTTCCGCAGAAGGCGCTTCGAGGATGATGCAGTTGTGGATCATGCTCGCCTCCGTCCGATTGCTGACCTTGAGCCAGATGATGGAATGGCTGATAGATGCATTCTTGCAGGACAGCACCGGCAGGTCATATGTTGCATTCTCTGCAGGACCATCAATGAGGTAGTAGCCTGCGCTCGTGTTAATGCCGAAAATGCCTTGCGTGACGCGCTTGATCTCAGTAAAGGCGATGACTGCACTCGACGGGTAGGAAGGATCCATGATGATGCGAATGTTGCCTCCAAATTGAGAACGCTGATACACGTGTCTGGTGATGTTGTCATCATAGGAGATGTTCACGAGGTCAGGGGGCACCGTATAGGAAGGGATGATGACGGGCTGCTTGCCAATCATGACCGTAGTAGTCCAAAAGCCATCCACATTTTTGTAAAAGTCAAAGTTATTATAGACGAGGTGCGTGCTCTTTTCTTGCTCGTGACGGATAAAATAGGACGTGGCAACAAATGCCGCCCCGATTAGGACAACGACTGCCAGGACGATGAAGAATCCTTTCCAGCCACTATCTGTCGTCTCCTCACTCTTCTCATCACGCTTCTCTGCGCTCATGGGCTCACCCCGAGGAATGCATAAAAGAGCTGTGTTCCCGCACGCAACTGCGCAAGCCCCTTTCCTTGTACGATGACGCAATTGTTCTCAAAAGCAACGCCAGAAGGAAGGTCGGACTGGCTCAGGAAGATAACAGGCCCTTTTTCTGTGGCATTCTCGCACGTCAAGACGGGAAGCGCATACATCGTGTTCTCTTCCGTGACGGCCTGAGCAAACGGCTTATTCACGTACTGGGCAAAGTCAAAACGCACGATGTCCGTAATAACTTGCTCGTCACTGTCATTGCTGGGGGAAAACGTTATGATGAGGTAGTCCGCATTCCGCAGGAACGCACCGACTGTCTCGTTGATGCTGACATCAGTGAGCTCTGTCGGCAAGTAGTAGAAGCCATAGGTCTTATCGTCCAGCTTGAGCGTGTATCGGTGCGGGTCATTCGGCAGGGTCTGCACCTTGAACGCATACTGCCCATACGTTATTTGTGATGCCTGGTCGGGATTGCTCAAAAAGATGGCGAACGAGCTCGCCACCATGATCACGACGATGAAGATGCTCATGTACAACGCAGTATTGCTCTTCTTTTCCTTTTTTCTCAGCTTCATGCCTCTGTCAGAACAATAGTCGTTTTAAAAAGTTATCGTAGCTCAGGTCTTGCAGGCCTAGTGCCGCCTGACGATGCGATGGCGGCGTCTGCGCCTGATGAGGACAAGCAGGAGGAAGATAAAGATGATGATCACGACGATAATGACAGTAGTCCAGGGGAACGCGCCCTGTGCTGTTGACTTGCTTACGTCCGTGAACGCCTCGCCTTCGAAGGTCAGCTTGTTGTTGTAGCGGATCCTTCCCTTGATGATATTGTGTCCTTCCTCGGTGAGCTGGGCGAACGTATCGATGTTTGCCGTCTCTCCGGGAGGGACATCGACGGGTTCTGTACTGATGACGCTGATGATTTTTTCGTCGAGATTGATTGTTCCCTCGAACTTTGCCGAGACCGTTCGCTCGCCCTTGTTCCTGAAGACTGCCGTTATGGGAATGATCTGCCCTTGTTCTGCAACGAAGGGAGCATCAATTCTCACCAATTCTCCAACGTCAGTGATTGAGCCTCGCTCCACCACGTTCAGCTCGAGCAGGCTCTCCCCCCGACAGTCTGGCGTGCTCACGTCAACCCAGTATTGGCCGATCGCAAGGTTTTGCGGCACGTACTTCCTGAATGACTGCTGTGTCGTGGGCAGTATTTCTGCATCTCCGACGATATCTTGGCTGAGGACGAGCGTCCGTTGCTCCTGATCCCAGACATTGATGCTAATGGTCGGCCGTACGCGAACGTTGCCGTTGTTGTTAATGGAATAGAAGAACTCGAGGGGGAATCCGCTTTCGACATTCGGCAATGACGTGCTGGAGAGGTCGCAGCTCTTTATCTCATTGCCCACTATCTCGACCATGACGCGGATGATGAATGCTGCCTGCACGGAACTGCCATACTGGCCACCAGGTTTGCCGAGCGCTCCTGTCAGCACGCGGACGCTACCAGTGTAGTTGCCGTTTGCCGCATCGAGCGGAGGCTCAACGGCTATACGCAATATTTGCGGATCAGAGACGCTGAAGAAGAGCGTTACATTGTCGGGCAAGACTTTCAGCCAAGAGGCAATATCTCCCATCGTCTCATATTCGAGGCTGATGTTATAGGCGGAGTCTGTCGTGACAAAAACAGGTGTCTCCGCATATCCTCCTCTGAGCACCAAGGGGAAATCTATCACTGCCTTGTTCACACCTATGGCAACGGCATGTGCTACAGGGATGAGAAGAACAAACAGGACAAGTAACCATTTCTTCATAATTCACCCAACGATACGCCTCTCTGATTCTCCTCATTAATAAAGATTACGCATGGTTCCTTTGCGAATAGCGATTTTCCCTGCCAATGGCAGCACAGTACATGGGCTCACCCTGAGAGTCTCGTGCATCCCCGAGCGAAGCAATCAACAAACAATTCCGTTACGTGCCGACTCGTATGCGTGCATCTGCATGCTCTTCTGTGCGGAGCGGGATGCGAAAGAGATTCAGGATGCAGCACAGTACATGATAACATATATAAACCTCAGTCATAAATTTCGATTATTTCAGGCTAGGTGAGGTTGGAATATGCCGAAAGTCAGCATTGACTACAAAAAATGTGATGGTTGCGGAACGTGTATTGAGGTATGTGCGGTCAACGTCTTTGAGAAGAGGAAGGACAAGACGGTAGTTGCGCGTCAGGGGGATTGTCTCCTTTGTCTTTCTTGCGTCGACCAATGCCCGAAGAAGGCAATCACAGTAAAAGAGGACTAGCCAAGAGCAATGCCTCTCCTCATGCTTGAGCAGTAAATACGACAATGCCTTCACAGCTGCCGTAGCTGCTCGTTGGTGCCTGCGCCTGCCAATACATGGTGTTCTGGTAGGGGCTGCTCTCATTATCTGTCGAGGGTATTTGGAAGTCTTGAATGACTTGCACTGAGCCGTTGATTGGTGTTTTTTCTGAGAATACTGAGGTGTTGGTGCTGAATCGTTGGAAGGACGAACTGATGTTGTTGTTCTGGCAGACGAAGCTCAGCCCGTCATTGATGCTGCTGCCATAGCCTTGCACGCTGACATGCAAGGGGACGTTACCCAGGTTGGTGATGTTTGCCATGACTTCTGCGCTGATATTGTCCGCCTCGATGTTGCCATAATCTATGCCTTCCGTGACATTCAATGCGTAGAGTTTATTCATAGTCACGGGTTTGACGCCATACGCGATGGCTGCAGAGTCAAGAGCGGTCATGTTGCACCGCCACGTCCCGTTCTTGGCGACGTACCATATGCTGAAGGGGCAGCTACAGTTTATGCTCGTCAGCGTGTTATTAACACAAGAGCAGACAGTGGAATAGTGAAGTGTCACATTATCCGGGTCTGTAGGGCTGACCGTATCCAGATAGAATGTCGCATTGACGTTCTGAATGTCATCACGCCCGTTATCATCGGTCACCGTTGCGTTGCATTCGAGCGCTCGTGTCGTTCCCGCGTACAGGTCGATAGGGCTGAGCATGGCCATGCTGCTTAGGACAGGGGGGGAGTTATCTATTTCCAGAAGGGAGGTAAGCGTGATATTCCCGTAGAATGTCGTCGGTCCAGAAATAGTCACGGTCCTGTTGCTGCTACCCCATGCGGCATTGTCCTGCTTGTCATAGCAGAGCACGTTCCACACGAAAGTAACGTTGCTGATGTTTGTTTGCGCGAACCAGTTCAGGCCTGAAGAGGCGTTCGCAAAACTCACGTTCGTCCAGCTGCCGGAGCTGTTCGTGTAGAGGGTGCAGTTGCTCGGGCTCACATCCGTCAACGTGTAGAAGAACGTGACGTTGCCGTCAGGATCGGTGTCATTGTCAAGAGGGGCGCGCAGCACCACTACTGGATTTTCCGTGTCTGCCGTGTACACATAATACCCTGACGTTCTCGTATTGCCCACGGTGTCTCTCGCAACAACCCGCCAGTACCAGTTCTTGTTCGCTGCAAGGCTCACCACACTATACGTGTCCGTTGTGACGATGCTCTGGTCGATGCTGGAAAATGATGACGAATCATCGATCTGGAGCGTGTAATTGCTGAAGTAGTCATCCGTACTCGGTTGCCAGGACAGGTTGATGGTGAGGTTGGAACTCACGGTCTGGTTGGGCGGGCTTGCAGGATTGAATGTCGAGGGAGGAGTGGTATCTATGGTTATCGTCCTCGTGCTGGAATTTGCTTCATTGCCTCCGCTGTCCGTGCAGTTCACACTCCACACGTATATGCCCTGGGTAAGCGTTGCCGTAATGTTATTCCTTCCTGCTGTCGCTGCCTTGCTCGCATTCTTGGTATTGCTGAGGACGAGCCAGCACGTGCCCAACGTGGAAGAATCGCTCACATTATAGAAGAAGGTGACGCTTGCATTCCTGTAAGAATCGTTGCCTGGGCTGTCGAGAACGACAAGTGGACCTTCTCTGTCGATGATGAAATAATTTGTCCCGCTCTTGCCCAAATTGCCTGCAATATCGGTGCATGAGACGTTCCAGTAGTGCATGCCTGCCGTGAAGCCAGGCACACTCACAGTATAGGGGGATGTGTTCGTCAACGCGTACGTGCCTATCTGCATATAGTCGATAATAACTGTGCAAGATGCGTTAGGGCTGTACACGTCCGTGAAGGAGAAGTTGAAGGTAAGTGTCGTATTCTGCGTCGTCATGTTTGGTGGAGCGTGCAACAGTATGGAAGGTGTTTGCTGATCGAGGATGATGAGCAAGCTGGTGTTTATTGCATTCTCTGCCTGATCAAGAACTTGCACCGTGATGTTGCGCACGCCACTTCCCGACAGGCTCACATTCTCCTGCACGGTAGAAGCATTCGTGAAATTCCCTGAACGCTGGAATGCACCATCGACGAAAATGCTGTAGTTCAGCATGCTGCCCTTGTCATCCGTTCCTGTAAAGGAGAGGGCAATTGTCCCGTTTTTTGTCTGATTGCCCGGCTGCGGGCCGAGAATGGACGCGTTGGGCAGGACGGTGTCGAGCGTGAAGTTGCCAGGCAGAGAGGAGTTGGTGTTGTTGCTGTAATCCGTGCAGTTCACCCACCACGCATGCTGGCCTTCGCTCACAGCCGCCGTGAAATTGTTCACTCCATCATTGAGTATGCTCGTATTGTCTGTCGCAAAATCACCGTCGATATAAAGAGTGCAGTTCATAACCGCGACTGCATCATGAGGAATGTACGAGAAGGCAACTGTGCTGTTCTTTGTCCAGGAATGCAGGGCAGGAAGGAGTAGGGTTGTGTTGGGAGGGGTGGCATCTGCAGTAATGTTGAACTGGCTGCCGTTATAGCCGATGAACGTGAGTTCTGCATGGGAGACTGCACTGTAATTGGCATAGGATTGGTTCAAGGTGTTGAACACGGCAAATGCCAGTCCGCTCAGAGTGGTTGTATTTTGGAATCGTTGGACAAATCGTTGCTCTTGCCCCCCCGTTCCTGAAAGACCGGTTGTTGTGTTAAGATAACCGGTGAGGTTGACTTCATCCCAGCCAAAATAGTCATTCGTCGTGTGGGCTGCAGTCGTTGCGGAGGCAAACCTGACGAAGACGTTCTCCATGCAGGAAATGCCTGCGACTGAGCAGATGTCGCTCATGACGTATTCTGCGACGCTCGCCATGGCCGACCGCGATGCAGGAGTTGCACATCCTTCGCCTTGGGTGCAGTTGCTGATTTGCCTAAGCGTGTTGTCGTTGTCATAGACGAAGACGGCACTTCCTTCACTGGCAGTGTCCAGGCTGTATGCTGCTTGGTAGTAGCTCAGGTTTGCCTGCTGGCACGTAGTTCCTCCGCAGGCGCTCGTATTTAGCTTGAAATTGAGTCCGTCGTTCGCTGAATTCCTGTCCAGCCCTCCGCTTGCCTCAAGTCCTCGTGCACCTACGACGTTGACGTCGTTCGTTGAGCAGATGCCGTATGCGTTGCCCGCATCTGTTTCCGTGCAATTGAAAAAACCATCCCAGGGAGTGCTGTTTTGGCACATCCTGTTGTAGGCATACTGGCAGGCGCCGTTGTCGAAGAGGAAGTCACTGCCTGCTTCGAAGCCATCATAGAATATGCTGTAGACGCCTCGTACGCTGGCATATTCTGGATCTTGCGCTTGGCTGTTATTATAATAGTACGTGTAATTGTATTCGTTGACGCTGTCATGGGTGGCATTTGCCAAGAACTTGATCAGGCAGAACGTCGCATCATCACCTGCAATAATCTCTACAGGGATCACTTCGCCCAGATGTGATACCACCCGGCTCTCATCGACGCAATTGCTGATGTTTCCCGAAAGATTGGTCATGTTCACTATGACTGGGACGAGAGCGAGATTCTCAGAAAGAGCGTTGCTCAGCAGTATGGGCTTTCGTCTGGCCCAGCTCACATTCCACCAGGGAATTGTTGAGTTTCCTTGAATGATGTCCGTTGTTACTGTAGCTCCTTGGATGGCTGAGCCGTACTGTCCCGTGACGTTCGTAGCGATGTTCGCGAACGATCCATATTCGTAGCTTTGCCTGTCCGTCGTAACAGAAACAAGTATCGTTGATGCTTCTTGCATGCTGAAATTGAACGTGCTGCTCTTGCCCGTATTTCCTGCACTGTCCAGACAGGTTATGTTCCAAAGATGGGTGGCGTTGCTGACTGCCTTCGTGAAGGTGAGCGTCTCACCGACCTCTACTGATGTGTTGGCCTGCTGGAATGCACCATCAAGAAAGAAGCTGCAGTTCTGGAGCGTTGAGTCATCGCTGACGACGTATTGGAAATTCACGGGATTAATGGATGTTGGGCTGTTGTTTGTTGGGGAGAGTAGCGTTATTTGCGGCGGCGTAACGTCCAGGACGGTGAGGAAGTGCGTCGCTGCTGCCTCAGTATAGTTCTCATTCTCGACGTACAGTGCCGTGATGTTGTACAGCCCAGGATATACGAAGATGCTGATGTTGGTCAGCGGGCTCTGGTCAGTCTGCACGAGCAAATCCTCGACATACAAGCTCACATTTCCTGAAGAAGGATCAAGAAGGATTATGGTGAGGTTTGCCGCAGTGTCTTCATTGATGCTTGCATTGCCGTCCGTGCCGTTCAAGGTGAGGTTGAGCAGTGTACTGTGCTTGTCCACTGTGTACATCGTGCTGTTGATCGTCAGTCTGCCGAGCGTGTCATTGGCATACCACCGCACTACGTACTGGCCGGGAATGATGTCAGTCGTGTTGTAGAAGAACAACGTGCCTTCCTGACTAGGTGTGTGATTGCTGAATGGTCCCGAGAAGTTCTCTTCAAAAAGGACAGTATCAAGAAATGCATCCTCTATAGTGGCATTGAAGTGGAAGGCTTGGCCTGGACTGTAGATTGCAGTATACGGCGTGTTTAGTGTAGACAGAAAAAGAGGTGCGTTCGCATCAACGTACACGGTCTGATTCTGTGTCCAGTTCTGCCAGCCTGCAGCATCAACGCAGAGCACGTTCCACAGATAGGTGTTGTCAGGCAAGGTCACGTTGAGCACGTTTTCCGTGTCATTCACTGCCTCTGTCGTGATGTTTGGTCCGTACACTTCTGAGAAGTTGCCATAGACGGTGCAGTTCCCCAAGTTCATGTCTACGGGTGTGAAGTTGAAGCCAACCAGTGACGTAGTGACGAAGGTTACGTCTTGCGGCGTGTGTACCTGCACGGTAGGTGGAGCAAGGTCTATGGTGAGCGTTCTCATATCGCTGAAGCCTTGCGTGTAGCTGCTGTTGTCTATGCACGTGATATTCCATGCGTGCTCCTGTTCAGAGAGAGTGGTAGTGAAGGAAGACCATTGCCCGTTGATGACTGAGCTGTTTGTAAGTATGATAGCATCATCGATGAGGATGCTGCAGTTGGTGATACCGCTTGCATCAGTTGGTGTGTAGTTGAAGAACACTTGTGCAGTAGATGAGAAGTTGTTGTCAGGAGGCTCGTGAGGAATGATGAACGGAGGATCGTATTCTATCGTGACAAGTACTGTCAACGTGTTAGCAGTACTGTTGCCGACAAAGCCTCTGCCGTCCGTGCAGTTCACGCTCCACGTGTGGATGCCGTTGGCGACGAAGACCGTGAAATTTTGGCTCTCACCCTCTGCTATGGATGTATCGGGAATGCCTGCTTGCACACCATCGACGATGAGTGTGCAGGAATCAACAGGAGACATGACATCCGTGACGTTATACGTGAAGAGTACGTTGTTCGTCGTTGTTTCAGAGCTTCCTGAAGAAGGAGCTTCGAGAGCAATAATAGGCGCGTGTGTATCAACATAGAGTGTGTAGTTCTGCACAGCAAAACTGGTCAGGTCTGCAAAATCTGTACAGCGGGCATTCCACAAATAGATTCCATCAGAGAGGTTCACCGTGAAGAATGTGTACGTGTTGTTCTGGACTGACGTATTGGTCGCGTTCGCACCGAATGTCCCGTTGAAGTTTCCAAAGAGTGTGCAGTTGGCAATGTTTTCATCAATAGGAGTGATGTTAAAAAGCACCATTTCTGTCGTTTCGTACGAGTCAGGAAGGGGCGTGTTGAGCGTGACTGCAGGAGCGTTGATATCTGTTTTGTACGTGTAGTTTTGTGCGGCAGTCATGCTGGTAAAAACATCGTATGCACGGACTGTCCAATAATATGTCCTGTTCGGTAAGAGCGTGTCGTTCACCACATAGGACGTGTTGGTTATGGGTGTAAGAACATATGTTGTCGCATTGAAGAACGTGCTGTTCGTACTGACAAGTAAAGTGTAGTTGGCAAATGTCTCGTCTGACGTCTGCTGCCAGGTAAGGTTGGGGTTGAGGTTGGCGCTGACCGTCTGATTTGGGGGGGTGAGCAGGGAGAATGCTGCAGGAGGGCTGGCAAGCACGGTGAACGTAAGCGATGCATACGTCGTGATGTTGGTGTTGCCGGCAAGGTCGATAGCGTACACGGAGCTGACATTGTACAGTCCCGTGACATTCGTCTTGGTAATATTTGCCAGCCATGCAGTGCCTGCCTGCGTCAGAGTGATATTTTCTGTCGTGCTGTTGGGATAGCGCAATGTGGCATTGACCTGGCTGGCGCCTTGTACCGTAACATTCAATCTGACCTTGTGTGATTGGTTGATGCTTGACTCATTGAGGGTTGCTGCAGTGATTGCAGGGGGAATGGTGTCGATGACGAATGAGTAATTACTTGTGTAGAATGCCGATTGCCCGAACCAGTCCGTGCAGTTCACGTTCCACACGTACGTGCTGTCCGGCAAGGTCAAGGTTATGTTCGTCAGCGTATTGTTGGAGACGTTCGTTATCGTCTCGTTAGGCGCCCACGCTTCCGAAAAATTTCCAAAGAGTGTACACGTCAGATTGCCATCGTCGTGGATTGCCGTGAAGTTGAAATCAGTAACATTCACGTTCTTGTAGCTGTCATTCTGCGGGTAGGAGAGGTTGGCGATGCTTGGCGGGAAGGGCTGCTGTTCAGTATAGCCGTTTACATAATAGTCTTGGGTGTTGTGCAGGATGATTTGTTGGAAGGTCTGGTTTTCGTCAAGGGCAGTAAGTTCTGTCGGTGTCTGGAAATTTCTGATGCTTGCGTCAGCATACCAGTCATTGCTGCTGCCCACCATACGCACCTGTCCTCGGGATATGCCGTTTCGTTGGCTTCGCCTGATGAGGATTGCGTTATTCGCTTTGCTGCTCGAGCTGCTCGTGACATTCGTGTCAATCCATGTGCTGAGATTATTTTGAGAGATATCTATGGGGTTGTCAAACAGGACAACGGGAGCCGTACTTTTGAAGTAGCCAAGGATGAGAAAATAACCCGTCGCTGCACTACGATACGCATCGACGCTGTTGCTGTTCTGCCTGACAATGGAGAAGTATTGGCCGTTGGCGATGCCTTGGCTTGTCGACCATCCTGAAGCTGTTCCTTGTGGGCGTACTGCAATGGTATTTCCATTTGCACCCGTCATGAGCTTCATGATGAGTCCTTTTGCGCTGGACGGCACCCAGGCATTCACGTTGAGGGTCTGCCAACTTCCCGTTCCTGCATAAAGACTGGTGATATTCACCTGATTATCGAAAAGAACGACCTCTTCGTCCGTGTAGCCAAGCAGATAAATTTTTCCTGCGACAGTGTCGATGATGCCTTCGAGATGTCGTGCTGCACTGATGGGTGTTATGGTGTACTGCATGCCATCCGCAAGGATGTAATCCTTGTTCATGGAATAGAAATCATCTGTGCTGACTGGTGATTTTGCGAGGACACGGATGTTTCCCGTATTCGTGTTCAACAAGGCAAGGACAACACCCGTCGCTCCCTCGGGAACGTAGCTCGAGACATCAATATCCGTCCACGCATCTATTCCTGCAGGAGTTATGTCGATGTAGTTCTTGAACAGTACTAGCCCTGAACTGCCTGCCATGTTGTGCGCGTATGCCGTGTACGGCCCGAAGGTGAATTCGAGATGGTGCCTGCCTGGCGTGAGCACGGTGCTGATTTCTTGGCCGGTTTCGTTACAAGAATAGTCATTAACAAAAATGCCGTCAGCCGTCTGCGTTGCAGGAATTTCTTGCCTACCGCACATGATTCTGACAAAGGAAAGATCACGTACAAATGACGTGCCATCCACTGCACGTATGCTCAGATTCTCTTTCCCTGTGGTGTTGAAGAAGACTGTCCAGTTCCCTCCTACAAGAGGATAGCTCTGTACGTTGATGATGACGATGTTCGTTTCTGCAAAGATAGTTCCGGGTTGAGTAAGTTCGAGCGTGTACGTCTGTCCTGGGACGATGTCTTTTATTTTTGTCCATGACGTGCATTTGCCGGTGCATTGCCAGACTTCCGTACCTGCAGCGGTGATGTTGAAGAGTGCAGAGGAGTATCGTGCGTTCGTGTTGAGCGAGAATGCCCGCTCGATTCTACGGTGAGGCACGGATGCGGGACTGATGTCCTGCTGTTCCACGCTCACCTGCGTGCCGTTCGCGAAGCGCATATCGTTGATGATGACGCTATTGACGGGAATCCCGACAGATGCACAAACGGGAAGGCACGGTTGTGCGATGACTGACGTGTCTTTTGCCGTGAAGGAGAACTGGTCACTGCGTAAGAGCTCTACATGGTCTGCCCTGAACGGATACTGCTGGTCGAGAAAGAACAACACGCCTGCTGTGCTTGCGATAAGGAAGAGCAGGATGATAACGAGCTGCCATGCAGTCAACCCTCTTTTCTTCTGCTCGAGCTTGCTCAGTTCTTTCTCGCAGCGTTTCAGCTGCCTGTCGTACAAGCTCATCCAGTATTTTGGGCTTTTCCCTCCAAGATCCCGCTTGATCTGCTGCTTGTATTCTTTTGTCGAGAGTTTGCCTTGCTTGTGGAGTTCGGCGAGTCGAGTGGTGTGGGCGTGCACTTGTTCTTTGTAGTGCTTGATGAGTTGTTGCTTATGGTGTGCGTCCATGGAAATACCCGTAAATGTAGTGTTGTACGGAGTGTATGCCGAGCGTCTGTTCTATCGTGTGCAATGGTGTGTTGTGCAGGAACTGGTTGATGATGTAGCCTGTGCGGAACATGTGTGGCGTGAGCTTTCTGCAGAGGATGGTTTTGCCGTACTGGGCAATGAGTTGCTGAACGCGTCGTTGTGACAAGGTACCTCGTGCGCTCGAGAAGAAGCGTCCTTGCTGTTTTTTGAGTGCAGCATAAAGGGCATCACTTATGGCTCTGTTGGTCGTGCCTATGCGTATCGCTTTCGCCGCGATGTTTCGGGAGGTGAGTGAGAGTGCTTCTTCTACCGTACAGCCCGTCTCGAAAAGCACGTTAAGGAGTAGCCTGTCCCGTTCTTCGCTAATGCCTAGCTCGAGACGACGCATATCTGCAAGAGAAACGTACTCCACACACCCACTCCTATTTCGTTTTTTAATTATTTATGTATTTATGTGCATTATTGTCAAGCACATTTATAAATGTGCCGTTTTCAGGAACAGCATTCGAAACATCTTCTTTTATCGACAATAAGATTCAAAAAAAGTCAGTGTATCAAAGAAAGAATCTCAAGAGGAAGTCTGCAGAGAACAAATGAAGCCACCACTAATAAAATTTCGTTTTTTATTATTTTACGAAATTTAGCTTGCGACGAGGGAGACAACCACGAACCCTGAGCAATTCCCTTTCTGCAGGGATGGCACACCCATCTTCCAGTAAATGTTCTTTGTGCCTGCAAACGTGGAATTCTTGATCGTGAGATTGAACGTGTCGACCTGCACAGGACTTCCTGTCAAAGAAGTCATGCTGCCATAGCTCCTCCCTGAAAGCAAGGAGTAGCGTTCATAGACAATACTGATATTCCCTGTGGTGCAGTTCATGGCAAGGTCATCGCCGATGTAGTACGCATAGCCGTTCAGCGTGACATCAATCTCTCTATTGCCCAGATTGGTTACGGTGATGGTCGAATCTGTCGAGGAATTCTTGCCTGCGCTCACCGTCCCATACACGATTGTCGTTGGCGTGACGTTCATCGCATACAGGTCATTGACTGTTACCGTGCTCTCTTCGCTGCCGACTGCATTGTATATGTCGAGCGCTACAATGGTACAATTCCACTGGCCTGCCGTCGCATGGTACGGCAAAGAGAACGCACAGCTGTAATTCTTCTCCGTGCTGTTCTGCGCTTCAAGGGCGCAGCTGCTGTTCACGGCACGGTAGGACGTGTCGCCTGCAGTGGTTTCGAGGCTGTACAGCGTGCCGTTCACGAGCGTTATCTCAGAGATATCGTTTGGGTCGCTGACGGATGCGTTGCAATAGGCAGTGCTGTTCATTCCTACGATAAGGTCTATCGTGGAAGGCAGTAAGATGGTGTTGATGACTGGCGGCAGGTTGATGTTCTGAACAAAGTTCAGTGTGGAAGAGGTAGCACTCCTGTTGAAGCTGTCGATGCAGGTGACATTCCACACGTATGCTGCATTCGTCAAGGAGACGTATGCGTTGATGAGCTGCCCGGAAATGACCTGTTCATGTACGTCAACAACACTATCGTTGAGGATGATGCTACAGTTCGTAATTATTCCCACATCTGTCGCCGTGTAGTTGAAAGTTACATTTTCCGTTGTGCTGTTCGTATCGTTAGGTGCAAGGGCAGTGACCGTAGGGGGAAGCAGGTCTATGGTGAGCACGTTCTTTGCTCCTGCTCTGTTCTCGTTCGTGCTGTTGTCTGCGCACGTCACGTTCCAAACATAACTGCCTTGAGAAAATCCGATGGAAAAATTTTGAGGAATTCCCTCCGTGATGGTGGTGTTGCTCTGGTTGAAGCTGCCATTAATGTAGAGGCTGCAATTCAGTATGCCGAAGAGGGCGTCATCTGCCGTGTAGGACAACACGAGCTGGCTCTCATTCTCCAACGCTCCGTCAGCTGGGCTGAGCAGCGTCACTACAGGCCCTTCACGGTCATACGTGACATTCAGGAAAACCTCGTACAGTGCAAGGGATGCCGTATCTTCCGTGTCCTGCACTTGCGTGATGAGCCTAAGCTTGAATGCACCACTCGTTAGGTTGCTGAAGAACAATTGTTCAGGAATGGCATAGATGAGAGTCTGTCTTGCAAGATTTCCCGTTGCCATGCTTCTCAGATCCTGCCAGCTTCCGTTGAGCGTGTACTGCAACGCCCATCGGTCATCAAGCACATCCTGGACGGCAAGGTCGAATGAAGCGCTAGCATTCATGATGGGTATACTGTCGTTGAGCAGGCCTGTGTTGAACTGCTGCAGCGTAAGGTTCATAGTTGTATTCAGGAAGGCAAATGATGTCGAGATCGTGTCGTACGCATTACTTGCATTAACCGCAGATCCTGTGCTGTTGATGGGCGTGAATGCATCTTGTGTTGCCACACCGCACGGCAGCAGAATAAAAGCACCAACCATAACTGCCAGCATAGATAAGAAAAGCAGGATACGCCTCAACAATTCACCCCCTGCTCATCCGAGAATTAGGGGTTTATAAAGTTTAGCCTGCCACGGCGCTGAAGACAATCCATCCCGTGCAGTTGCCGAAGGGACTGCCTGAAATGTTCTCCAGGCTGAGCTGCCAGAATGTCGAGTTGATCATGTCTGTGCCTATGCTCTTGTTCAGGCTGAAGTTGGTGACGCTCTGCACCGTGCCGTTCATCTTGAGCTTTTGGGCGAATGTTAGTCCCGTTTCTACAGAGACGGCAACGGCTCCCGCTGTGACGTTGAATGATGAGTTCGGGCAGATCATGGCAAAGCCGTCGTTCAACGCACTGCCGTATGTCTGGGCAGTGAGGTTTATGCGCATGTTGCCGAAATTGGTGACGTTCGCTTCAATGTCTGCACTTTCGCTCCCCAACGCTAGGTTTCCAAACTCGATGCCATCAGTGACGTTGAGGGCGTATAAGGGAAGCATGGTTGCCGATCCTGAACCGTTTGTAGTGTAATTCAGGTCATCTTTCGTGTCTAAAGCAAAGAATGTGCAGTTCCACGAGCCGTTGTTCGCATAATAATAGACTTCGAACGAGCAACTATAGTTTGCGTAGACGTTGTTCTGCCCGTATGGTCCTGCAACGAGGGGACAGCTCGTGTTCGTATAGTGCGTGTTGTTGTTATCAGCAGCATCGTATGATGAAGTGCTAGAATGGAATAATGTCGCATTCAGGCTGTGGTTGCCGTCGATGCCGTTCCAATCTCTGACTGTGGCGTTGCAGATGATGGTTCTGGTGAGTCCTGCATTAAGTGTCAGATTCGTGGGGAGTGTTCCCGCAGAATCTCTGATGGTGATGTTCATGAATTCAGGTTTTGAATCGGTGATGTTGACATGCGTTTGCACAGAGACATTTCTATAATTAGGTCCTGGCGTGTTCGCGTAGACGGTGCCAGAAAGAAAAATAGCAAAACATAGGAGCAAAAGGATTCTGTTCCCCAACGTTATCCCTCGAGTTAGTTGACCTAACTTCCTCAGTACCCCCGCTGTTTTCCTGAACGTACTCCTTTAAATAACTTTCGTTATGAAAAAAAAGGAAAACGTACGCTGTTTTCAAAAAAACGCTGTCGTGTCAAAAAATTGCCATATTATGGCGCTATTGCTGAGAAGATAATCCATCCTTCGCAGACGCCGTAAGGATTGATGGTAGTAGGAATGTTGAGTTTCCAGTAGGTGGTGTTGATGATATCAGTGGTTACTTTCTTTGGCATGGTTATATCAGCAATGGTTTGGACGCTTCCCGTGAGTGCCATCATGGTAGCGAATGCCTGCGCTGCTTGCAGCGACACTGCTTCATGGTCTACTGAAATGTTCCAATCAGAATGGGTGCTGTTGCAGATCAGGCCGAGATTGTCTCCTCTTGTCTGGCCGTAGCCTTGCACAGTAAGGTTGATGGCCATGTTGCCGAAATTCGTCACGTTCGCCTCGACGTCATCGCTTGTTTCTCCGACTGCCAATTCACCATAATCTATACCATCGGTGACGTTCAATGCATATAATGGCAGGATGGTTGTCTTGTTCGTTGCGTTCGTCGTGTAGTTGAGATGACCTGCGAAGCTGCCTTGGATGTCGTGTGCCCAGACCGTGCAGTTCCACGAGCCGTTGTTCGCATGATAGTAGACGTCGAATGCGCAGGTATAATTTGCGTAGACGTTGTTCTGTCCGTACGGTCCTCCGACAAGTGTGCAGCTCGTGTTCGTGTAGTGCGTGTTGTTATTGTCCGTGTCGAAGGGGTTGCTGTTTGCGCTGTCGAAGAATGATCCATTGAGTGTGATGTTGTCGTTGATGCCGTTCCAGTCTCGGATAGTGACATTGCACAGCACGGTCCTCGTCAGTCCTGCATTGAGTGTGACGTTGAGTACGCTATAATATGCCGTGTCTTGAACCACGATGCGCATGAATTCAGGCATGGCATCGGTGATGTTCACTCTCGTCCACACCGATGTGTTCTTGTAATTTGGACCAGGCACGTTTGCCGAGAGTGCAGGATTGGTAAGAAGGAGTACCGTGCCTAAAATAACGAGAGAAAGGACAATCATCAATGGGAGAGATACTTTTTTGATCACTTGCTTCTCCTCTGCTCACGAATTATCGCAAATTACATATTAGTATACTAATTTGTATAACAATAGCATAAATAGTATATAAATGTTTCGATTACCACTTTGCCCTTGAAAAAGAAAGAAAAGAAGAAAAAATACTAAAATGCTGGAGAAAAGGTTAAAAATGTTGTTATAATAAAAAAAATGGTTAAAACACACCACAAATAAAGAAATAAGTAAAATAATAATTTGAAATATAGAAAAGACTTAAATAATTGGAAAAAGAAGATAAGAAGAATGGATTCATTCTTCATTTAAGAAGAATAATCAAGAAAACGCTAATCAGAGTGCATCCTCATCTTGTCGCATCATGAAACCGTCTCAGGCAGAGCAAGACATACTTGTCAAGTTCAGGACTGCTCTGGCTCAGTTGAGAATACGCCGTCCGTATATGTGCCATGTGCGTCCTCAACTCAGTCTTTCTTCCCAAACCCGCGAGTGTGTTCGCCTGTGCGATACTATCGAGCAATCGCACTTTTTCTCTGAGCGCATCAAACTGCATCCTGAACAACGGAGGCAACTCATACTGCTGCAGCAGCTGATGCAGCACGACAAGAGCGTGCCGTGCCTCGAAAGCACTTGCCCTGTTCGCAAACGCATGCGCATCATGCAGCAATCCCTGAACGGTCTTATAATATTGCTGGGGCAGCGGCTGTCGAAGAACAACCTCTTGTGAAAAGAAGTAATAGCCGGCAAGACCTGCGATGATGATAATACCCACTATTATGATGAGCACGTTAGTGTTAACGTGCACGAGCTTGATGGCAGCACCCGTGAGCTTATCACCTTTGTCAGTTCCTGACTGAATGACAGAAGAGGATTGTTGTTTGAGCAAGAGAATGGTCTTCACCTGTCTCGCCTCAGACAAAGGAACGATGCTGTCGACGCTATACGTTACCGTGCTTCCTCCATCCCATACCACGACAGGATCGGGATTCAACACTTGCGGCGCTCCCTTGAAGGTGACATCGCTCGCCCTCCGCGCAACTTCCTTGGGAATAAGCTCTACAACGACATAGCTTGCATTCGAGGATAGTGTCATTGTTTTCTGGAAAACAGTCACTTCCTCGCTCAATCCTCCAGCATAGGTTATGCGTGCCTGGGTTATCTTCGTCGTCACCTTGACCATGTCCTGCAGCTGCTGATTGCTCTTTGTCAGGTCGTCCGTGACGTTCTTGCCAATGAGGTATTCCTGCTGTGCCTGCAACACGTCAGCCGTCGCTGTCGACTGCGTGAACTCTGCACCATCAATGACGCTGAGCGTCTGCGGTATTTTTGCCTTGTCCTTCTGGATGTTCTTCTCATACTGGTCGAGTATTTTGTTCACGTCCTGCTCAGAGAGGTTCTGACTGAGCATGTCAACAAGCGCCTGTCGCATCTGGGCAACATCTTCTCGCGCCTGCCGCGACTGCACGAGCAAGCCTTTCTCTGTTATTATGCTCAGGAGCGCATCATCTTTGTTTCCCTCAAGTTCCTTTATTTTCCTGTCCATTTCAGCAAGTGCTAAATCAAAGGACACGATGGTACGATTGACCTTGCTGGCGAGTTTTGGATCAAGCACGGTCTCTTCCATGATATATTGCCTGCCCAAGGCAGTGATGTACGTGACGCCAGAGAGTGGCCCTTCATTGCCAGCCCTGTCCACTGCACTGACGGCATAGCTGTACGTGTGGTCTGCATCGACCGCGTCAACATAGTCTTCATCACCAACGCTTTGATAGTAATCGACATAGTCCGCACTGCCCGCCTCAGTCCTATATATCCTGTATTCCTTGATGCGCTCCCCATCATAGTGCCATCTCAAGAGAATGGAGCCATCCTGTTTGTTGCTGGCAACAAGCCGTGAGGGAGCAGGTGGTTTTGTCGTGTCGATAAGGAAGAGTTCACCATCAGTGATGGTTGTCCCCTCAAGACCTTGCTCGTCATTCCCTCTGAAGTAGAACGTACCCACTTTGTTAGGGGTATTCTCGTGGATGATAAGGTAACCGCTCCAGCTCGTGCCGCTCCCGACGAGACTGATGCTTGTTCTTCCTGATTCGCCATCAAATCCATATTGCAGGCTTGGCGTTCCCTGCAGCACTTCTGAGGTGTCGATGCTTACTTGATACGTCCCTGCCCTAAGCGGGCTTCCTTTTTCGAGACGGACAGCCGCTGTTGGCCGTACGTTGACGCTAAAATTTGCTTGCGCATGGCCTTCGTTGCCTACTGTGTCCTGGCAGGAGAAATAATACTGGTAGGTTCCTTGCACGAGGTCAACTTGTACGCTGTGCTCCGTGCTTCCCGTCATGTCAAGCATGCTCTCAAAGGCAAGTGGGGCAGTATCATACCTGCATTGCGCTTGCTCATCTGTTGTAATACTAATTGTTATCCTTGGCCCTATGAGCAGCACAGGAATGTTAATGGTAATGAGTGGTGCTTGCAGATCCAGGATGAAGTGTATCTCTTCAGAAGAGGGCATGGCATTTCCTGAGAGGTCTGTACAGCGGACATAATACGTGTACGTGCCTTGGCTGAGCGCTATCAATTTCTGATGAGAAAGCATTGTTCCTTCCATGAGTATGCCCATGCTTGCATAATCCGTGTCGATCGTGTCCGTCCTGCAGACTGCATTTTCGTTCGTTGTAGCAGTTATGCTCACCGTCTGGTTGCCCAGTGTTCCTGAAGGCGTCGTTGCGATAACTTCTGGAGGGGTGGTGTCTTGCACGATGAATGATCCTGCTTGTGAGGTTGTCTGGCTGGCATTATCTATTGCAGTGATAGTGAAGGAGACGTTGCCGAGCGCTTCCGGAGTGTACGTGTAGGAGTAGATGCTCGGCAAGCCTTCCGTCATTGTTGCATTCGTTGCATTCAGGATAATGCGCACATTCAAGATACTACCATCATCGGTTATTGTTGCCTGTATGGTTTGCTGCTGGCCTAGCTCGACAGGAGGGGCGGTGATGCTGTGGATGGTGGGGGGGTTATCTGCAAGAGCGAAGGGTATGAGCAGTAGCAAGAAGAGTATAGTGGCAACTAGTGAAGTTGCCCAACTGCCTCGTCCGTTCTGTCCTGTTCTCATGCGTGTTTTCCTCAGAGTTTTTTCTTCATCTTCTCGAGGAGGTGACTGTCTTGCTCGAGCGCTTTGGCTATGGCGCTTTCGATATAGTCGTTCATGGTCACGTCCTTCAGGACAGAAATGATTTTGGCTTTGGTGTGCGTGTCGTCGTTTAGGCGTATGTTGACGCGTTTCATGTCTTTTCTCGTCTGTTTTTGCCCCTGAAAAAGGGACACCTCTGCCGAATTGACACTTTAATCATAAACATGATTTAAATAGTTTTCTGTTTTTAACATGTTTATAATGAAAATCACATAAATATTTTTATCATAGATATTATTAATATGATAAAAGTGTCATCAGAACAGTCCCTCTCTAAAAACAGTCATTGCTCGGCATCAGCCTCATCATACAGTTCCTGCTTCTCCTCGTACAAGGCGTAGATTGCCTTCAGCTTCTCATGCAGGAGCTTCACTTTAGGATACTTCTCAGCAAGGGCGATGAAGCTCTTGTCCGTCTCTATAGTGTAGATGGCATCGCATAAGTCCTTCTCAAGCTTGTACGGCGTCTCTCGCTCCTTGTATTTATGATAGAGATCAGTCAAATCACGATAGATCTTCTTGAGATCAGGATATACTGCAAGATGAGCTTGCAGTTGCTCATCCCGACTGAGGCTATACAACAAGGCCTGCACCTTCTGTTCAACATCGAGAAGATACTGGTCCTGAAGATTGATGAGTTGGCGTAAATGCTCGTGATGCGTGTCGTAGAGCAACCCAAGTTGGCGTTGTTTCTTTCGTTCGTTATACTCATACCATGCCATGATACGATGCACGACTAACGGACTGCACAGGAGCAGCACAGCCAGTATCCAGAGATACTTGTATGTGCTGAATGGGCAAAGGCCGAAGAAGTAATAATACAGGAGCAGGATGATCGTGACAACCGTGATGATGGTGATGAAGAACCATCTTTTTCTGTTGACGGCGAATGACTGCAATGCTTTCTCCACGTCAGAGAGCTTCTTGTTCTTGCGGATTTTCTTGAGGTGCACATCATAGGCATAGACGCGCAACAACGTGCCAAGCAGGACAACGGCAAGGAAGATGAGCAAGTAGATGTTGAAGGGATTCACTGTTCTTTGGCAGATGAGCTCAGGAAACTCGAGAACGGGAAGCCTAATGAACGGACAGGCTTTTTCACAACTGCCCCCGCAATCAATCCCTTGCTCATCATCGTTCTGTATTCCATCAAAACAATGCGTGCACGGTTTGCACGGTCCTCCGCAATCAACACCGAGCTCACACACCTTATTGCCATTGACGAAATGGCAGTTTTGGATGCTATCATTGCATGTAGGGCAAGGTCCACATACGCCTCCGCAATCAACGCCAGTCTCATCGCCGTTCTGGACACTATCAAAACAAGTGGGAATGTAGACACAGCTCTGATTATCTGGAGGTTTGTTCACCGTGCTGCCACAACTATTATCGTCGACACAGGCTCTCGTCTGGAAGCCATCAGGCATGCATGCTGACCAGTTGCTGCAGTGCCAATCTTCAAAACAATTTCCTTCAAGACCCTGCCCAAAAATGCCTCCAAGCCCGCCAAATCCTCCTGCGCCGCCTGCACCTCCTGAACCTGCACCACCACTGCCCACACCACTACCTGTTCCTCCACCACTACCCGCTCCTCCGCCAGAGCCTCCACCAGAACCACCGCCGCCCGTTCCATTACCTGTATTATTACTCGTACCATTACCCGAGGAATTGCCTGTGTTGTTGGTGTCATTGAACGTGCCATTGCTCGGGATACACTCACCACAATCATCAATGCACACATCGCATGCCTCTCGCGCGTCACAGAAACCATCACCGCAAGAAAGAATAGGAATGGTTAGGTTGAGCCATCTGAAGTTGCCTGAAGTCCACGTATCATTTCCTGCTATTACTTCTGCCTGCTCTGAGCCTATTTTGAAAATGACTTGTTGATCGTTACTACCGCCTTCAACAGTTGCCGTGCTTGGATCGTCTCCTCTACACGTAAAGAATCCGAAATAACCTGCAGTGACGATGAGGAATCTGCCGCAGTACGTCCCATCGACGTACGCATCGAGATAACTGTTCAACGGCACGGGCAGGTTGTAGCTGGTGAGCTGGCCGTAGAATTCAGTGGACGGAGGAGGAACGGCGATGACGCTGCCCATGCAGAGCAGCAACAGCAGGAAAAAAATACGTTTCACCAGTCCACCACCCACGTCGCTGCAGCAGTCATGTTGATCCAGTAGCCATATCCTGGTGCCATTTCCTGCAATGTACTGTTTGGCGTGTCAGGCCTGTAGCTGGACCAGGTCTGGTTTGAGGCGTTGTACTGCCATACTTCACTGTACGATCCATCTATCGAGCTTAGCGCTTCTGAAATGTTCTTAGAAATATTCGTCGGGTAGCCAATGAGATTCCATCCTTCTTGCAAAGGAAGTACGACGTTGTTCCTAAGTGCTCCGTTATAGGTTATTATTGTGGCTGAATCGACATACACCCAGAATCCTTGCGTGCGCTTCATGACAGAGAGGTCATCTATCGCGTATGATGGCAGGTCTGCGAAAGAAGCAGGAATTCTGTTCACGTACACCTTCCACGTATCACTAGTAAGCGTGTGCCCGAAAACATAATAGGGTATAGTGCTCATGCTGGAGAGCGCCTGTTCTGGCGTTATTTCATCACCTTGGATGCAGAAGATGCTGATGAGATTCCAGCCTGCTGCAAGCGTGACGCTGCAATTGTATTCTTTGAGTGGTAGGATGTTCACGGATGTCGCGGTCACTTTTCCCGTTATGGTCGGCGAAGTAAGGTACAGCAGTATGGCGAGCAGCACAGCGACTGCAGCGAACGACCAGGCAACGGCGTAAAGCTCATGACGATGTATCATTTCTTGCCACCCCGCCTTTGGAATTCTACATACCAGCGTTTCTTGGCAGCATCATACGAGAAAACGACATCCTGCTTCTTTGCAAGATCGAGGTCAAAAAGGAGCGGCATAGGAATGGTTGTCTCGAAGCTGCTGCCTCGCGTGTAGAGTTTCCTGCGTAACTGCATGGCCATTACCTCTTCCCAGGAAATGCCCTTTTTAAATTTACTTATTTTGATACTTATTTTTTTACTTATCTCTTCGTAAGCAAAGCGAACAGAGCTGAAAATTGAATTTGAAAAAATGTGCGCTGAGCATTCTTCCATCACGGTTAATTACTCTGAGCTGAAGCCGAGAATGCAGCATAGTCATGCATTGTAGATACAGTCCGAGGAAAAGAGAAGTAAATTTTTCAGGGAAGCCAATATCATTTAAATGTAAATCCACACGTATCTTTAGTTATGAACTCGGATTCTGTTCTGGGATATTTTCTACAGTTTAATGGTCGTATGGGATGAATAGAACAATAGGATTTACCATTTGATGTACATCTCAAAAAAGGACACACGTTTGGTAATGTACAACATACGCCACAAGCAATACACCTGCCCGTTCTATTTTTGGCGACAGGCAATAGAGAAGTGCATGTTCTTTTCATTTTTGCAGACCACGTATTCTTTTTTTTATCAGCCACGAGACTATTTACACTAAAATATTTATAAATGTTGACGTTCCATTAAGAAAAATATATTACAAGTAACAAGCATCAAACAAAATACATTCTCCAACAGGTAAACAATTGGTTGTGGCTCACCGCTTCAAAGCAAGTTCATAATTCTTCTCGACCTGTTCCCAATTGACTACATTCCACCAAGCATCAACGTAATCCGCACGTCTATTGAAATATCGTAAATAATAACTATGTTCCCACACATCGATGCAGAGCAATGGTTTTTTTCCGTCGCTGAGCGGGCAGTCCTGGTTGCTTGTTTTCACAATCTCCAACTTGCCCTTGGTGAGCACAAGCCATGCCCATCCCGAACCAAACTGACCGAGGACTGCCGCCGTGAACTGCTCCTTGAATTTCTCGAAAGAGCCAAAGTCCTTGTCGATGGCCGTGGCGATACCGCTGCTGATGGGAACGTCTTTCTTGAGAATGGTCCAGAAGAAGTTGTGGTTGAAGACGCCTCCGCCGTGGTTGCGCACGGCAGTCCTGATGGATTCGGGGACGTGATCAAGATCAGCCATCAGCTTTTCCACAGGCCACGACTCGACAGCTGATCCCTTGACTGCTTCGTTGAGCTTGTCGACGTACGTCTGATGATGCTTATCATGATGCAAGATCATGGTCTGCTCATCGATGAACGGCTCCAATGCGTTGTACGCATAAGCTAGTTTTGGCAACACATGCATGTTCACACCTCCAAACAATGCAGAATACAAAAAGTTAACTATAGTTAATTTTTAAAGGTTTCGGAGGATACCTATGCTTTCTTCTCATGTTCCTTATGTCCATGATGCCGTCTGTGCCCGCGCAAGAGCGCCCCGCACTTCTTGCACTTCCTCGCGAAGGGCGGATTCTTGTGCTTGCAGTCAGGACATTTCTTCCTGCCGAAGATGAACAAGGCCAGGAGCAGCAGGACGAGGATGATGAGTATGTACAGGATAATGTCGAGTCTGGCGAAGGCGAAAGCAAATTCGGCATATGTTGTCTTGATGAGTGAATTTTGGCGAGCGCCATAATATGCCTTGGTCCTGACGAGTTGGTTGTCGGCGACGTCTTGATCACTAAGTACTGCAGGAATTTCTAATACCTTGTTTTTTCCTGGGGCGAGCAGTTCTTCTGTGCTGGCGAGCAAGGAAGGCTCTCCGTTGACGATGACGTCTTGCATCTCTGCAAAGACGTACGTGTCGATCTCGCCGATGTTCTTTACCGTGACGAGGAACATGTGCCTAAGTCGGTCGTAAGCGACATTTTCTATGGTGAGTTTTGTGTCATCGAGGACGCTGATATAGCTCACTTGGAAATTGCCTTGCAGTCTGAATTCGAGGCTGCCCCGAGACTCTCCGAAGATTGTGTCTATGCTGCCGTTGGCAGTGTCACTTTCCAAGAGCAACGGTTTTCCATCCGTTGTCGTCGTGTACAGGAATGTCTTGTACTGGTTCTTGTCGATGAACTGCACGTCAGCATCGCCGACGATGAATGTCTGGTCTCCCGCATTGATCCGTATGGTGCTTTTGAGGAACGTGCCGATATCGACGTTGTTCTTGAACGTCACTTCCAACGTGTTCGTCGCCTTATTGTAGAGTATAGTGTAGAGTTGCAGGTCAAGCACATAACTTGGCATGGGAAACCTGTCTAGGTCCTCGACCGTGGTGACTGGTCCTGATGGTGTCCTTGCACCTTGCGCGAACTTGACGAAGACGCTCACCCCTATCTCTCGTCGCACCGTTGTTGCGGAACCGATGAGTTCGTTGCCGATAAGGATGGCAACATCAATATTGCTGTCCTTGATGAACGTTTTTATCTGGTCGGGAACGTTGCCTCTGCCCACGAACAGGACAGGATCTGCACCGGACACGATACCATTCTCGATGAATTCACCATTGCTCAGCACCACTTGACGGGTTGGTTTTTTCTGCAAGTATCTCTTGACGATCTCGATATTGTTCTGAAATCTGTCTCCCGTGTTAATGTATTCGGGATTAAAGCGGGCGAGGGCGGTCTTGACACGTGCATCGACCTGACCATAAATGATAACGCTCTGCGAATTCTTCGATGCAAGAAAACTTTCGACGGATCGCGCATTCCGTTCATTGGCAAAGAGCACGTAATAGTCGTCAATGGCAGCATAGCTGGCGACAGAAATGGCATTGTAACCGTATGCACCATCAACCACGATGTACTTGTTAACACTAGTGAGCCGCCTGGCCAGATCCAAATTCATGCTGCTAAGCGATAGTTCTTGCACGTCAAAGCCGAAATTTTCCAGCACCGTCCGATAGCCGACGATATAGGGATTCCTCTGGCTGCTGAACACAACCACTGATCTGTCTTTAGGGATGGCAAAAGGAAGAACGGGTCCGTGTGCCGAGCTTGAGAGAAAGTTGGAAGGCATATTCTGCAGGTTCGCGTATTCGACAGCAGAATAGACGTCTTGCCAGTCAGCACTGTTGACGACAACATGGTCTGCAGTCTCGACTTTTGTTGCTGCGAGGGCAACACTTATACTGCAAAGAAACAAGAGAAAAAAAACGTATCCTTTCATCAGTGCCACCCGCAGGATTGCTCACTCAAGACTATATAAATCTTTTGCCCACATCCAACATCACGGCGCTTCTGCCGAGAAGATGACCCATCCATTGCACACGCCATACGGGTTGATGGTTGTGGGCAGATAGACTTGCCAGTAGGTGACATTGGTTATCGTCTGGTTCTCATCCGTTGGTCGAGGTATGGTAAGATTGGCTAGTTTCTGCACTGTGCCGTTGAGCGCCATCTTCTCCGTGAAGTTAGCGCTCTCATTGATACTGACTGCCTCATACTGTACAGAGATGTTCCATGCAGAAACGCTGGAATTACAGACGAATGCCAAATTATCTCCACGAACATTACCATAACCTTGCACCGTGAGGTTTATAGGAACGTTGCCGAAATTCGTCACGTTGGACGTAATATTTCCCGAATACTCTCCCACACCCATCTGTCCATAATCTATACCATCCGTGACGTTGAGCGCAAAGAGTTTGTCAACAATGGTACTATTGCTCTTGTTCACCGTATAATTCTGCTGACCCGTGTAGTCTCCTCGCGTATCGAGCACGAATGCCGTGCAATTCCACGTACCGTTGTTGGCAAAGTAATACACGTCAAATGTACAGGTGTAGTTTGCATAGACGTTGTTCTGCCCGTACGGTCCTGCAACGAGGGGACAGCTCGTGTTCGTATAATGGCTGCTGTTCAGGTCAGGATCGAACACACTGGTGTTGACACTGTAGAAGAACGATGCATTGAGCGTGATGTTATCATCGATGCCATTCCAGTCACGCACAGTAACGTTGCAGAGCACTTGCCTGGTCAGTCCTGCATTAAGCGTGATGTTGGTGATGTATGGCGTGATGTTCTCATCAACGATGATACGCATAATCTCAGGCTGTGCACTCGTGACGTTCACTGTCGTGTGGACAGTGACATTCTTGTAATTGCTGCCGACAACATTATCCGCCCAGACAGAGCCGAGCAAGCCAACTACCACCAGCACGCCCATGATAATGACCAAGATGTGTTCTTCTTTCATGGTTTCACCCGAGCTCCACCCAAAAATAGTACGGCGTTGCTGTCCCAGTAGATTTGTTCTGGGGAACGATAATCTGGAAGTCAAAAGTCGTTTCGTTGTCGTATCCTTGTCCGTCGTTCTCAAGCAAGGAGACAAACACCGTATTCGTGCCATCAAACCCAACAATTTCCTGGAAGGTTGCCGACGGCATGGCTACGGCCTGGGCGCTATCGTTTACATACAGGGCTTTGCTCTTGCAGCCGCTGATGTTCCTCGTTCCGGTAAGGAAGCTGCGATGCGTCGTCTCGTTAAAAGTTCGGTTGATGTTGTCAGAGTCAGAGCTCGCGAATCCGAGCAAACTCTCTTCACTAGTGACGTTCGCGTCCAAAGAGCAGTTCAGGCTCGACCACGTAACACTATCAACTCTTGACACATACAATTCTCCTGCCAGGCTGACGATGGACCAGTCATAGATGGTCTTGTTTTGCGCATCATCCAACGTGAGCGACCCGGAAATGTTACCCACGTATGCCTTCCAGTTCGTGTTTTGTTGGATGGAGGAGATCACCATGGTCGTTATGGTACCTCCCGTATCTGTCCTGTTCGCGGCAGTGTCGTTCACTCGTTGGCTCGTCGATGCATCCGAAATGCTCGTTCCGGAGGGTTCAGCGATGATACTAGGCAAAAGTATTATGGCTAGCACTATCAGCATCACCAACCATGCGGTTCTCATCGCGTTCATGTTCCCATCTCCGTTTAGCTGAGTTCCACCCAGAAGTAGTAAGGTGTCACACTGCTTGCCGCATCTCCGTGTCCGTCCTCTCCCACGATCAGTTCGAAGTCGACAGCTTCTGCGTTGAATCCGCTTGCACCATTCTCAAGGATGGTGGTGTAGACCGTGCTGTCGGCGTTGTCTGAAAGTAGGACGTTCCAGAACATGCTGGTCTGCTCGCCGGATGCATTGTTCAGGGTTACTGACTTGCATCCAGTAATGTTGTTGGATCCGAGCAGGAACCAGGGGTGCGAGGTGCTTCCGAACGTGTTCGTGACACTGTCACCGTCGGATGCTGAGTGCCCTAATGCCGTCTCTTCAAGAGTGACCTGTGTGCTGTTGCTGCAGTTCACAGTGGCCCAGGTGATACTGCTGTTTCTTGACGCATACACTTCACCTGAAGGACTGGTGAGTGACCAATTGTACAGTCTATTGTTGCTGCCGTCGCTCAAGAGCAAATCTCCTGTGAGGTTACCAAAGTAACCTTGCCAAGACTTGGTCAGCTGATATGCTGAGATATCCAGTCTGGTGACGTTGCCTGCCTGTGCTGAGGCGTTCTGCGATGTTCCATCGACGTTGCCTCTGCTGCTTGTCCCTGACGTGACCGTCGTCGGGTTGACGGGGTCAGCCGCGACTATGCCCGCAAGGAGCACTCCTGCGATTGCCAAAATGGCAAAGAGGAGCAGTGCTTTGTAGTTCATTTTTTCCCCTCCATTTCATATATCATGTAGAGATTCTTTTTGGGAATCTCGTCTTGACCAAGGATAACACACTTTATGGTGCGTTCTGTCCCTTCGTCATCGACCGTGATGCTAGAATACTGTTTCTTGAGAAGCGCTTGATGCGCGGGCGGTGTCACTATATAGAGTGTGGGCTTGTCCGTGTCAAATAAAAGTTGGGTGATGTTTTTGAGCTGTGGCTCGAGTTGCCAGAATGCTTTTTCGATCATATTGCAAAGAGCTTGCTCTTCGAGAAACCATATGCGCGCTATCGCTTTTTGTCGCGGTGTGAGGTTGAAGAATTTTTTGCTGACGAAGCCAGGGCTGCTGATGATGAAGAATGAATTGTTTCCCTTGAGGTTGTAGAGAATGCGTGGTTTGTCCTTGTCTCTATTAGATATGCGTCTGCTGCTGACAAATCCTGCAAGTTCGAGAAGCCGGAGCTGTTGGCTGATGTTGGCTACGGAGGTTTTGCTGGACTTGGCCAGTTCGATGGGACTTTTCTCGCCAGATCCCAGACTCTGGAGGATGTCCCACTTGCTGCTCGTAAAGAGCGTCTCTTGCTCCATGTTGTCTCTTTGGCTTTCGCCGTCGTCACTGATGACGTTTTCCGTCGTTGCTTATCGTCGCTGTTGTGTGCACCAAGACCCACAGCACATGTCTTCTTGGTATACACTTTTGTATCCTGCTTTGTCTTTGTTATAACTAATATATAAATGTTTTTATTTTTGCTGAAGTACTGTATCCTCTCAAATATAGATCGTGGTGTATTTCTGTAATCGTTAAAAAAGATTAAATTCAAGAAAATAGTAGATAAATAAGTAGAGAAAAAACAGAAAAATTGAAGTATATAAAACAATATATTTAATTAACTATTGAATCAGAGGGATAAAAAGCCCAAGAACACATAATGCATGAAGAAATTAATCTTGAGAAAAAGCTTTTGCCTCATCAAGGATGCGAGTTGCCTTTTTCGGAGAAATGGCAAGAAGCTGGCTAAGCTCATCCCGCGCCATGACAGCTAACTGTTGAACAAGGACTATTTTGTGGGAAAGCAATTGCCTGTCCGATTTTCCATCGATTGAGTGCAACATGGTTATGGGATACAGCTTGAACGATTCTATATTCCGTTCAAGGCTGTCGTCAGGAGGATATTTCCAGCCCATAAGCTTCAGACCAACTCCTGTCGCGTACGTGATGATCTGCGGGCTGAATTTCGTGTTCGTGATAAGAAAGGGAGCAGTGAAGCGTTCCTGCACATCCAGAAAGCGGGCATAGACGTAGAGCGCAGTGTGTATGCTCGTCCCCGTCCAGGGCTTGATGTGATACTTGCATTCCACCATGAGCTTCTCTTTCTGCTTTTCCGCAACGACATCGATTTCATGGTCGATGAGCTTGCCCTGCACATGCTGATCAACGAGAATAGTGTAGCCTTTCTTCTTGAATATTTCTCCGATAAGCACTTCAAAGGGGAAACCGTCAGGCCCGAGCTGAAGTATGGCATTCTTCAATGCATATCGTGCTGACGTCATCGGTTGCCTGCTCTTGAATTCCTTGAGGACGAACTTGTAGAGGACTTTCGTCTCGATGCCTTCATACAAGAATGCCTTCACTTTCTCCAGAACTGCCGTGGCTGTTTCCTCGTCGGCACCGCTTGAATACAATGACTTGCGCAGCTTCTCTTCATTGTACGGCTCGAGATCGCCGTTGAGCTTCTTGACGTTCACCACGTTCATTCTGCACTGCCATGCTATTTATTGCTTTCGCTTTGCACACACAATCTCTAAAGACAACACAGCAATCAGTACATTACTTCCTCAAAAAGATACACACCATTTGTTTTTATTCTGTACGAATTTTCGTAGAGTATCTCATCTATTGCTGTAGCGAACAGCCTCGTGTCGCGCCCATGATAGTCCGCCATATACTTACTGAGATTTCTTGCCTGGGATAATGTTCGTGCTATCCATATGCCGCCCCAGTCGCTCGGACCCTTCTGCAAAAAGCTGTCCGGCAACATGAACCATTCACTAGGAACGAACTGAAGAATGTGAGGGTTGTTTCGCAATCCCAGAGAACGCAGATCAGGAGTCACTACCTTAAATCCGAGAAGATAGTCCTTCCCATCAAGCTCTATCTGCCGCATACAGAACGAGAATGCAGAGGATATTAAATAGCTTCTCGTTGTCGAGAATCTGTAAGCACAGGAAGTGTGCAGTTCGCGTCCAAACAGAAAGACATATATTCAGTAATGTTGTTCTTAGAGTATGAAAAAAGAAAGATGTTATGAACATTTTCCTTTCTGGATAGTAGTTCTTGCAAACGCTGTTTCACTAGCAACGTGCGTGATTGGCGCAGTCATACTCTATCAGCTCAGTCTTCTTTGGCTGATGCTCTATTTACTGTTCATAGTGGTCTTAGAATTTCGATTACTCCAGAGACACTGCGTCAATTGCTATTATTACGGAAAAACGTGCGCATTTGGGAAAGGAAGCATAAGCCGTATGTTGTTCAAAAAAGGAGATGCAAAAGAATTTTGTAAAAAGCAGATGTCGTGGAAGGATATTGTTCCTGACTTCATGATTTCACTCGTGCCCATGATTATTGGGAGCATACTTCTCATAAAAGATTTTGATTTGATTCTGCTGGTATCTGTTCTCATACTATTTATTTTGACTTTTGTAGGCAATGGCATAATCAGAGGCCAATTAGCTTGTAAGTACTGTAAACAAAGAGTAATCGGATGTCCTGCCGAGCAATTATTCAATGAAAAGAAAAAATAGAAAAATCTGTTTTCTCTTCAGGACGTCTATTTGAGTCCCGCTGCCTTCTTCAGCAGCTCAGCCTTGTCCGTCTTCTCCCAGGGGAATTCTGGCCTGCCGAAGTGGCCGTACGCTGCGGTCTTCTTGTAGATGGGCCGTCGGAGCTGGAGCTGCTCGATAATAGCGTGCGGGCGCATGTCGAAGTGCTGCATGACTAATGCCGCTATTTTCTCGTCCGAAATGGTGCCTGTGCCGAAGCTGTCCACATTCACGCTTGTTGGTTTAGCAACGCCGATGCAGTAGCTTACTTGTACCTCGCATCGTTCAGCAAGCCCTGCAGCGACGATGTTCTTGGCGACATAGCGTGCCATGTACGCTCCGGATCTATCCACTTTAGAAGGATCTTTTCCAGAGAATGCTCCTCCACCGTGCCTACCTATCCCGCCATACGTGTCCACTATTATTTTCCTGCCCGTTACCCCGGTGTCTCCTTCAGGACCTCCAATGACGAATCGCCCTGTCGCGTTGATGTGGACTACAGTCGCTGGTGTCATCCACTGCCCACAGACGGGTATGATGACCTTATCCTTGATGAGCCTGCGCAATTCTTCTTCGGTTATGTCTTCCTTGTGCTGTTGGGCAATGACTACTGCAGTTAGGGCCTTTGGCTTGTTGTTCTCGTACAGCACGGAGACCTGTGATTTTCCGTCGGGACCGAGATGGGGTATGCTGCCGTCCTTTCTTACCTCGGCGAGCCGTTTCGTGAGCTTGTGTGCCATCATGATGGGGAAGGGCATGAGTTCTGGAGTTTCATTGCAGGCATAGCCGTACATCATGCCTTGGTCGCCAGCTCCCTGGCTGAGATTATCCTGTACGCCTCGTGCAATATCGGGACTTTGGCTGTGGATGGCAATCCAGACGCCTGCGTCCTGCCAGTCTATGCCGAATGAAGGATCAGTATAGCCTATCTCGTGAAGGGTGTCTCGCACGATCTGTTGGACATCAACGTAAGCAGCGGTCGTTATCTCTCCTGCGACGTGGACGCTGCCTGTCGTCGTCAAGCATTCTACCGCGACGTGGGCGTGTGGGTCTTGCTTGAGCAGTTCGTCGAGTATGGCATCGGATATCTGGTCGCAGATCTTGTCCGGATGGCCTTCAGTGACGCTTTCTGACGTGTGGTATCGTTGCATATGTTTTCCCTCCTAAAACACGCGTTTTGCACGTTCTGCTTTATTAATATTCTGTCTTAATTTATTCCTATACGAATATTTATATAGGTGTGCTGCTCAAAGAGACGCATGCTGCAGCTGTTCGATATCCATTCTATTGCACAGGCACGCAAACGCGTCCAGTGGACACAGCAGGAGCTTGCGCAGAAGGCAGGGGTCAGCCAGAGTTATATAGCGAAAGTAGAGAATAGAACGCTCGAGCCCACGTACACGAATGCAATCCGCATCGTTGATGTGCTGCAGCATGCTAAGCATGCGCAAGAACCCCTCGCACGAGATATGATGCATAAAGGCATAATAGGAATAACGGAAAAGAGCAGCGTGCAGCACGCATTGGATATGATGCGCAAACACGCCATCAGCCAGCTTCCCGTACTCCAACACAACTACGTGCGGGGCCTGTTGAGCGAATCAGACATTCTCGATCAGGTGGGGAAGAACATGAAAGACATTCGTGTCGGTGAGGTCATGCAGGGGTCGCCGCCGAGCATTCCCTCATCATCAAGCAGGGACATCGTCATCGCCCTGCTGCACGAGCATCCCTTGCTCATTATCACCGAAGGAAAAAAGCTTGCAGGAGTCATCACGAAAGCGGATGCAGTCGCAACATTTAAGAAACAGCCCGACTGAGGAGAGCACATGGACGGCACATTGCACATCACGTCGACAAGAACGCTCAATAATGGCGTACGTATACCGCTGCTCGGATTAGGCACGTATAGGGCGACACCGCAAGAGACAGAGCGTGCCGTCAGCGAAGCATTAGCGCTCGGGTACAGGCACATTGACACTGCTGCATTCTATGCCAACGAGCAGGCCGTAGGCAAGGCAGTAAGGGACAGCAAGATTCCCCGAGAGGAACTATTCATCACGACAAAAATCCAGAACGACGACCATGCTGATCCTGCAGCGGCATTGCAGACCAGCTTGCAAAAGCTCGATATGGACTACGTCGACCTCTACCTCATCCACTGGCCCGTTCCTGAACGGATTGCGTCGTGGAAAGCGTTGGAGCTGCTGCACAAGCGAGGCCTAGCGAGAGCGATTGGCGTGAGCAATTTCACCATCGCACATCTGCAAGAGCTGCTGCCTAAGGCAACCATCACTCCTCAAGTTAACCAAGTTGAGTTCAGTCCCTACCTCTACCAGAAGGAACTGCTTGACTATTGTGAAAAACACCACATCGTGCTCGAGGCGTACAGCCCGTTGACGAGAGGGAAAAAGTTTGATGACGAACGACTCTTGGACATAGCAAAAAAACATGGCAAGACGCCTGCACAGATACTCATCAGGTGGGCATTGCAGCACACTATTGTCGTCTTGCCAAAATCGACGACGGAAGCGCGCATCAAAGAGAACAGCAGCATATACGATTTCAATTTAGACAAGCAGGACATGCAGCTGCTCGACAGTTTGAACGAGAACTTGCATGTGTCCTGGGATCCGACAAACATCGTGTGAGAACATGCAAAGACTGCACATTGCCATATTCACGGACACGTTCCTACCGCAGATCAATGGGGTCAGCCTGGCAACGGTGCTGTTGGCACAAGGTCTCGCAAAAAAAAAGCACAAGGTCATCATCGTCTGCCCGCAGTACACCAAAAATGATCCCTCGCTGCCTGGCGTCAAGCTCTGCAGGGTTCCTTCCCTGCCTGCGTTCTTCTACGAGAAATACAAGGCAGGCCTGCCGTTGCAGCCGAAACTGTTCAAGGCATTACATGACGTTGATGTCATCCACTTCCAGACGCCGTTCACGCTCGGCCTCAGCGCTGTTGCCATCGCACACGTGCTCAAGAAACCGCTCGTCCAGACATTCCACACCTTCTATGCTGATCCGCAGTACTTGCAGCACGCGGGACTCAACAAACCTTGGGCGGAGCGGCTGATGTGGAAGTATGCATCATGGATTAATAATCAGTGCCAGCTCATCACAACACCCTCCGCGTTCACCAGAAGGGAGCTGATCAGGAAAGGATGCACACAGCAGATCATTGTCATCTCCAACGGCGTGGTGAAGAGCACGCACAATCGTCAAGGAGCGATGGCATTGCAAAAAAAATACGGCAAGGACCTGCTGCTGTTCGTCGGCAGGATTGCGCACGAGAAAAACATAGACTACCTACTCGACTGCTTCAAAATGGTCAGCAGACGCAGACCATCAGCAAAACTTTTGCTCGTTGGTGATGGGCCCCAGCGGGATGATGCCATGCGCACCATCAAACGACTCAGGCTTTCTGAGAAAGTCATCCTGCTGGGCAGCATCCCACATGATGAGCTGCTTGCTTCCGGCACGTTCGAGGCATGCAAGCTCTTCGTCACTGCTTCAGTGACCGAAAACCAGCCCCTGACGATACTGGAGGCGCAGGAAAAAGGGCTTGTCTGCATCGGCGTGCGCGCCAAAGGCATCCCTGACTGCATCAACAACGGAAAGACAGGATATGTGCTCAAACGAAACGACAAGAAAGGTTTTGCAAAAGCCATTGTGCGGCTGCTCGAGGATGACAGACAATACGCACACATGAAATCTGCGACATTGACACAGATACGCGAACATCGCATAGATGCCATCATAGGCAGATGGGAAAAGGCATATGCCGCATTGCTTTAGCGACGCTGCTTACACATGCCTGATGCACAATAGGATGTCTCGTTACAGTCATAATTGTCTCGGCATTCCACGCAGGATAACGTGGCATTCAGGCAGTATGGTTTCTTTTCAGGGCAGTCGCTGTTCTGCAGGCAGATAACGCAGGTATTTGCTGCAGTGTTGCAGACGGCTTTGCCAGGCTGTACGCAGTCGCTGCTGTTCAGGCAGTCTACACAAGCATACGCGTCCTTGCATACTTTGCTTCCCGTGCAGTCTCTTGTCGCCATGCATTCGACACAAATGCCTGCATTGCAGAAGGGAGCATTGATGTTCAGTGCTGAGCAGTTCGCATCCTCCTCGCATACTGCGGTGTGGATGAACGAACTATTGACCCAGCCTGCCGTGCCATTCTCTAGGACTGCATAGTAGTGCATCTCGTCCTTGACCAGGGCAAGAGCGGTGAGCGTTGCAGGAATGCCACCGCATGCCTTTGTCAGAGTGACTGCCTTTCGCTCAAGCAAAGGGGTAGTGTAAAGGGTCAGGCTCTTTGTCTTGCATGTATTCTTGGCAAGCGTGCTGAGAATGGCTGTTTGGTTCGTACTGGTTATCGTTATTTCAGGAGGCTTGATGAACGTGCCGACAAGCAGGGTGCATCCCACGAGAAGGACGAGGACGAGCATGACGAGCAGGGCAAATGTTGTCTTCTGCATGCCAAAATGTTCGGCATGGCTGCTTTAATAGTTTGCGGTTATATGCCTGGCAATGGCAGTAAGGCCGTTCTTTGGACGGAATCTTTTAAGATCCTTTCCTTGCGTTTGCAAGACGTGTTGAACGAGCAAGGGCAGCTTTTCTGGATTCTTCTCATAATAGCCAAATTTGTTCTTGACGATGAATTCGACGTTTCCCTTCTCCTGCTCCCAGATGTACGTGGTGATAATGGGAATCTTGCCCAGGCTCAGGATCTCCATGAGCGTATTAGGTCCTGCTTTTGTCACGACGAGGTAAGCGATGCTCATGAGTGCATAGATGAAATCAACAAAGCCAAAGATGTGCAGGTTTTTGTAGTTGCTCTTCTTCTGCAATTGCTGGACGCGCCGCAGCAGCTGCTTGTTCTTACCGCACACCATGAGGATTTCTGCGTTCATGTCCCTGCTGAGCAGGCCTTGCAGAAACGGCAGAACTCCAGGATAACCGTCCGCCCCGCCGAGAACCAACACCACCTTCTTGCCAACAGGTATGCCGAATTTGTCACGCCATGAACGCACCTGCACTGCAGTCGGTTTTTTGAGGAACGCATCGTCGAAGACGAACGGGTACACTGTCACTTTGATGCCTCGCTTCGCAGCAATACGTCGTACACCTTCTGTGAAACAGAGATATTCTGCATGCTTTGCCGTATACCATAAGGGATGGACGGTGAACGGATCGGCGATGAGCACCGTGACAGGAATGCTTAGTTTGAGCTCTTTGAGGCATTCTCGCACTGTCTTGATGAGCAAGGCGTGCAGGATGACGATCTTGTCCGGTTTCTCCTTTAGCAGCCTTTTCTTAAGATAGTCTTTGACGAGCGCGTGGAGCAGCGCAGAATTGCCTTCAGAGATGACGGGTACTTTGTGCATGGCGTACGTGAATTCGATGATCCACTTCGCATTGGAGTACGAGAACTGGTGCATATCTTCGAGTATGGCCTTACTGAACGGGCTTTCCTCGATGACATCGACGAGTACAGGAACTGCCTTTCCTTTGATGCCCGATGCTAGCGCTTTCGCCAGGCTCAGATGACCGCCGCCGGTCTTCAAGTACATAAGGAATATTTTTGGTTGCATCGAGGTCTTGGCAAGCAGGACTATTTTAAAAAACTATTCCTTGTGCCAACGGTTTCGCTGTTCCTTAAAGAAGGTGGGTATCATAAGTATGTAAATGACCATGATGATTAGCCAGAAGGGGAACATGAAGAAGAAAGGGATGGCGTGGAAGATGTCTATGTTCTTGTCGTACTTGATGATAGCATACAGAAAGAGCGGGTAGCTGAGCAGGCTTGCCAGTATGCCTACGGCGGTGACGAGTGTCAGTGGTGTTGTTCCGGAAAAGACGCCCATGCCCCATTTGACAAAGCCTATGATAGACAGCCATTCAAAAAAGAATTTCAGAACATATCCGTTCAGAATGACTCCTTTGGCGAGAAAATACGTGCAATAACCGGAAATGATCTGATAGAGTGTGAAGAGACCGACGATGACTGCCTGCAAGTAAATAAAAACGAACAAGGGCAGTGTGTAGACGTCGATGAGTTTGTTCCCTATCGAAAGATGTTTTTTGAATATGTTCAGCATGCCCATGGCGAAACGCCTGCGTTGTCTGAAAAATCCTTTGCAGGAGACGGGCATGATTGTTGAGCTGACGGCTGGCGCGTACTTGACCAGATAGCCTTTCCGGATGAGCCGCACGGTGATGTCGATGTCTTCAGAATAGCCATGGATGCTAAAGCCTTCTATGTCATCGATGGCTGCCTTTCTGTACATGCTCAACGGTCCGGGAGTCACAATATTTGCGTTGACTTTGGTTAGTATGCTGCGCATGAGACTGTTGTAGATCTGTTCGATATGCAGCCACATGCCAAGAAATGTTTTCCTGTTGTGGACTTTGATTATTCCTGTGACTGCAGCAACGCCTTTCCGTTCGAGTGTCTCTTTCAGGATCATGAGCGCATGCTGCTCGATGATGCTGTCCGCGTCAACGATGGTTATCGCCTTGCCCATAGCGTGTTTGAGAGCGAGATTAATCGCTGCCGATTTTCCTTTGTGCTTGCTCTTAAGCAGCAGGACGGGATAGTTCCTGACAATCTTGCTCGTGCCATCCTTGCTCCCATCATCTATGACGATGACTTGCTTCTTGCCCTGCCACTGCGCAGCCATGACCGCGTCCAAGCAAAGGGATATGCGTGACGCCTCATTATGTGCAGGTATGATGATGGTCAGCGTGTCAAGAGTCGTCTCTTTTTTGGGAAGCCGATGTGGCAGAAAAAGCAGAACGTAATAGGAGAGGATGACTGCAAGAAAAAGAAAGGTGATGACTGCCGAGAGATTGGCGAGAATCATTTTATCTTGGCGTTGTCCGCTTTCGGCGTGCAGGACCAGTGCGGACGTATGTTGAACAAGGCTCTGAAGAAAGCGATGCCCGTGGCAACAGCCAGGATGAGACCCATGGTCAGGCTGGCAAATACGAAGTGTGGCAGCTCGTGCAACTGCCGTCGCTTAAAGAGTGTGATTACTCCAACGAGCAGGAATCCTGCTGTGATCACGAACCGGAAGATGAATGTGTACACATCGCCAAGCGTGAGCAGCGTCGGCTCGCCGAGAAACCACCCGGCAAAGCCGAAAAAGGTCATCATGATGACCATGGGAGCTACCGAATTTGCAAGTGTGATGAACGTTATCATGAAACGTTGTCTCAACGTAAGACCTTTCTTGAACAGGAGGTTCTGCCAATTATCCATGAACACGTGGACATTGCCATAACACCAGCGCATCTGCTGCTTGAGGAAGTTCTCAAACGTATCGGGAACCTCGCTTGGCGTTTCCATGTCAAGAAAAACGGTGTCGTATCCTTTCCTGAGAAGCCTGACGCTAAGGTCGCTGTCCTCAGTGAGGCTTTCCGTGTTCCAGCCGCCAACTTCAACAAATGCACTCTTGCGCAGTGCTCCTGCCGTGCCACAGAAGAAAACGCAGTTGATGCGGTTATTAATGGGCATGAGGATAGTGTGATAGATGCTGAGCGTGTACGCTGCGAATCTGGTGATAGTGTTGATATCTTTATTATAGAATCCCTGCCTGGACTGGACAATTGCGACTTTGGGGTTAGAGAACGGCTGGACGATTTCACGCAAGAAGCCCTTGCCGGGTATCCAGTCCGCATCAAACACGACAATGATTTCTCCTTTTGTTATGTCCAAGGCGTTGTTCAGCGCTCCTGACTTGAAGCCTGCCCTGTTCTCGCGATGGATGTATTTGACGAAACCCGTATGGCTGTCCGCAATACGGCTGAGCAGTTGCTGGGTCTTGACGTGAGTGCTGTCATCCGCGATGATGATCTCGTAGCGGTCTTTGGGATAGTCAAATTTCAGGCAGTGCTTGATGCATCGTACCGCGATAGGATCGTTGAAGGTGGGTATGTGGACGCTGACGAACGGCAGTTTTTTGAGTGGTATGAACGTGCGTTTTTTCTCAACCAACAAGTTGAGCAGTGCAAGCATGAGAAAGAGCACACTGAAGAACACCACCGGTAGCAGGGAGAGATTGTAGAGGAATAAGCTGAATGTCTGCGGTGTCATTGTCCCAGTTGTATTTGGTATTGCCGGATAATCTGTTTTAGTCGTGTGTAGGAAGGAATGCCACTGACTTGGGTGAGCTGTCTGCCCTCAATGCCCACGTAGATGCGGGGAGTAACTCCCGTCATGCCGAAATTGTCCACTTCCATCATGTCTTCCCTGACGCTGTCGAATGTTTTCCCGTAGAGGCAATTGTTGAAAACGATGCCCGATACGTTGAACGTGCTCGCCAACGCAGGGATGTTCTCCTTTGTCGTATTGAACAAGGCGAAGTAAAAATCGTAGTACTTGTTCTTGTTGTACAACTGCATGCAAGCAAGAGCATTAGCATATATAAAGGTATCAGTTTTTTGCTGATAGTCATCTATAGTGAGATATTGCTTGTGATAGAATCGCATCTGGTTTGTGTAGATGTAATCTTGCGTGAGATTGGGGAATGTGGTGTCCATGAAATACTTTGCTGCGGGTGTGTGCACATCCATGTACGTGATGAAGGTTATGCTCGCATTCGGACTTCCAAAATAAAGCCTGTTGTCAAGATTGGGTCGGCCGCTGATGTAGAAATTATAAAGATAGGTGGTGTCTCCCGTCTGGAGTTTCTGTCTCACGAAATTAGTCTTTTCGTCACGCATGTTGAGATAGCCAAGAAGGCCGGATACAATGAAGACTGCTATAACAATCGTGATGAGGATGAAGATTGTTCTTTTTTTCATGGTTTCACACGTATAAGGAGAGTTGGTCTGCAGTGAAGACCCTTCCTTGGAAGACTCTGTTTCCTATGATGATTGCGGGCGTCGATGTTATGCCATAGTATTGCTTGAGCGTTTTGATGATGATCTCGTCAGCGTCGCTGTCAACGGTGAGGACGAGGATGTCTTTCTTCTCTGCGAGCGCGCGTCTTTGGATATCATCAAGCTCTTTGCCCTGCTCTGTGCAGCTAGTACAGTTCGCGTTGTACAGGTAGAGTACGGGAAGAAGTCCTGCATTGCATTGCGAGTACTTGTTTCTAACGACTATCCATGTCCGGATGCTCACCTGCGTGTACTCTTTCTTCAACTGCAGATACGTGTCAGAAAGCTTGTTCGTCTGCTCGTATTCTTCTATCCTGAACGGGAGTTTCAGCCAATATTCTCTGAGCTGCCCGACGAGATAGTTTGTGCTTACCGCAGAGAATTTGCAATATTCTTCTCGTGAGAGCGTCTCGGCAAACACTTGCTCCAATTGCATGTTCTTGACGTTTGCATCGAGCACATCGACATACGAGCGCAGGCTTTGGAGATCTTGTTTGGTGCGCTGTTCCAGGAGCTTGTTTGCAAAAAGGCCGCTCATCACGCCTGCCAGATAGAGCAGAATGGACATGATAATGACCGCTATGATGATGCCTGTTTTCCGCTTCATGCTAGTCTCTCTGATGAATGGAGTTTTTCGTTATCGGAATTCTGTGCTTGTGGACACGTACGCCGATGATGAACAAGAGCAATGCCCAAATGAATAAGGGAATAACAGAGAAAGGCAGCCAGCCGAAGAGCAGGACAGGACTCATACCATACATGAGCACTTTGAGCAGGTCAGCATATTTTATGCTGAAAAATATGCGCAATAGCATACTGAGGATGAAAAACAAGAACGTTCCCGCGAACAGGTAAAAGAAGACCATGCTTACGAGCCTTCCCAGCAAGTAGTTGAGCATGCGAATGAACTGGATGTCAACGTTGAGTAATGTTCTCAGGTAGACTGCATTGCCTAAGCCGTAGAGCAGGCTGAACAGTCCTGCAAGGAATCCGCAGAGCAGCAGCAGGATGACATAATCCCTGACGATTGCTTCTAGACGGATTTTGTGTAGTTTCGCAAATGCTTTGTCCGGGTTAACAAGTATGGCTAGGTTGTTACGTATCGCAGTAAACACGACATCACCCCTTTTCTATCGGAAAGTGATGAACTATTTAAAGATTGTGCCCCGTGCAGCACGCGCAAATTGATGTCGTTTCACGTCAACTCCACGTAGAAGTAGTATGGCGTTGGTGTTGATTTTGTTCCGTCTTCAGGGAGGATGAGCTGGAAGTTGTACGCGTTGAGGTCGAAGCCTGGCGTTCCTGGTTCGAGAATGCCGGTATAGATGAGGTTTGTTGTCGAATTGAGCAGGACTTCCTGGAAGTTCGCGTCTTCTGACGGCGCTTGTGCCGTATCGTTGATGTAGGTGGCTATGGCTGGACAGGAGCTATTCATGATCTGCGTTATGCCAACGAAGAACGTTCGGTGAATGGTAAGATTGAATGTCCTGTTGATCCTGTCCGAGCTGTCGTTCATGTTGAGGTAGCTCTGCTCACTTTCGATGATGGTCTGATCTGCACAGCTTATTTTTGTCCAGTCGATGCTGCTGGCCCTTGTTGCGTAGATCTCACCCGCTATCTGTGCTGGCGTCCAATCATAGATGGTCTTGTTCGTGCTATCATCAAGGGTTATCTTGCCGGTGACATTACCCACGTAAGCTTTCCATCTGAGCGTTTGCGATGTAACGTTGAGGACGAGGGTGGTGAAGCTTCCTCCTACCGTCGTTATGGATGCTGCCGTGCTTGCATTCCTCACTTCGGTTACGTTCTGGACGATGCTCGCTCCATCAACAGCAAGGACGGGCGCTAGCGCTGGGACGAGCAGCATGAACGCAAGCAGCATTGTAAGGGTGCGTTTCATGCCTGCACCTCTTTTTTCCGCAGTCTGTTGTGTGCAGTCCATATTGTCCTTGGGTCTTTGTTGAGCAGTCTTGCTATAGCTGAGAAGGTGAGTCCTTGCTGTTTGAGCTGGAAAACTATGTGCTCAAGCGTGCTGGCATGCCTGTCTGCGAAGATGTGTACGGGCAGCAGTGGGCTTTCCTTGAGGGGAATGATGAGATGTCTCACGTGCGCATAGCTTGCCCAGATGGTTCGTGGATCCCTATTGAGCAGCTTGGCTATGCGGGCAAAGCTGTAGTGCTTTTGCTCGTGCAGATACTTAACTATTGCCTGTAGTCCGCTTGGCTTTCCTGAGAAGATGCTTGCAGGCAGGGTTTCTTCAAGAGAAATGGTGTGTTGCAGGACGTATGTCGGCAGTGTGCTGTTTATGTCGGTTGGCGAATTTGCCTCTTCTGTACATAGTTCTTCAAAAAAAATAGCCAATAAACTCATTATGTAGGTACTTGTTTTTAAATTTTTGCAAGAATATCAATTTCTAACTCATTATGTAAGTGGTAGTATAATACCACAATGAATCAAATTAAATTAATAACATAAATTAAGTAATTACTAAAATGAACTAAACAAGGAAATAAATAATTTGAACAATAAAAGAAAAATACTAATTTAAGTAAATCATTAATCTAATCAATCATTGAAAAAGAAAGAAAAAAACAAACAAAACGTAGATTAACCGAGTTCTACCCAGAAATAATAACCAGTAGCATCGGTTGTTGATTTGTTCTGGGGTACAATGATTTGGAAGTCATATGTTGTTTCATTATCATATCCTGTAATGCTGTCTTCCAAGATGCTCACGAAGACCGTGTTGGCTCCGTCAAAGGCAACGATTTCATAGAAATCTCTGCTGTTGAACGCCGCCGTTTGCTGCGTATCATTGACGTACATCGTCGTTGTCTTGCAACTGGACAGGTTATTCAGCCCTGTCAGAAAACTCGGGTGTGCTGTTTCGTTAAATGTCCTATTAATGTTGTCCGTGTCGCTTGAACTGAAACCAAGCAGACCTTCCTCGAATGTGACATTTGCAGGTTGTGAGCAATTGAGTGAAGTGAACGTGACGCCGCTTGATCGCGAGGCATAAATCTCACCAGTAAGCGTGACAAGTTCCCAAGAATAGATTGTCTTGTTGTTTGCATCATCCAAGACGAGCTGGCTGGTGATGTTTCCCGCATAACCTTTCCAGTTGATGTTCTGCTGGATGACATTCACGACCATAGTAGTTATCGTTCCGCCATCGTCTGAGCGGGAGTCAGGGTTGATGCCCGCGCGCGAGCCAGTCACGTTGCCAGAAATGGTTGTCCCCGAAGGGCCAACGGCCAGGGCGACGGCGAAGCTTAGGATGAGCAGCAGCCCGAAGATGAGCACCAGTTTGACATTTCGATCCATCGTTATGCGCCTTTTTTTGTTGTGCAGGTTCTGTGGTGAGCGTGAAATAAAAAAATTGAAAATAAAAAATTGGGAAAGATTTAACCCAGCAGTTCTACCCAGAAGTAATACGTGGTTGTTGTCTGGGATGCCGTGAGGTTGTGGCCGTCTTCTCCGACGAACATCTGGAAGTCGCATGCTTGTCCGTTGTAGCACACTTCATCCGTGTCGTTCTCGTATCTCCTGTTCTCGATGATGGAGGTGAAGACCAATGCTTCGTTGTCTGTCAGGAGCACGTTGATGAAGTTGTTTGCCTGGTAGGCACTGCTCTGATACACATAGGTTGCAGGACAGGTTGCTGCTGTTATTTCCACATCTCCTACCCAGAATGTCTCTGGATTGGTGACGTTGAAGGTTTCGTTGATGCCGTCTGCTGCACTGTCCATGATGTTGTACCTGCCTTCTTCAGAAGTGACATTGATTTCAGAGTCACTGCTGTAGTTGAAGCAGTGGATGTTCGTCCAGTTTACCGTATCATTGACCGTTGCGTACACTTCACCCTTCGGTTCGAGTGAGGTCCAGTTATAGAATGTGTAGCCAGCAGCATCTTCCAACACGATCGTGCCTGTGATGTTTCCCCAGTAGCCTTGCCAGCTCATGGTCTGGGTTTCAGCATCAATGGTGAGCCAGGTGATGTTTCCTGCTTCTGCTGTCGTGTTGAGTTGGGGATAATTTGAGACATTGAATCTCGACGAATCTCCGTGCGTCAATGTGGTTGGGGTCACGGGTACTGTTGATTCTGCTATGACTGATCCTATTGCACCCAGCACCACGGCGGCAACCAGGAACAGTTTCCACGTATTGTTCATGTCATTCACCTCTTCCTCGACGGACACTGTGCGTTTGAGCTTGCATCCTTTTTCTTCCTCATAATAAAACAAGGAACGTTTATGTAAATTAATATACAAATGTGTATACTTATATATAAATGTTTCGTTTAACCAGACCGGAATAGGAAATGGGCTTTTGGAAGCCAATAAAGAACTAAAATGCGGCAGAAAAACACAAATAAAAAGGGAAAAGAAACAAAAGAAGAAAGAATAAGTCAAGAAATAATAAACAAACTACATTATGAGAACAAAGGTGCAATAAACTCCATAATTGGCTTTAAAAATTTAAACAACGGTCATCAGTAAATCCTTTAATTCAGACCGGGTCGGACACTTCCTGATCCTTTCAGCAAAGACCGACTCCATGAACACTTCCCGCACCCAGTTGGCAAAGTCATTCCTGTCAGGAGTGACGTGATGGAAGAAGGTGGCGTCAGGCATGCTGTCAAGCGCATCCTTCAATTCCTTCATGCTTTGGAAGACTAGACCGTTGACGCATCTGAACTCTCTGCCTGATGGACATGCCTTGCTCAACGTCCGGTGGCTTCGCAGATGATCAAGGAACAATTTCAGCTCTTGACTCTTCCGCTCAATATCTCGCTCTTTCTCGACGCAAAACTGCTCCATTTTTTCTAAGGAATCTTTCGTCTTTCTCCATGCAGCCTCGAGTTCCTTGAGTTCTGCCATGGTTCTATCCACACTTTCCTGCAACGGATGCTCATCCTTAGAATAGCGCTTGGCAAGAACGTCATGCATGTGCTTCACGTGCTCCTCTTGAACACAGTCAGCAACATGCGGTTGCATCGCAAAAGGTGCTTGTTGTTGAACTTGCTGCGGAACTAGTTGTTGATAAGGATAGGCGTTGAATTGCGGCAGATGTACAGGATAGGGAATGAATGTTGGCTGTTGATACATTGGTGGAGGGTATGCAGGGTAAGGATACGGATAGTGTTGTACGGGCGCTTGCAGTAAAGGTGCTGGAGGTGCCTGTTGCACGGGAGGAACAGGTGGAGCAGCGATTGGTGCAGGTGCTTGCAGAATTGTTTTTTCTTGGACGAACGCCTGCGGCTGCGCAGTAGGCTCCTTATATGGTGTCTGAACATATTCTTTCTTAATCGAAGTATCAATGAGCGCTGCCGCTTTCTCTTCCGTTTCTTTCTTCTCAAGAATATCTCTTGCCAATTCAGGAAGGCTCGCAGGAGCATCAAACTCCTTATCTTTCCTGAACAGTGCAAATCCCAACTACTCACCCCTTTTTTGCTACTCTAGCCGTTGCTATTTTAAATACTTTTCCAACACGGCAATATATTATTCCACAGTATTCTTCCATACGGCAGTATACGCACTCATACGATCTCATAATATATGTCTACGGTTGTTTTGGTTATGTTCTTGTAGCTCCGCAGCAGGACAGGTATGCTTATTTCGAAGCTGTAGTTGCCGTACTTTCCTGGCTTGACTCCTTCTGCGGTCGTCACGAAGATGAGATCCTGCGACCCATTATATTGGGTGTTGCCATCCCCTTCATCCCACAAAATGCCCGTTTCAAAATCTGAGCTGTTCGTGCTGTTCCGTACAGGAATGGAGAAGATGGTTGTGTCAAAGCTTGTGATGTTCATGATTGCATGTGGCAGCCCGTTCTGCGTGAATGATGTGTTGATGCTGTCGAGGAACCCTGTCATGTTCAGGGCAGCGTCTGCTTCCTCGAAATCATCGGCGACGTATGCATCGCTTGTCGTTCGAGACAGGGCGCGCAATGACGTCCAGGTAATATTTGCATCGCTCTCAGTTACGTATATATTGGAGGGCTTGTCGCTGGCATTCCACAAGAGCATGCTCTCTGCCCCTTTCACCACTATGCTCGTGTTTAATCCACCATAATAGATGTGCCAAGCGTCGATGTCGATACGTGCAAACGCTGCGTTGTTGCTCTCGTTGTTCTCGAGGAATGATCCGTTCTGGTCGACAGGGGGGTCGACGTGGACGTGGATGAAGAAGGGCCCTGGTCCGGGAACTTGCCAAACGGTGACAGCCGTCACATTCGATAGGTTGCCGCTCACGTCAGTGATATTTAAGTCAGTGATATTGTCAATCAGCACACCTCCTGCTGCAGGGTCTCCTTGATAGACGTGCACGCTAACATTCTCGGCATCAGATCCTCCTCGGTTGAAGATGTTGGCGAAAATGGTAATGTTTTGCCCTTCAGCAGGAGAAGTGTTGCTGAACGTGATGTTGCCTGGCGTGATGACGAAGTCAGGAGGGATGATAGTAATATTCCATGTTTCTGATGCACCTACATTCCCAAACGTGTCGGTGCAGTTCACGCTCCAATTGTGCGTGCCCCCGATGGGAATGCGCGGATAGAAATTACTTACTTGCCCCTCGATGATGGGGGGATAGGAGTTTGCTTCGATGTTTCCATCGACGACAAGTGAGCAGTTTGCTATGTCGCTCAAAGAATCGTTGACTTTGTAAGAGAAGGTGACTGAACTGTTGCTCTCGCTGCCGCTCGACGGATCGTTCAGCGTCACGTTCGGCGGGGTTTGGTCAGCGATGAGGGTGAATGTGCTCGCCCCTTGTACAGGATAATGGCTGGGTCGTGTTGCAAGAGAAACGGCGCTGAAGAGTCCTGAGCTTAAGAGTGTTGGTGTCCAATTCCAGTCAAGCAGCCCATCACTGCCTGTCTCTTGTGTCGAGGAGCGATTGATGAATTCCTCGACGCTTGCAGTCGTGCTCGTGATGTCCGGATCGTATCGCTTGTAGCCGGTGATGTTGATGGCGTCCCACGCAAAGTAGTCATTATTGGCGTGAGCTCGTACATTTGCAGAAGTGAATCTGAACGTGAGTGCACTGTCGCAGTTGATGCCACTAATCTCACACACGTTGGACTCGACAAATTCTGCCGAGGCGGACATGGCAGTTCTTACACCTGCCTCACAGCCTTCTAAATCCATGCAGTCAGAGATGAGCACCAATCCACTGTCGCTGTCGTTGACGAAGACGGCACTTCCTTCCGCAGGAGTAGTCGTATCGAGAGAAAATCCTGCCTGCCAGTAGGAGATGTTGATGTCCTGGCATGCTTGTCCTCCACAGGCAGTTGCGTTTGCATCATAGTAGAGGCCATCAGCATTGTCCGTGTTCCTGTCCAGGCCTCCTCTGGCCTCGAAGCCTCGCACGCCCGATTTTGCGATGTCGTTCGTAGAGCATATACCATATGCTGTGCTCGCCTCTGACTCGACACAGTCAGTAAAGTCTCCCCACGGGCTGCTGTCACCGCATTCTCTTGTGCCATCAACAGGGCATGCTCCTGCAGTGTAGAGGAAGTCGCTGCCCGCCTCGAAGTCCTCCCAGACAAGCTGATATCCCTGAATAGGCAGTGTATAGGAAGGGCTTCCCGCTGCCGAATTATCATAGTATACGTAGTAGTTGTGCTCGTTGCTCGCGCTTGCAGTGACGTTCGCCGTAAAGCGTATGCTACACCACGTGCTGCCATCTCCATCCTCAATCACGAAAGGAACTTCATCAAGATCAATAGAGACTATCCTGAGTTCGTCGCAGCTGCTGATGTTGCCTGCAAGCTCGGTGATGTTCATATAGACGGTTGTGTCCGTTTTGTTTGCCGATTGGCTATTTGTTAGAAGTATGGGCTTGCGTCTTGCCCAGCTCAGATTCCACCAGAATCCTGACGCGTTTCCTTTGATGATGTCTGTCGTGACATTCGTATCAAGGGGATTGCCGTAGAAGCTAGTCGTGTTTGACGTTACCAGGATGGGTTCGGCTAGCTGGTCGCCAACTTCATATGTCGGCTTGTCCGTTTTCACGGAAATGTTCGTTATGTTCTTTATATCGATGGTGAAATTTCTCTGATTGCTTTGCCCTTCGAAAGATAGTACATCAGTGCAGTTCACGCTCCAATTGTACAGACCATTCGACAATCCAAGAAGTGCAAAGCTCATCGTCGTGTCCCGCACAACAGAGGTATTCGTCTGGTTCAGGGCATAGTTGATGATAAGCGAGCAGTTCTGCAGCAAACTGGCATCTTGTACAACGTATTGGAAGAGGACATCCCCTGAACCAAATGTTGTAGAGGGTGCTGGCGAGAGCAGCGTGATGTTCGGCGGGTTATTGTCTATGGTTATGTTCTCGTGACTGTCGTAGCCGCCGAGGTTGCCTAAGGTGTCGTTCGCCTGCACACGAACCTCGTATGCGTTGCCGTCAGGAAGCCCAATGATTGGCCAGGAGCAGTTCTGCGTCGCATTGCATGCGTTTATCCATGCGGCACTGGCATTCTCGCGATACTCGTAACTGTACATGTCAATGCTGCCTATCCCTTCATCGGTGGCTGATGCGTTGAGCATGGTTTCAGAACCCGTGATGTTCGCGAATGCAAGCGGGAGGAGGAGCGTCGCGTTCGGACCAGTACTGTCGATGACGAACGTTCTCGTTGCAGAGCTGTTCTCATTGCCCAAAACATCTGCACAGTGAACAGTCCAAGAATAATTTCCATCTGCCATCTCGTCCACGGTGAAATTGTTTGGCTGCAAGGGGATGATGGAGCTGTTCGTCTGGTTAACTGATCCATTGATGAGCAGAGAGCAGTTCTGGATGCTGCTGAGCGCGTCGGTGACGTTGTAGACAAAGGTCATGTTTGGGTTTACTGTGAACAGACTGTCGGACGGCAGCATGAGTTGTATCTGCGGTGGAGTTCTGTCGAGGGTGATGTTCGTGTGCACGTCAGCTGTTCCCGTATTGTTGAGTGTGTCGTTCGCAAACACGCGCACTTCATACGTGTCAGCGTCGGGAAGTGCACTCACATTCCAAGAACAGTCATAAAGTGGCGTATCGTCCGTGCAGATGCTCGTCCAGCTGCTTGAATCATTTTGGCGGTATTCGAACCAGATCATGTCGATAAGGCCTATACCTGCATCGCTTGCAGATGCATTCACTTGAAGATCGTTTGCCGAGCTATTGGTGAAAGACAAGGGAAGATCGAGCATGACAGTAGGCCCGGCATTGTCTATGCCCACAAGTACCCACGTGCTGTCTGACAGGCCAAGGTCATCGGTTACGGTGAGTCGCATATAGCATGAGAGACTGTTGTTCTGGCATTGGTCCTGCAATGTCGTATTCCATGTACACGTGTCGCTCGAGCAGATTGTCGTCGGGCTCGAGAATGCTGTGGTGTTGTCGAGCTCCCACGCATATGCAATGAGGGAGCCGTCACTGTCCGCGCTTGCTGAGGCATTAAGCGTGGTGTTGCTGAATAGCCAGGACGTGTTTTCCGGCAACGTGATGATTGCGTATGGAGCGTCGTTGACGCTGACATTCTGACTTGAAGAAAAGACGGTTGCGCTGTTACTTCCTCTTGCCTTGCAGCGTACAGGCCACGTGTGGTTTCCTTCTCCTGCAGTAATGGAAAAGTTGGCAGTACATGTGCTGTTGTCCTCCTGCTGCACGGATTGGTTCTGTTCCGCTTCTATGCTCACTGTCGGAGGATTCTGGCTGAGCAGGCTCACCTTAATGTCGTCCCAGTACGCGTACTGGTAGGCGGCGACACCATATCCTCCAGTTGTGTACGTCGTGTCTGTCGCACTCAGATTGCCCCAAGATGCAAGCGAGGCATCAAAGACCTGCAAAGTGATGGTGCCATTGCTATGCCACCACACCTTGAGGTAGTACCAGTTATTTGCCGCAACGCTATTTTCTGTCGAGGTCGCCAATGGACTGCCACTGTCATAGTCCTTGCGGATCTGCATGGGTGAGGATCCGCCCGTGCTCGATCGCTGATCAACTAGAACTTGGTAGCCGCATCGCTCAGGATTGGCGCAGCCGCTGTTCGCGCCGAAGGTCAATGCAGCGAGAGAAGTTGTGGAACTGGTACGGGGCATAACCCATCCTTCGATGAGGAAACCACTATCCAACGTTGTGCTGGTGACCGCGCGGTAGTAGCTAGCACCCCCATACCCGTCAAGACCGTAGCTACCGCCATGGGCACTTGCTCCATTAACCGTTGGATTGAGACTACCTTGCGAGAAGTCATGGGCCTGATCTTCGAAATCCTCAAAAAGATAGTAGATAGCACTCAAGTTCTGTGGCGGCGTGCCTGATGATACATTGCCGTAATACAGGGCATATGCCGTGCTTGATTCGGGAATGTCGTCTTGCAGCTTGAAGGCAATGCTGGTAGTGCTAGTATTGCAAGCGCTTACATTGATTCGGTCAAGCTCAATGTTGGAGCCACCATTCCAATAGACCACACGCAGGTCGTCGCAGTCCGCCTGCAACTTGTCCTGGCTCACTAAGGACTCCGTATCAACAGAAATGTTGAGCGTGTACCCTGCAGGCAGGTCCTGCCCCTCGTTGTTCGTGATATTTATGGTCTGACGGTAGGGATAACTGGCATTCCACCACGTCGATGCTTGAGACGTGAGGTTACCGCAGGCATAGCTGGAGATGTTGCTGACAAGATCGGTAGTTGAAGGAGTGATGTCCGTAAACGTGCCGGTGTCGTACTGTGCAAAGAGCGTGGTGTTCTTGCACTCCCCTCCTGTGCTCAGGCAGGTAACCATACAGGTCTGTACATAAGTTCCTGTCGTTTCGTTGATAGTGATAGTATCAACAGGTGCAATCATGGTCGTATTTAATTCTCCTCCCGCAGAGACCGTGAACGTCAAACCGACGGCAAGGATATTGATGTTACCTGCGTTGTCGATGGCGATGGCTTTCGTCCAATTGTACGTGCCGGAGAAGATGAGCAGGTAGTTTGTGCTGAAGATGCCGTCTCCGTTGGTTGTATCACAACCTGTCGTTTCATTGTCGAGAAAGGTGATGTTTATGGCCTGCTGTCCTGGTCGCTTAATAGTGGCGAGGATAGAGGAGATGCCGGAACTGCTCGACTCATCAGTCAAGCCGACATTCTGTTCTGCCCCCACAAATATTGTCGGCTCGCTTCCCGCCAATTTTTTGACGATGACGTTATCGAAGAGCAATGGATTGCTATAGGATAGCAGACCTAGACCTCCTCCACTCTGCCAATACGCAGGACCCGTGTTCGAAATATACCTGATGCCATCACGAGACATGTTGATGGTATCTCCTAACGCACGTATTTCAAAGTCGTACCACGTATCCGTATTAAATGCGGTGTTATCACTATCAATTTGTGCATATCCTCCATCCCAGCGTCGATAGCCAACTGTGTTTGTCCCTGTGCGCAGGTCGCCGATGAGTGCGAGGTGCTGGTCCTGGCTCGTCCCTTGCCGTCTGAACAACGTGCCGCCGAAGGGTATGCCTGAACCGCTAGCGAGCAGCATGCGGAAGGAGATGCTCACGTTCGTCCATGTCGAAGGATTGCTCGTCACCCATATGCGATCGTAGCCAGCGACGGTATCTTGTGCGCGCAGGACGTTGGATTCGTTGCTGTACACTTCCCAGGTTCCGCTTCCGACAGTCCATGCTGAAGGTAATGCGCCAGGCGTGTCCTGTTCAAAATCATCATAGAATAAGTAGACCTTGGCTGTGTCTGTCTGGGGGGCAGGTGCAGAGGGATTACCATAATAGAAATAGTAATTGCCGTCGCTGTCATTGATGCTCGTGTTCGTCGAGAAAGAAATGATGGCGCTGGAACTGCTCAGGGATGTTTCATTGTGCCAATCACGTGAGATGAATGAGCCATTATTGTAGATGATGCGCAGATCGCTGCCATCCGAGAGCATCTTTCCTGAGGAGATAAGCTGTGCGCCGTTGATGGTGATGCTTACCGTGTAGCCGTCGGGCAATGCTACCGTATCTGTATTGGTTATGGTGATTTTCTTGCGATAGCTCCAGTTACCATCCCACCAATCATCGACGACGTCACGGGAGCGAACGTGCATGCAGACATACTGATTAACTTCAAAGAGCGTGTCGTTGATTTCGGGTTCGCTTAGCGAGGGTGGTGTGACATCAACACCCACGCTTTGCTGTTGGGTCGTGTTCGTCTGGTTGTTGCTGCTGTTATCCGTGCAAGTAATGCTCCAATTCCAAACGCCCGTGTCCAATGCGTAGGTGAAGTTCAAGAGAGCGTCTTCAATAGGGTGGAGTGTCGTGTTGACGATAACATCGTCAATGAGTAGACTGCAGTTCTCAACACCGCTGCCAACATCAGTGACGTTGTAGAGGAATGTGACGACAGTGGTGTTGATCCATGCCTGATCTGCGGGATCGATGAGCGTTATGGTCGGTACGTCCGTGTCGTTGCAGACGCACGCACTGTCTTGGCATGTTCCCGTCAGTGTCCCGCAGTCAAGGTCGCATTCTGTGTCAGCACAATAGGCGGGGGCGCTACCGTTCCAGATATCGCCGAGGGAGAGTGTGTCCACGAGTATGGTGGTTATGCCTTCGCTGCAATCGTCTGAACGGTCTGTCGGTGTAAGGCCCGTGTCATAATAGAGCGTTCCTTCATCTGCACAACTGTCCATGCAGCTGGCATTCGGTTCGGGACTGTACTGCCCAGAGTGGTTGCCTGTGGCGTTGCAGAAATCACAATAGTCTGCAAACAACATGCCTGATGAGGTCATGTTTGCGCCAATGCCATCCTCACAGATAGGGCTGAAGTAGCACACGTCCTGCGTTGCTGGACTCGCGCGTATTGTCCACGCGCATGTTCCTCCATCGCTGTCGTTGATGCAATAGATTGGTGATTCTTCTGTATTCTGGCTGAACGTGCACGCGTCGTTGCATGCCTTGTCATAATAGCATGTGCCTTCCGAGAGGTTTGCCATAAGATTTGTTGTACTATCGCATGCTGCACTGCAGCCGATATCGCACTGAGAAAATATCGATCCGCAACTCCCTTCCCCTGCATAGATGTGCCCGGTGCAGTTCGTCCATGGTCCCGTGCAGCCGCCGCTGGTGCCGTTGACGCAGGTTTGTGCTGATGCAAAGTATGCGCAGTACTCTCCAGGATGAGTAGTCGCATTTTGTATTGCAGGATCATTGAGGTCAGGACAGTCGGTGAGGTTCACCCAGGTGTTGTCTGGAGCGCAAACTTTGTAGTCGTTACTGTCCGCTGCCCCGCAGAGCTTGTAGGTTGCGTCGAAGGTGTTGCCGCTGTTGTTGAAGACGCACTGCGTGTCCGTCTGCGTACAATACCAGCCGTGGAATGAGAATGAAGAATCGTTGACGCAAAGAGCAGTGCTGCCCGCCCCTGTCCTGCATACTTCGTTGTCGTTGCTGCCGCCATAGGCGAGTCCTGAGCAGGTGTAGCCGGGAATGACATCATCAGAGCATGCTTGGAGAATGTTGCAGTATTGCGCTGCAGGACAATCAAGATGCGTATCGCAGAGCAGAGTTACGTTCATGGTTGTTGGTTGCATGTTCTGCACACCGCTCGTGTCGTTGCAAGCCATGAAGAGCAATTGGTTGCCCATGGACAAGTTCGTTGAATACGTGCACATTTTTGCCACAGCTTGCTGGTAGGATCCACAATTCACCCGATTATTGATGACCATTTGCGTGTAGTTTTCGCTCACGTTGCTCAGATAGCATGTTGCGTTCTCGTTCAGCGTGACGTTGATGTCTGGCGTCTCGTCAGCCGTAGTGTATTCGGAAGTGGTGTCTCCTCCGACGCTGTTGATGGTGATGATAGGGGGGGTGTTGGTTATGGTGAGCGTGCTTGTGGCACTGGTTGCATTGTTTGCGTTCGTTGCTGTGCAGAGTGTCCTGAACCCTGCCGTTCCTGATGGATGAACAGTTACGTTGAAGGTGTACGTTGCTGACGTCGCGCTTTTGTCCAGGAATCCTACTGCGTAGCTGGAGACATTCGTTACAGCAGTCAAGCCTGTTGTTTGCGTCACTTGCCAGCTGCCTGAGCTGTTGTCCTGTATGTAGATGAACGCATCGCCGACAGGAATTTTTGAACTGGAGACAGTGCAGTTTCCGGAAAGGATAGTGAATGAGCTTTGATTAATGGCCGTTGGCGAGAGAACACTAGCTGCTGTCATTGATGACTGGTCCGCGTATGACCACGAGGAGAGGTTGGCGAGGAAGATGTCGACATTTTCGCTTGAGAGTAAAACCTCACTGTCCGTGTACCTGTCTTCCTGGATGTACGGCAAGACCGTGCCTGCAAGG
>JAZDHK010000021.1:0-3605 GCA_043806035.1 archaeon
GCGGTAGCGTTTGCTCCTCTTGGGCTTCTGCTGCCGTTGCTGATCTTTCGAATAATGACGAGCGTTCGTAATTCTCGTTCGCTAATGTTGTTCGTCGCATCAATTGATGGGTCTTGGGTGAATCGGAACAAGTGTTCCAATTCTCGATAGGCTAATCGGTCGACGAACCGTCGTACGGTAATGTGTGTGTAGTGTCGCCAGGTCAGCTCGATAATCATGCCTTTGAGCTGGTCAACTTCCTCGTCAGATGCCTTGTGCTCAAGACCCTCTGCGAAGGCATAAATCTCTTTGAGTTTGCGATGGACGTATCGTCCCTCGCTACCGAAGTTCTTTGCGAGCGCCTTTGAATCATCTAAGATGTGAGACCAGCAATACTGCAAAAGATAACCTGCTCGTTTTGCGAGTGTGCGATACGCAGCGTACCTGTCAACGACGAGAGTCATGTTGTTCTTGGCTTTGCCAAGAATGGCGAGCGGTACTCTGGCATTGTTCCTCTTGCGGATGGCGTAGAGGACAACGCCTGTGGCGATGAAGACCCAGGCAAAGTAATTCCTACCGTTAATTCGCCAGCTTGTTGAGTCAGTATGCTTGACACGGGCCAACCTTACCATGGTAAGCAAAGTTTGATAGTGATCACCGAATGCCATAGCGAGTTGGGTGAGGATATTGACGATTTCTCCACCGCTTAATTGAATGTGGTGCAGCGTCTCGAAATACTCGACGACTTTATTCTGTGGCAATCGAAGACCGAGGCGCAAGTACATGACGAGCAGCATGAGTTTGAGCCCGAGACGGGCATGGGGAAGTGCGCCGGGCACTTCCGCCTCGACAATCCTGCCACAGTTCGGGCACCATCGTCGTTCAATCTGATACTGTGTTGTGTGCGCTTGACTGATGAGTTTTATGTCAGTCACGTGTCTCGTCCTGATTTCGAGCACTTTGCCATGCAATGCGGCCTTGCACGTTGGGCATTGCTTGAGAATGAGCGGCTTGATTTCATCAATCCGCTCGGGTATGTGTCGTGAGTATCCCTTGTGGCCAACGAGTGCACCGATGTGTGCTGGGTGCTTGTGGCTGTTTGGTTTGATCCTTAATGCTTTCCGAAGATTGTCGACGGTTGAAGCGTGGAGTGCTTTGAACTCTTTGAATTCCTTCTCGATGCGCTCCTTCTCTGATTCAATACGTTCTATCTCTGACTTAATGATTTCCTTCTCTGACTCAATGCGTTTCTTCTCTGATTCGATACGCGCCTTCTCCTCACGGAGACGACTGTTCTCTTCTTCTAATTCTCGATTCTTTTTTCTGAGTTCACGAATTTCTTCTTCGATTTCCATTCGACTAACACCGCTTTGACTTTCTTGCCTTGCCAATGTTTTGGCACGTAGAGGCGGGCGCTGTTACCGCCCGCCTGCGCGATCTTCTCAACGGCTTCATAGCCAACCAGTTGAATCATCATCTTACGCATAGTAGTTACAATGTAACTACCCACTATATAATTTTTATTGTGCTGGAGTATACACGTCGAGAAATTTCAGATCACTGACTAATTACCCAAAACAAATACATTTAAATACACATTCTTCTATACTGGTGTAGGGGATGATGGAAAAATATAGTGAAATCATCCTAGTTGGGGCGGCATGGCAGTACTCGATGAGTCCGAATTTGAACAGTTATTGAGATATCAGCGGCAGATGGCAACATCCATCATCAACGATGCCGAGATAGACGTCAAAATCAAAATTCTGAATATGATCGATGACATGAGCAAAGGCAAGAGGAAGAAAATCCAGATGGAGCAGCTGCTCATCGAAGGCCAGATTGAAGGGCTTACCGAGCGGGACATTCGGGAAACGATTGAAAAGCTCAAGGCGGACAACCTCGTCATCGAACCCGAAACGGGTTACGTGCAGAAGACGTGAGACCACGAATAGGTACAAGTATTTTGGCATGTCATCCACGGGTATAGGTGCTTTGTTAGCAGTGGTCTGCGCATATATTTTTTATATCGTCCTCTTCACAAAAACCGTGTTTCGCGCTGCCAACTTGGGATTTCCCGTTGTTTTTCTTTTCATAGCCACAGGACTCATACTGCACGGACGAATCTACTACCTGCGTTGGAAAGAAAAAAAATCTGCAACACGCCTTCTTGATAGTGCACTCATTCTGAAATCGATAGGGATCTTTTTAGGTTTGGCAATTCTCATCATAATTCTACAGTCGTGTTTCTTCAAAAGGTGTGATGCCCTTGGAGCAGGGCTCATGTTAATGATGGCATTCTACCTGTTCGCATTACCCTATTGCGCAGGAGTTGTCTGCTTGTTCATTAGCAGGTTAAGGAAAGAATGAGTACATGAGAAACGGAAAAGTTATTCATCAAGATAAACGAATCTGTGAACACACCACTCGATAAAAATTCAGACTAATCCTCTCATCTTTTTTTGCAATAGCGCAACAAGTTCAGGCTGACCATACCCGTACACATCAGGAATATTTAACGAAAGTATTTTTTCTTCAAATACAGTGCAAGATACTTCTTTCCAAGTTCCTTGCGCTGTGCTTCTTCCATGACAACGACTACGTCCGCCCAGGAAAGCTGCTTTTCAGTAACGGGATGAGCATTGTACAGTCCTGCTGATTTGACGCTGAATTGGCGTTTGAACAGCATCTCAGCAGTTTTGCTCCTGTCCTGGTTCTGGTTGCAGACGAAGAGTATACACATCAGTACAAAAAGGAGAAACAACTATAAAAAATAAGCGGTCGATATACAAACAAGCACAAGAAGATAACGCTTATTAATGACTGCGCATTCCCCTTTTTCATGGAAGACATCATCACCAAATTGACGATGGAGCTCAAGGACATGTTTGGACAGGACAGCAGCGGCCACGATCTTACGCATTTGCAAAGAGTCCACAACATCGCCCTGCACTTGCAGGAAAGAGAGGGAGGGGACAGATATGTCATTGGCATCGCCGCGTACGTGCATGACGTGCACAGGATCATGCCGAAAGAGAAGGGAGGATACTGCACACCCACACAATCACTGCCCATCATTGAAGCCATTCTCAAAAAAGCAGGTGTGAAAAAAATTCCGCAGATCCTCCATTGTGTCGAGTTCCATGAAGAATACGCATTCTCCCGTGAAGGAAAAACTGCCAACGATATTGAGACGCTCATCGTTCAGGACGCAGATAATCTCGACGCTATGGGCGCAATGGGCATTGCCAGAACATTCATGTACGGTGGCGCCCACGGCATTCCCGCGTGGCTTCCGGACGAGCCGTTCGCCGATGTGCCGTACAATGAGATGGGCAAGGATGTTTCCATCATTCACCATTTTCACAACAAATTGCTCAAGCTAAAAGAGAACATGAACACACGAACAGCGAAGGATATGGCAGAGCACCGCCACGAGTTCATGGAGCAGTTCCTGAAAGAATATTTTTCAGAGTGGAAAGGATATGCATAAGCAAGAATGAATGTTCTTACGCATTTTGAACAGGTTAATACCCGAACAGGTTCGTCTGTTTGCTCGTGTTGAGGAAGTCCTCGATGGTCTTGCCGTAAAACGAGAGAATAGAATCGGCTATGGGCTTGAGCTG
>JAZDHK010000022.1:0-13511 GCA_043806035.1 archaeon
CATCCTGAGAGTCTCGGGCAGCCCCGAGCGAAGCAATCCAAAAATGAGGCTAGTGCGTGAAAGCTCGTATGCGTGCACCTGCTTACACTGCTGTGCGGAGCGGGATGCGAAAGAAATTCAGGATGAAGCAACAGGGAACGGAAGATTTATAAAGAGGAAGTATATACTAAGTATAAACGTATATACATTATGAGGTGTTCCTGTGGAATCAAAGACCGTATCTGTCATTGGCGCACTGCACAAAGTGGGCAACTCCTACAGCGTTCGCATCCCCCGACACATTACCAATGAGCTGCACGCCAAAGAAGGAGACATGCTCGCGCTCAAGATAGCGAAGATATCCCTGACGTTCAACGATAGCATCGCCGAGCAGTTCAGGGCAAAAGCACGCTGCATACGTGCATTAGACCATTTCAGTGACGACAAAGTATACATCCTCGCACGGCTCTATTATGGCGAGGGCGTGAAACTCACGCAGGCCATCGAACAGAAGAAAGGAAAACCGGGCACAGCGCGTATCATGCAGGTGAGCACGCTGGAAGCAGACGCACTTGCACAAATCAAGCAGGTGCAGCAAGACTATCTTGCAAAGATACGCAGAGAATACGGCGATAAGCTCCTCAAGGAGTATCTTCATTTCAGGAAACACATCGAACCGGCCATGCGACAACAGCACAAACAGAATACTTTATGAATATACAAACGAGCAAACCGCTTAAGAGAAAGAGAACATGCAATACAAACAGTTTGAACTGGACATATTTCAAGAAGACGCCATCACGGCAATAGACAACAACCACAGCGTCGTCGTCTCCGCACCAACCGGCAGTGGGAAGACGCTCATCGCAGACTTCATCATCGACAAGGAACTCAAGACGGGCAAACGTGTCGTATACACTGCCCCCATCAAGGCACTTTCTAATCAGAAGTTCAAGGACTTCTGCAAGGAATACGGTGAGCAGAACATCGGTCTCATGACGGGCGACACCGTCATCAATCCTCATGCACAGGTTGTCATTATGACGACAGAGATCTTCAGGAACATGGTGCTCATCAAGGACCCTGAAATCATGAATGTCAGCTATGTCATATTCGACGAAATCCATTACATCAACGACATCGAGCGTGGCGTGGTGTGGGAGGAGAGCATCATCTTCGCTCCCGATCACGTTCGTTTTCTCTGCCTGAGCGCGACCATTCCTAACGCGAGGCAGTTCGCGAACTGGATTGAGTCAATCAAGCAGCACACCGTCGACGTGGTCATCCACACCAAGCGCCCCGTGCCGCTCGAGCAGCTCTTCTATGATGACGTGCTTGGTATCACCACACTGGACAGGATAGAGAAAGTACGTCACATCCCACGCGACAGACGGGATAAAAAAGACAAAGCGAGACGGCAGGAGCATATCCGGCTCATCGAGGATCTTGGCGAGGACAAACTGCCCTGCCTGTTCTTCTGCTTCTCACGCATGGCCTGCCAGCGCAACGCCGTCGAATTAGCAAAGAAATGGCAGTTGGCAGGAAAAAGCGATCCCGACACAACCAGAATGATCATCAACAAGTTACAGACGGCGCCTCCTGAAGTGGGCCAGCTCGAGACCACGCGCATATTGCGAGAGTTGCTGCCTCGAGGCATCGGCTTCCACCATGCAGGGCTCATACCTGTACTCAAGGAGATCGTCGAGGAACTGTTCGGGCAGGGCAAGATCCGTGTCCTGTACGCGACAGAGACGTTCGCCGTGGGTATCAACATGCCTGCAAAGACGGTCTGCTTCGAGAGCTTCAGGAAATTCAATGGACTCAACTTTACCCTGCTCACGTCCAAGGAATACTTCCAGATGGCAGGCAGGGCGGGAAGGAGAGGCATAGACACTATAGGCTATGCTATCGCCATGCTCGACCGTGAGCGTGCAGAGCTCAAGGGCATACGGGAGCGCACGGACAGGGATGTCGAGCCGTTGGTGAGCCAGTTCAAGCTCTCCTACAACACCGTCCTGAATCTTGTGCACAATCACGTGCCGGATGAGCGTAGGAAGATTCTGCAGCAGAGTTTCTACACGTACATCAATCGTAAGGAGACGATGATTCAGACGAGCTACAAGAAGAAGTATGAGAAGCTCAAAAAAATGGGGTATATCATCGATGACAAGCTGACGGATAAGGGTTTCTTCGCGAGCAGGATGTACTGTGACGAGCTTATTTTTACTGAGCTGTTTGCTACGGATCTTTGGCAGGAATTCTCCGACTATCAGCTCACACTCATCCTTGCCTGCCTGGTCTTCGAGAGCAGGGAACGCACGGCGTTCAAGAACAAGCACGTGCACAGAGACGAGAAGTATGTGTACAAGCGGACGCGCTTCCTTATCGGAAAGCGGTCGGACAGCATCTATGACATTTCCGCGCTCATCTTTCCACTCTTCCAGCAAAAGACGTTCTTCGACCTGCTTGAGAATACGAACATGGCAGAAGGTGACATCATCCGTTTCTTCAATCAGATACTGGACAGGATTAACCAGGTCATTCGTGCGAGCGAAAATTCTGAATTGCGGCAGCGCATGAGGACATGTTTCGATCTCATGAGGATTATGCTCGAGAAGGTGTGCTAGCGTCCTGCGTCTCGACGATCATGCTATCATGCTTGATCACGTACGGTCTGCCTGTTTGTTCATGGTATGCATGAGCGAGCTTGCTCATGTCCTGCAGCGCATCTGACACGAACAGTCGAATTTCAAGATCCCCTCTTCGCACGCTATCCCTGTTCGAGAATGCATCCTCCTCTATAGGAAGGGTGGTCAGATCAGCGATGGGAGTGTATGCCGTATAGCCGAAGCCGAGGAATTTCTTCTTTTCTTTTCGCGCGAGGATGTAGCTTTCCAGCCCGCCCAGTGCATCGTATGACGTGCGCACTGCCAAGTCAGGCAGATTTTCCTGGATGAGCTGTTCCCATTGCTGTTCGTTCATCATACAGACAGAGAATGCGTGTTTCCTTTTAAACCTTATGGCAAGAAAATACAGGTTTACTTGACGAGCATAAGAATGAACACGGCAAGATAGATGACAAAAAGGATAACGAGCACGAACTTGAGCGTCTGCAAGTTCTGGACCTTCTTGAGCTTCTTCTCTCTGTATTCCTTGTAGCGTTCGTGGAATGCTTCCATGAGCAGCTTCTCATGCTCGAATTTTGCACGCGCGGCAGGGACTATCCTGACGAGTTTCCGTTCTTTGCCCTGTGGATGCTCATCCGCCCCTCCTGCGTTTGCGCTGAGCAGGACGTACTGTTCAAGCTTCTTAGACGAAGATGATCGCTTTGTTTTCGGCGTTTTCTTTATTCGCCCCACTGGAGAACGCTTCCTCACACCCTTTTTCATGTCTTTCTTGCCGTAGAACTTATTTATAAATGTATTGATAAAGATGACCTTGTTGAAAAGGTCCGCACAGCGAAGTCATCAGAGAGAACAGTTATTGCGATTGCCCTCGAGACGGGCAGCTGCTCACCAGACAGTACGAAGCGCGGACTACAAAAAGTTCAACAAGACTGATAATGGCAAGCAGAGCAATCCCAACAATATTTAAATACGAGTTGTCCTTTGTAACAGGGGTGATAGCATGAAAGCAGCACTACTTCTCGCATTAGGACTTACGTTGGCTCAACCTCTGGCAGCGCAGCACAGAGATCGTCACCACACACCACCGCCTCCGCCGCAGCATCAGAGACATGTGCCACCACCTGCATTTCATCCTCCTCACCATTACCCTCACTATCCGTACCACTACCGACACCTGCCAAGGCACCATACGGGATTCTTCTTCCATCTGTACGTGTACCCTGAACCTGCCGCCCTACTCGTCGACCTTCCCTGGGCACAGTACCGCATCAGGTCAGGTGAGGCAATAACCCTGGACACCTATTTGACGGACAGCGCACTGCCTCGACGGGTAGCAATCATCGATGAACAAGAATATCCAGGACGTGACGAATACAATGACCCGTCATTCTGGGCTAACGTGGGTACGCTGTATCGTACACAAGAAAGAGAGGATAGGCAACTGTTCACCCGCATCGCAGGAACGGACAGAATTATCACCGCTCGTGATGACAGGAATCGTGACGGCATCATTGATATTTTTGATGCTCGATGATGTGCAGGACGTCGCTGCATGATGCAACAGGTGTGATGTTTCCTTCCCGCAGTTCTTGCTGCCAATGCTCGTCAGTGAACTGTTCATTACACCAGTTGTCTGCGGGGTTGATGTGCTGGTTGTAGGGCTGCTTGATGAGATAGACGGTTTTGCCGAGACGGGAGAGGTCATAGGCGTGCCGCGGATGGTCCTCGACGACGATCTCGACGTCTTGTCCTGTTTCTTCTTCGAGTTGTTGGATGGCGAGGACTTTGTCTTTCCTGAATCGTAGGAAGTCGTAAGGAAGGTTGTGCATGTGCAGCCAGGCAATCGTCTTTCCCGGACCGTCATTGTAGAAACGGTCAGGATTGCCTTCTTCTGCTCGGTGTGTGATGAGGCTGATGATGGATTCTTCCTCACGTAAGTAGTTGAGCAATGCTTCGCTGCCGTGCAGGGGTCGTGTCTCAAGAAAAAGATTTGCGTCGCCGAGCCTGCGCAGCAGTGCGTAGTATCCTCCTTTTCGTTCATAGCAGGCGAGCAGTTCGGGAAAGGGTTTGAGCGCTACACCTATATTGTAGGCGGTTGACTCAAAATGCAGAGAGGCGTAGCTGCCGTTCAGGCATGCCTTGAATTCTCTATTGAGCAAGGTCTCAAGTGCTGCATGAAAAGGGAAGAGCACATCATCAATGTCCAGCATCACATGCCCAACGCGCATGATGATGAGAATGCGCGTTTCTATAAATACTTTATCAGCACAACTACTCAAATTTACCACTGTAGAATAAACTATGTTTCAACTATTTTTCGTGGAGAGGAAACAACAGGTTTTTAAAGCACGAGGGCTGTTTGTTAAGCGTGGCAGAACTCAAGAAAAGCCTCGGTTACATCACCATCATCGCCCTTTCCATCACAGCACTTATCGGCACGGGCATATTCTTCGGGCCAGCACTTGCGGCAAAATATGCTGGCAAGGCGAGCATTTGGGCATGGATCATTCTCGGGTTTGTAAGCGTGTACGTCGCCACTTGTTTTGGAGAGCTCGCAAGCATGTATCCGAAAGCAGGAGGGGTGTATGAGTTCAGCAAACACGCCTACGGCAGATTCCCGAGCTTCCTCATCGGCTGGACGACGTGGATGGTAAGCAACATCACGACAACGCTCATCATCGTCGCTGCAGTGAATTATCTCCTGCCCACAACCATTCCTTTCTACAAGCTCATTGCCTGCATCGCGCTCATCGTCGTCCTCAATATCGTGGCATTTCGTGGCATTGACGAGAGCAGTGCCGTGGTCATCTTCTTCAGCATCGTCATCATCGCCGTCATTTTGGGATTGGTCATTCCTGGAAGCACGAAGATCGTTGCAGAAAACATATTCCCCTTGACATTCACTAATCCGCTGTTGATCCTGCTTGCACTGTTCTTCATTGTCGAGACGTACTTCGGTTGGGAGAGCGCCACGTTCTTGGCAGAAGAGACGAACAATGCTGAACGGGTCATCCCCAGAAGCCTCGTCATCTCCAGCATCATCGTCGCCGTGCTCGGTTTTGCGAGCGCGTTCGTGATGCTCGGCATCATCCCTGCGGGGCAGCTCGCACAGCTGGATGTTCCGTTGGCGAGCGTCGCGAACATCATCTTCGGCAGCCAGGGAGAACTGATCGTCCGCATCGGCGTCTTCCTTGCATTGATAGGCAGTGCTGCTGGAGGCATCGTGAGCCTGCCGAGACTCCTGCTCGCATTGGCGAGGGACAAGCTGTTCCTGCAGCAGTTGGCGGACATCCACCCTGTGTACAAGACGCCGTACAAGGCGATCATCTTCCAGCTTATCGTGAGCCTGCTCATCTTGTTCATCGGTTTCGGGAATTACAGCACGCTACTGAGTTTGCTTGTTCCTCTCGCACTGATCATGTACATCACCGTGCTCTTTGCCGTCCCCCTGCTCAGGTGGAGGAAGCCACAGCATGAGCGTCCGTTCAGGGCACCGCTCGGCAGCGTGCTTCCGCTCCTGGTCATCCTTTTGTATGCGGTGACGATTGCTGCGTGGTTGTTCCTCGATCCTGGCGCGATTGGTCTGTTCAAGATTGCACTCTCGCTCATCTTTTTGGGCATTCCCGTGTATTTGCTGTTGCTCTTCCATTATGAGCCGGAGACGATCATCAAAGCGAATAATTCCATCGCGTACATGAATTTGTGGTTGGAGAATGCCCTGCTCCCGAAAAGCGTGAGGAAAGAACTGCTGGGTTACTTCAAGACGCTCCACCAGAAGACCGTACTTGAGTTTGGCACGGGAGTGGGCACGATGACCGTGCATCTCGCAGAAGAGGTAGGGCCTAAAGGAAGAATTATTGCAACAGAGCTCAGTGACAAGAACGTCGATATTCTCAAGAAGAGACTGGTGAAGAGGGGCATTTCCAATGTACAAGTCATCTATGACAAGCACCAAGTGAATAGGCTGCACCCAGACATCAAAAAGACAGACGTCGTTATTAGTGTGGGCATGCTGAGTTACATGCAGGACGTGAACAAAGTGCTCCGAGAAATCAATGCCGTGCTCCCGAAGAATGCAGAGATATGCTTTGCCGAATACGTCGATTTCTTCTGGGTTCTTCCTAACGTTGGCTGGTTGAGCAGTGAGCAAAAAATAAAAAAGACATTCAGGGATGCTGGCTTCGCCGTCCGGGTGAAGAAGAGAAAGGGCCTGCTCTGGAACTATCTTATCGTCTACGGCATTAAGTCAGAGGAGGACGTGCCGTACATCTAAATCATCTACAGGGGCTAGTGACTTTGAGATAATATTTTAGAACAATATACAACTTTCAACGAGAAAATTTATAAATAACTGAATATCATGCAATTCTATGAAGAACATCGCCCCAGACCTGTTGCGTCTTTTCAGGGAGGGGTACTGCACGCCGCAAATAGCAAGAATAGCGCGAAAGCTCAAGGAGCCCTCAACGACCATACACTACAATATCAAGAAGCTCGAGAGAGAAGGCGTCATCAGGACGTACAAGGCAGTCCTCGACCACAGTAAGATCGAGGAAGGGTTCTGCGTGCACATCCTCATCAACCTCTCTCCCGACGAGTATGGCGACCCGGAGCGGCTGGCAAAAGACATTGCCAAGCATCCTCGGGTGGAGAGCGTGGACATCTGCACGGGAGATTGGGAGCTGCTCGTCAAGACACGCGCCAAGGACCAAGAGGACTACTTTGCATTCGTCAAACAAGTGCTCTCGAAGAAAGGCATCGCCCACGTCAAGAGCATCATTTCCCTGAAACAAGTGAAGAGCGAGTTCACCACACCATGAGACGCGTGTCGCTCATCCTTATCGTGCTGCTTCTTCCCGCAGTTTTGGCCATAGACCATAACTGCAGGATGTGGGCTGCCGTCGGCAACACGCTCGACGCTCAGCAACAGCTGCTCGAGGGAGGGCACAGCCTCAAACAACTCGGTCAGTATAATAGGAATGGGTGGGGCATGGTCAGCTACACCAATCAAACAAATGTCTATCGAGGAATCCTGCCTGCTTCCGAGGACACTGCCTTTGACAACGCAGCCATGAACATTTCAGGGAATATCATCATCGCCCACGTCCGTGCGTGCAGCTCGGGTTGCTGTGACATCGCAGACCCGCATCCCTTCGTCAAAACGTTCAGAGGAAAGACGTGGAGCCTCGCGCATAACGGCAACATAAACAAGGACGTACTGTTCAAGCTAATCGATGATGCCTACTTGCAGGACCATCCCGTTCAAACCTGTCCTGACAATCCCATCGACAGCGAGCTCTACTTCATCTATCTCGAGAAGCTCATCGAAGAAACGAACGGGAACGTTGAAGACGCGATCTTTCAGGCAACGACGACGCTCATGCAGTACGGGCAATCAACCTTGAACATACTGTTCAGCGACGGCACTACCCTCTGGGCATACAAGCAAGGTAACACACTCTATTACACGTATGACATACGGCAAGGCAAGACTTTCGTCGCATCAGAGCCGTTAAATTCTGGTTGGACCGCTCTTGAGGATGGACAGCTGCTCATCATCAGAGAGGGGGAATTTCCTCTTATCATGGACACCCAAGAACGTCCTCCCGCTCCTGAGCCAAGCACGCCGATTGTCGAGCAGAGTATTGATGACGCGACAAAGAACATCATCATGATCACCATGGTTTGTGTGATGCTGCTGATGCTCATCCTCATGATCATCTTCATGATTAACTCAAGAGTAGAAACACATAAAAAGCCGCGTTGATTTCTCTTTTGCATGTTCGAGACAAATTACGTTCCACAACGGTTCAACATACCTGCAATCACGGAAGCATTGCTGACTGTGAAGGAGGACATAGCAGGGCTTCGGAAAGATCCGGAACGGCACGCTCACGACTTCCGCAATGGCATCGTCATCGACCGGTTCGTGCAGGGCTTCTCGTACGTCGATTATCTGATTACGCAGGACAAGAATCCGCTGAAAGACCACTATCACATCTATGAGCTGGACAAGATCATCGTGTATGGGAATGACTTCCAGGAGTGGATGCGTCACTTCGAGGTGATTGAGAGCGTTCGTGCCCAATTCTCCTCACGAATTGCCAAGATTGGACAGTACGCACAAAACAAAAATCCGTTCATGCGCGCAGCACAGGCCTTCTCGTACACGTGCTCAAAACCTTTGCCTTTCCTCGACGGGAACATGCGGACGGCGCTGCTTCTCGCAAATTACGTTCTAGCCAAAGCGGACCTGCCTCCATTCGTTCCCCAAAAAGAGAACGCACGCAACTACTTCGACCAAACTGCTGACTTCGAACACATGCACAAACGCAATCCCATCTTGAGGGTACGCATGCACTTGCAGGAATGCGTGCTTGCATTCATGTTCGAGAAGTCCTCATCATCAGCTTATCTGAAGTGAACGCAACTCAGCCATTTCTGAAAACAGCCTATCATTTTCCGGCTTCATCCTGAATTTCTTTCGCATCCCGCTCCGCACAGCAGTGTAAGCAGGTGCACGCATACGAGCTTTCACGCACTAGCCTCATTTTTGGATTGCTTCGCTCGGGGCTGCCCGAGACTCTCAGGATGAAGCCATCGTTTCCATAAAATTTATAAGCAATTCTTCGCTGCGCAGTAATGGGTGAATGTATGAGAACGCTGATCGAGGACGTGTACGCACGTAAAGGAACGTCTGTCCAGCTCCAAGGCTGGATTCAGGAAATCAGGAACTTGAGCAAGGTCAAGTTCGTCATTCTCAGGGATAGGACGGGAGACATGCAGTGTATTGCACTCAAAGGCAAAACGCCTGACGCCGTGTTCGAAAGCATCGCCAAACTCACGAAGGAAAGCGTCATATCCCTCACGGGACAAGTCACGGAGAACAAGGAATCCCGTTGGGGCGTCGAAATACTCATCACGGACATCAGCGTCATCAATGAGTCTGCAGCGGTCCTCCCCATCGACAACACGGACAAGAGCAAGACCGAGATCGAGAAGCGGCTCGACTACCGCTTCCTCGACACGAGAAACAAGAAAGTGCACACCATTTTCAGCATACGGAGCAAGATTGCCCGCATCCTCACCGATTTCTTCGATGAAGAAAAATTCACGAACATCAACACGCCAAAAATAACGCGGATAGGCGTAGAGTCAGGAGCATCGCTCTTTGAAGTGAATTACTTCGGCGATTCCGCCTACCTGAGCCAGAGCCCGCAGATCTATAAGCAAATGTTTGTAGCGGGAGGATTTGAGCGCGTTTTCGAGCTCGGGGTCGTCTTCAGAGCAGAGAATTCCAACACGACGAGGCATCTCACTGAGTTTACGGGCATTGATTTTGAGATGGGCTTCATCAATGACTTCACCGACGTCATGGACATGATCGAGAAGATGATGCTGACCCTCCTCCGACGGCTCAAAGCAGAGAGTGCAGAGCAGCTTGCTCTCCTGAACATTACGCTGGACATTCCCGAGCACGTCCCGCGCATCACCATGCGAGAGGCAAAAGACTATCTGAGAGCAAAGGGTAAGATCCTGTCGGAAGATGATGATTTTGACGCGGAAGCCGAACGGATGGTCGGCGAGTGGGTCAAGGAAAAGTACACGTCTGATCTTGTCTTCATAACCCATTATCCCTGGAAGGTGCGACCGTTCTATCACATGCGGACAGAAGGCAAGCCGGATGAGACAAAAAGCTTCGACATGCTCTATCGTGGTGTAGAAATCGCGACAGGAGCGCAGCGAGAGCATCGTCTCGACGTGTTGCAGGCGCAGGCGGAAGAGAAAGGCGTAAACTTTGAGGAGATGGAAGCGTACGCGAACATCTTCAAGTACGGCATCCCCCCTCATGGAGGCGTTGGTTTTGGCCTGGACAGGATAACGCAGCGGCTGCTTGACATCGGCAACATACGCGAGGTTGTGCTCTTGCCTCGAGATCCAAAGCGGGTGAGCCCTTAAGTGGTTATGGTGAATTTCTTTTCGAGAAGCGTGCTTGCCATTCCTCTGCCCGTGCTGAATCCGATCTGGTTCGTGAGTCCAGCAAGTTCCTCGATGAGTGACTTGTGCACAGGATACGTTTTTAACGTGACGGTTTCATTGAGAACGGCTGCTGATTCCAAATAGGCAATTGCTGTCTTCTCATTGCCTATCTCGTCGATGAGGTGGAGATCAAGGGCTTCGGTGCCGAGATAAAAGACGCCGGTGCTGATCGTGTCGACTTCATCCTCGGTGAGGTTCCTGTTGTTCTGCACTTCCTCGAGGAAATACGTTTGCATGAGGTCTATCTTCTGCTGGAGCAGGTTCTTCTCTGCAGAGGAGAGTTTCTTTGCTGGGTTGCCTAGGTCTTTGTACTTGCCCGCCACGAGCCGTTGCTCGGTGATGTTGAACCTGGAGAGCAAGTCTGCATATTCGAGATAGCTGCCCAGGACACCGACGCTGCCGGTGATGCTCATTCTGCTGGCGATGACGTGGTCTGCGCTGCTTGCCGCCCAGTACGCGCCGCTCGTACCCGTCTCCCGAATGAGGGCAACGATGGGTTTTGTCGTTTGGGAAATAGCGTGCGCAATTTCCTCGCTCGCCACGGGACTGCCTCCAGGGCTGTTGATGTCGAGCAGGATTGCCTTGACGGTTGCATCTTCTTCTGCGCGTGTTATTTGTTCGACGATGTCTGTCGAGGATGCTCCTGCTGTGCCTAAGAGACTGCTGTCCTCATCGATGGCAATGATGCCATGGAGGGGGATGACGATGACGTTGCCACTGCTTTCTCCTATGCCACTGATGATAATGGCTCCGATGATGGCGATGATGATGAGTACTGCTGCGATGAGCACCCCAGACGGTTTTTTTTGTTTTTCTTTCATGCAAACACTTCTCAAGTTCATCCATGTAGCGCGTTCATGCAGCGCTTAATACGCCTCAAAAAATTCTATATCCCTTGTCTTGGTAAGCTTTTCCATGAAACGATGGCCGAAGATGAGGACATGAACGGGCTCGACTATCCAGAGCAGGTAAAAAGGAAAAAGAGGAATGATGAACACATTCCTGATGAGCGTCTTCCAAATGTTCAATTTGCCGTCGAGATAGATCTTCATGAGCTGCATGCCCAGCGTCTGCCTCCTGTACAGCTCGAAAAGGGCGAAGTAGAGCCAGCTGACGAGCAGGAATAGTCCGAAGGCGAGGTATGCCTTGAGCGGCAGCTGCAATTGCAGCGCTGAAGAGAACGTTGTCGGCAAGTGGACGCCTGCAAGTGCTATGCTTGCAATAGGCACGAGGAACAGGAAGTAGAGCGCGGCGATATCGATGAGCAGGGCGGCAAGCCGTTTTCCCACAGAGGCGGGCTTTGCGAACGTTCGCTTCTTGGGCAGGTTGAGTTCCATAACCGTGGAAGTCATCCTGGGCTTAAAAATATTCTGTTGGCGCTGCCTCGAGGCGCAAGCTATTTAAAGGCAACTCATTTTTCCTCGCATAATGAGCAAAGAGAAAGAAGCGCAGGCAGCGGCTGAGGAACAGCAGGAGATGATCAGAAAGGTCAGGCTGCCTCGTAACAACGAAAGCATAGGCATTCTCGAATCACGATTGGGAGGGAGCAGGTGCAAGGTCCGCTGCCTCGACGGCAAGACGAGGAACTGCAGGATTCCCGGCAGGCTCAAGCGCAGATTATGGGTAAGGGCGAACGATGTCGTGCTCGTCGAGCCGTGGGAGTTCGGCGGTGATGAGAAAGGAGACATTATCTTCAAGTACTTGCCTATCCAGGTGCAGTGGCTCAGGCAGAAGGGCTATCTTGACAAGTTACAAAATCTTGAAGAGTTCTAAGATGAAAAGGCAGCATGTGGTGTTTGCCGGCATTTTTTTCTTGCTTCTCCTGTTGGATAGGGTGACGAAGACGCTTATCCTGCATGATCCGAGCAAGCAGTCGTTTGGCTTGTTCGATCTCACGCTCGTGCAGAATACGGGCATGAGCTTCGGCCTTCTTTCTTCATGGGGGGTTGTGTTTACCGTGCTTGCCGTGCTTGCACTGCTCGTGCTTGGTTTCTTCTATGTGCGACAGGAAACGTACAGGCCGTTGCTTGTCGTCATCAGCGCAGGCATTCTGGGAAATCTCCTTGACAGACTCTTGTACGGATTCGTCATCGACATCATTGACTTCAGGTGGTTTCCCGTCTTCAATCTTGCAGACTGCATGATCAGCATCGGTGTTCTCGGATTAGTTGTGCAGTCGTGGCTTGCGGAAAAAAAGAACAAGAACCGAAGATAGATGAGGAACGTGCGTATTGCTACCAGTACTTTCCCGCGTTGGCCTTCTCTCCTTCTGCAATCATCTCTATGCGCCGGATGCGTTGGCTGATGCTGTCCAACTCTGATTTTATGGCGTCCATCTTGAGACTAAGAATCTCAACATCCTTATTGGTGAGCGAGTGCTCTTGCGCCCTCGGCAGATCAGTACCAAAGGGTTGGCTGAACTGCTGGCTGAAGCTCGGCCCTGACGCGTATGGATTCTGCTGCGCCTGGGGTTGCATGCCGAACTGGCCTGCCTGATTCTGCTGCTGATTGAATTGTCCTTGTGGGAAGGAGCCTTGCTGGAAGGAAAGCTGGTTGGGGTCGTTGTCGAACTGCGGCGCAAAAGAAGGATTCGTGAACAACGGATCGTTCTTAATGTCAGTAAGGTCATCGTGCTTCTTCCAGAATTGCAACTTACCGAAAAATCCCAATGGCTCACCTCTCCCTGCTCAGTGCACGTTCCTGTTTAAAAGGATTTCGTTCGAGACAGTATCTCCGTAGGGTTGTGTGGTGGTTGAGCGCTCTGTCTTTTGTGGTGGAGGTGTGGCCTTTTTGATCTCGCTGCCGATCGGGCATATCCACACGTTCTGTCGAGGTGTAGATATCAGGCGTGATCAAGAAAGGCCA
>JAZDHK010000023.1:0-93658 GCA_043806035.1 archaeon
TGCCGGACAAGTGCGTGTTTGGTTCTGGAATAGGAGGATGTGTGGATTACGGCTATGATGCTGCTCACTCGAGTGCTGACGGCATCGTCATCAACAACTATGGTGCCGCCATAACATCCTCCGTGTGGAATTTCACCGTTGTGGGAACGACATGTCCTCTTGATCAACGGTCATATTCAATTAACGTGTCTGGGCAATTCTACTCCAACACGGGATCGAACACGGACGTCTCTGTTACCACAAGTTGGCCTGCCGATGAACGCCTAATCGTCGCCATGCAGTGTTCTGGTGGATTTACGTCGGGAGACACGGTAAAGGCAACCATCAGGATGGTGGGTGCGGTTGCAGGAAAGGCATACAATGTTTCTAACGCAGGCACATTCAGCATCAAGATTCCTTAGGTGGGATGCATGAGAGCGCAGGCAGCGCTGGAGTTTTTGACGACGTATGGCTGGGCAATCATGGTTGTGCTTGTTGCGGTAGCTGCGCTGGCGTACTTCGGCGTGCTGAATCCCAAGCAGTTGTTGCCTGAGAAATGCATTGTTGGGGCTGGCCTGAGTTGTATTGATTATGGTGTCGAATTTAATGCTAATGGCAAACCCTGGTCCATCAGTGCAATTTTTGTCAACAATTACGGCACAACCATACGGGACATCACCATGCACGTTTACTTGATGAACGATCAATGCTCTGGATCGAATCCAGCTTTAAATAAATATGCGTTTTATTTTCAGACAGAGACACAATTCAATTACACTTATTTGTACAATGGCAGCGATGCAAATGTTTCTTTGAAAGGACTCTTGCCTGATGAACGGGCACAGCTCTGGGTCGATTGTAGTCATGGGGGGTCATACGCATCAGGTGCTCAGCCAAAAATACGCCTAGAAATCAGCGTGTTGCTCGATAACAGTAATTATATAAAGCAGAACATGGGAGAGATACAAGTGAATATACCTTGAGGAAAAACATGCGAGGACAAGCGGCACTTGAGTTTTTGACGACGTATGGCTGGGCAATCATGGTTGTGCTTGTTGCGGTAGCTGCGCTGGCGTACTTCGGCGTGTTTAACCCATCTGGACTGTTGCCGAACAAGTGCATTTTTGATACTGGTGTGAGTTGCATTGATTATGGTTTTGATAATACAATCACTTTTCTTCCGTTCATAGGTGTTATGTTCTCGAACGGTCAGGGTGTTCCTCTACAACACATCACAGCGAATGTCAGTCTGAAATCGTTCAGTTGCCCATCGGTATATGTGAAACCACTGTTCATAGCGATTACTGATGATCAGATGACTATTGTTGCCAATTACTCCGGTCCTATTCAGTCATCAATCCTTTTGGACTTTGACATGAATGACGTGTTTATGTGGGATGCTGAGAAAGTTCTTCATCTTCGTGTAGGTTGTCAATCTCCACTATTTGGACCATACTCCAAATTAGAGGGAAGGCAAGACATACGTGTGTTAATCAGCGCAACGCCTGTCGGAAGTTCATATGCCAAACAGTTCGATGGCACGATCCGTGTCTTTGCATCATAACTAATTCTGCATTATTTTGTGATGACACCAAACTATATAAACAATGCCTGCTGATAATGAGAAATAATGAGAAAAAGAGGTGGCATGAAAGCACAAGCAGCACTTGAGTTTTTGACGACGTATGGCTGGGCATTCTTGGTTGTGCTTGTCATGATTGGTGCATTGGCTTACTTTGGTGTGCTCAACCCGTCGGGATTATTGCCAGACAAATGCATCTTCGGCAATGGTATCGGAGCGTGCGTGGATTACGGCGTGAATGCGACAACAATGGATGTTATTATCATAAACAATTTTGGAAAGACAGTGACTGCAGCGTCATTTAACTTCAGTGTGAGTGGGAATACGGGCTGTTCTGTAATGGACTATGGTGCATACAAAGGTCAAACACTTGTGAGTCTGTTTGCAATGGGAACGACCATGATTTCTTTGTTTGGCACGGGCTGGGCTGAGGACGAGCAGCTCATCTTGCGTGTTCGTTGCACGTCAGGATCGTTCACAGAAGGAAGAATAAAGGAAACGATTAGAATGGAAGGAACGCTCGCAGGAAGCGAATATCCTGTTTATTCTCAAGGAACGGTATCGCTCACGGTTCGCTGATGTTCCTACCATCTGATCAGGGATAAACTTTATATATCCTCGGTGCGAGCATTGAGAAAAGAGGTGTGCATGAGAGCACAAGCATCATTCGAGTTTTTGACGACGTACGGGTGGGCCATACTGGTCATTCTGATCGCTGCGGGAGCCCTTGCGTATTTTGGCGTGTTCAATCCTGGACAGTACATTCCTAACCAGTGTGAGATAAGCCCTGAATTGAGCTGTGTCGACTACACGGTCACGCATGATTCCGTGCAGTTCATGCTCCTCAACAATTATGAGAAGAGCATAGACATAACTGACGTTCTGGCATCGCACTACACCGCAGGGAATTTCACATGCACTCCTTCGACAACAACCTTGCTTGCAGGTTCGACGGGCGAGTTCAACTGCACGTCGTCAACGTATACGTTCTCACAAGGTGAGAAGGCGGACATCAAGGTGGAGGTCACGTTCAGAAGGACAGGAGGCACGCAGGAGTACACGGTGCGAGGCCGCATACTCATGACGGTGGGCTAGCCAGGGTATACTCTGCAGGAAACGTGCAAAAAGCAAAATCTTTTTAAAGAGAACGGTACTTGTTCCAGTAATTCTGAATTGTTGGGTGATGGCATGGACGTTGTCAAGACGGGAACTACGACTTTGGGCATGATGTGTAAAGACGGCATTATTCTTGCTGCCGATCGCAGAGCAACTGCAGGAACGTTTATTGCGTACAAGAAGACAGAGAAAGTCATTCCTATCAATGAGCACATGGCGCTCACGACGGCAGGCAGCGTCTCTGATATCCAGCTCATGGTGAAATTGCTCAAGGCGGAGCTCAGCCTGAAAGATATCAGAACAGGCAGGTCAGCGACAGTAGAGGAAGCCGCCAACTTGCTTGCAGGCATGGTCTACCACAACATTAGGAAGATGAGCATGATGCCGGGCATCAGCCACTTTATCTTTGCAGGCTATGACCAGAACGGGCCTGCCATGTATGACATCTACCCTGACGGCAGCATCCAACAAGTTGATGAGTTCGTCTGCTCTGGATCGGGAAGCACCTTCGCCTATGGCCTTTTTGAAGCGCAGTACAAGAAAGGTCTCTCTGCGACGGATGCGCAGGATCTTGCCGTGAAAGCAGTGACCTCTGCACTGCAGAGGGACTCCGCATCAGGGGATGGCATCGATGTCGTGCTCATAACGAAGAACGGCATCAAGAAAGTCTTTGACAAGTCCTTCAACCCTGCGCAGTAAGGATTACGCTACTTTTCGAGGTGAACTGTTGACTGAAATTATTGATGAAATCCTCAAGGATATTCCTGACGGCAAAGTGTCGTCTGCAGGATTTGAGGGAGCGAATATCGTCCTGTACACTAAGAACAAGGAGTTCTTCTTCAACAATGAAGGGCTCATCAGGGGCATCGTGGACAGGATAAAGAAACGAATCGAGCTCAGGCCTGATCCCAGTCTGTGCGTGGAGCAGGAAGAGGCAGAGGCAACCATAAAAAAGATCGTCGGAGAGGATGCAAAAGTAGACAACATCATTTTTGATCCGCAACGAAGCATCGTCATCATCGAGGTAGAGAAGCCGGGCCTTGCCATAGGCAAGAACGGCGAGCTCCTGCAGGAGATACGGAAGTCGACGTTGTGGGTGCCCATCGTCAGAAGAACGCCGCCCATACGGAGCAAGATCATCGAGAACATCAGGGAAGTGCTCTACCAGAACAACGACTACAGGAGAAATTTCCTCAACAAGACAGGCCAGAGAATCTATAATGGGTGGCTGCGCCAGAAGAAGGAAGAATGGATTCGGCTGAGCTATTTGGGAGGCGGCAGGCAAGTGGGAAGGAGCTGCATACTCTTACAGACTCCAGAATCGCGCATCCTGCTCGACTGTGGCATTGATCCCGCAAACACGGACAATCCCTATCCTTACTTGGAAGCGCCGGAATTCGATATCAAGGAAGTTGACGCTGTCATTGCCAGCCACGCTCACTTGGACCATTGCGGGCTCATTCCGTATTTGTTCAAGTTCGGCTACAGAGGCCCCGTGTACTGCACGCCACCGACGCGGGACATGATGTCCCTGCTCCAGTTGGACTTCATCAAAATCCAGCGCGATGAAGGCAAAGACCCCATCTACACGTCTGATGAAGTGCGTGAGATGGTCAAGCACACGATAACCCTTGAGTTCAATGAGGTCACGGACATAACGCCAGATGTGCGCATCACGTTTTATGATTCCGGACACATTCTGGGAGGTGCCATGGTGCACATCCACGTCGGCAATGGCCTGCACAACCTGCTGTATAGTTCAGACATCAAGTACGCAAAGACATCGCTGCTCAGCCCGGCAATCACGCAATTCCCCCGTCTTGAGACGTTGATGATCGAGAGCACGTACGGTGGCAAGGACAACATCCTGCCTCCGCCGCAGGAGGCGGATGCGTTGCTCGCCGAGGTGGTGAAGAAAACCATTGAGCGTCACGGGAAGATTCTCATCCCTGTCTTGGGCAGCGGTAGGGCACAGGAGATCATCGTGCTCATCGAGCGGCTCATCAGGGAAGAAAAAATGCCCTCCATTCCCATCTTTATTGATGGCATGGTGTGGGACATCACGGCAATCCACACAGCCTATCCAGAATACTTGAACAGCGCCGTCCGCAATCAGATCTTCAACAAGGACAACAATCCCTTCCTGATGGAAAATATCAAACGGGTAGGCTCTGCAAAAGAACGGCAGCAGATCATCGAAGATGAGGGAAGCTGCATCATCCTTGCCACGAGCGGCATGCTGAACGGTGGCCCGAGCGTGTTCTACTTCAGGGAATTGTCAACAAGCGAAAGGAATAGCATGGTCTTCACCTCTTACCAGGGAGAAGGCTCCTTAGGAAGACGAATCCAGCAGGGGGAGCGAGGCATGACATTCAAGCGCCCGGACGGCAGCAATGAAGTCGTCGAGATCAAGATGGAGATTTCCAAACTCGAGGTGACGGGTCATGCGGACAGGAAGGAGCTCATGAATTTCGTCAAGAACTGCAATCCTAAACCTAAAAAGATCATCGTGAACCATGGCGAGTCGAGCAGATGTCTCGACCTTGCAAGTTCTGTGCACAAGCAGTTCAGGATAGAAACTGTAGCTCCAAGAAATCTCGAAGTGATCAGGGTCAGATAGTTGTCAGGAGAGACATGCCTTCTTTCATGAGCGGTTCGTGGGCGAGACGCAACGTATACACGTCATTGCTGAGTAGTCCTACTTTCATCTCAACGCTTCGTTTCTTTGACAAGGACTCGATCATGATGTCTATTCCTTCCATCTTGTAGAAGTATGTTGTCCGTGAAGAAATAATGTTGCCTTGCCCATTTCGTTCATGCTCGATTTTTTTTGCAACGTAGGTTTCCTGCAATGAGCGGGCTGGCGAGTACAGATGAAGAAGCAAGTCAGTGAGATAGTCTTGCATTGCATCAGCATTTTTTTTCTGGCATCGTGCGCAATAGGTAAGGTGGTGATACATGCTTGCAGCATTTCTTGCACATATAAAAATCATGTGTTTGCATGTGGCAATAGAGGCGGTTTCCAGCAATTGTTGTTTTGTTGTTATGAAAATGCGTAAATAATAAATACTCCAACCTATATATCTTAGTTGGTGATTGGTGTATGCAGGTCAAAGACGATTATCGCTGTCAAGTGTGCGATACTATGAAGAGCTGTCTCATCTTCACAGAATTCTCTCTGCCGTTCAGCATCTGCCTCGAATGTTATGTCAAGATGAAAGCAGCAGTCGATGCCGACAAAGACACACGTCCTGATGAGATTTGCAAGCTATGCGACATCAGAAAAGACTGCTTCTCCTTCCGAGAAAAGGCAATCCTGCCATTCATCGCGAAGTTCAGGATTTGCCCGGACTGCTTTGCTAAACTAGAAGAGTTCGTAGAGAACAGAATACGCTACTTGTAATAACCTTTTTATACTGATGCCTACAAGATACTGCTCGTGGCATTTCCCAACATCGGCTATCATCATCTCGACGTGCGCAAGAGGATTCACGAGAAGCGGGAACAATACCCCCACCCGAACACGTTCATACGCGCCTACGACAAAGCATTGTCCATCATCGTGCTGTTCGGTCCTCTTCTGAACGTGCCGCAGATCATCGAGATCTTTCTCAATCATAATGCCCAGAACGTCTCGCTTGTTTCATGGGTGGGATTCTCGCTGCTCTCCATCATCTGGCTTTCTTATGGTATCATCCATAAGGCAAAGCCCATCATCTTCTCGAACATCATCTTCCTTATTACGAATCTGCTCGTCGTCCTGGGTGTGGTTCTGTACTCGTGAACTCCACTGTTCTCAATATGCGCATATCTTCGATGATGTGCTCACCATCACACCAGCCGCACGTCAACGCCTGACGTGAGCATGTCCTCGAGGTCTTGCTCGTGAGGTGTCAGGGGAATGTTGTTCTTGCGTTTCTCCCCGATTCTATCAAAGAAGTCTTGCCGTCTGCGTGCTTGTTCATTCTTGTCTTCTTCGCGCGCAGTAAGCATAGCATCACTCAGCCGTTTTATCGCATCCTTCATGTCCCGTCTCCACGTGTCGACTCTTTCGACAAAGTACTCTGGCAGAAGATCGGGTGCCTGTTCTACCGCGCGTTCAAAGTACTCGCTTGACTGTATCCTCCTGATGAGCACGGCGTTATCTTCTGGAGTCAGTTTTTGACTGTGTCTGATGAACAGGGCGTAGAGCAATTCATTAGCCGTGAACAATGCATCGATAGGATTCGCATAGAGCTGTGCAATGTGCCCTCCTGTAATACGGTCGCAGTTCTCCACGTGCAGTGCTTTCATAGCATGTGCGATATTCGGAGAAACCGCATACGTCCTGAAACGGACTGGTTTCTTCTCGTACAAAGAACCCCACGTCATGGGTGTTCGCTCCAAGAGCGCTGCAACATCTTTCTGTCGTTGTTCGTAGTTTTCAAAAAGATCATTCAGTCCCATGGCAATCACCTCAACTGATGACGAAGGCGGGCTTTCCCGGCAGTGCCATTTTTGCTTTCTTTTCCGTGCTGTCCTTTGCACGAACGATGATGACGTCGCAGGAAAACTCTCTCTGCAGCGCAGACTGCGCTTCCTTCAGGAAAGATATCTCCTGCATTTCGTCCAGGATGAGTTCAGGCATCTTCTCGACGAGTTTCGGCAGCAGCTTGGTTATCTCCTGTCCGTGCTTTTTCAAGTCAGAAACCATGATTGTTTTCATGATTTCGTGCACGTGCCGCGTCCGTTCCCGTTCTGTCTTTACTACGCGATACAGATCGTACTTCCACGAATCCGCAGTAATAATGATTATTTTTTCAGGTCGTTCGATCTTCATGAGGGAGAGCACGTTGATGATGTCCAGTCGTATGTCTCTCTTGAATGCGGCGCCTTGCATTGCTTCTCTGCTGATGAGATCAGGATTTGCCTGCGGCCAGGAAGCAATGCTGACAAATCCTTCCTTGCCGAGCGCTTGCCAGCATTCCTCACACACGTGCGGAGCGAAGGGCGAAAGTAATAGCGTGATGCCTTCCAGCACTTCCTTTTGCGTGCGAGGGCTGCACTGCAGGCGTAGCTTTGCAAATTCGTTCACCAATTCCATGATGGCACTGATGGCCAGGCTGAACTTGATGTCGTCCATCAACGACGTCACTTGGGCGATGGTGTCGTGCAGTATCGACAGCACGTACGCGTCCTGCACGGAATTCTCGCTGCGAGCATCGTCCGTGACGAGACTGTACACTTTTTTGATGAACTTGTGCGTGCCGATAATGCCGGTGTCCGACCATTCCATCTCTTTCTCGGGAAGTGCTCCGAAGAGGATGAAGCAGCGCAGCGTGTCCGCGCCATACTGGCCTATAGGCCCTGATGGGTCGACGACATTTCCTTTTGATTTGCTCATCGTCTCGCCATGGAGTGTCACCATGCCTTGCGTCAATAATTTTTTGAACGGCTCGTTGATGTCATGCAGGCCCAAATCTCGTGTTGCCTTGGTGAAGAATCTGGCATAGAGTAAGTGCAGGATGGCGTGTTCAATGCCTCCTATGTATTGGTCGACGGGTAGCCAATACTGCACGGCTTCTTTTGAAAACGGTGCATCGGGAGTTTTGTTTGCATAGCGCAAGAAATACCAGGAGCTGTCAACGAACGTGTCCATCGTATCTGTTTCCCGGCGCGCTGGCTTGCCGCACTGCGGGCAGTCGACGTTGACGAACGAAGGGATCTTGTCGAGTGGATTTCCCTCTCCGGTGAACGCTGCGTCCTCGGGCAGCTTGACAGGCAGCTGCTCATAGGGAACGGGGACAATGCCGCAATGATCGCAATAGATGATAGGGATGGGTGTTCCCCAATATCGCTGCCGAGAGAGCAGCCAATCCCTGAGTTTGTATTGCACGGTTCTTTCGCCGAGCTTGTTCTCCTCCAAATATTCTGAGATGCGCAGGATGGCCTCGCGATTGTGCATGCCACTAAAGTCATCGCTTGCAACCAGTACCCCATCGTCGATGAACGCCTTTGTCATCTTCTCTGCTTTCAGCTCGTGGTCTTCTGGCTGGATGACCACGGTGAGCGGGAGCTTGTACTTTTTTGCGAACTCGAAATCCCTCTGGTCATGACAGGGAACACACATCACGATGCCCGTGCCGTACTCCATGAGGACGAAGTTAGCGATGTAGAGGGGAATCTTTTCTTTTGTCAAGGGGTGGATGGCGTATCTGCCGAGGAAGAACCCTTCCTTCTCCGTTTCATCGGCAGTCCGTGTCGTCTTTTCTTCGAGGATGACTTTCCTGATGAACTGTTTCGCATCCTGCTCAATGGTGCTGTCTTTGATGAGCTCTCCCACGAGCGGATGTTCTGGAGCCAGGACGAGGAACGTCACGCCGTAGAGTGTATCCGGACGAGTGGTGAAGACGGGCAGTGCTGTCTTTGCATCGTCGAGTGTGAAGTTGACGAGGGTGCCGTGGCTCTTGCCGATCCAGTTCTTCTGCATGATCTTGACTTTCTCCGACCAGTCCAGCGTGTCGATGTCGTTGAGCAGCTCTTCTGCGTATTCGGTTATTTTGAAGAACCACTGCTCCAGATTCTTAATCTCGACAGGCGTTTTGCACCGCCAGCACACTCCTCCTATAACTTGTTCGTTGGCAAGGACGGTCTGGCATTTCGGGCAGAAGTTGATGGGGCTCTTTTTCCTGTACGCGAGGTCTTTCTCGAGAAATTTGAGGAAGAACCATTGGTTCCAGACGTAGTAGTCTTCGTCCATGCTGGCCACTTGTCTCGACCAGTCGTAGCTGAAGCCCATCTGCTGCTGTTGTTCCTTCATCATCGCTATGCATTGCCTCGTCCAAGGATCGGGATGCGCATTGTTCTTGATGGCAGCGTTCTCTGCAGGCAAGCCAAAAGCATCATAGCCCATAGGATAGAGAACATTGTAGCCCTGCATGCGCTTGTACCTTGCAAAGGCATCGCCGATAGAATAATTGCGCACATGGCCCATGTGCAGTTTCCCCGAAGGATAAGGATACATCTCGAGGCAGTAGCATTTTTTCTTTTTTGGATCGGGCTTGACGTTGAAGATGCCCTTATCAGCCCATGTCTGCTGCCACTTGGCATGCAGTGCGGGAAAGTCCACGTCTTCCATGGTGCATGACTAGCAACGCACTATTTAAATGTGTTGCTGCTCTTGCGGTAGATTTTGCACTCTCTTTATTTCCCGTTGCGCTGCGTATTGTTTGCCTGCACTTCCCTGCACAAAGTATATAAATCCAGACGCGTGGGGTGCTGATGAGGTGAGAGTGTGACGCATGTCGGCATTGAGCACATTCATGCATTGCAAATTCTTGACAGCAGAGGCAATCCAACGGTAGAAGTGGTCGTCGGTGCAAGGACATTCCATGGACGGGCGTGTGTGCCATCAGGCGCGAGCACGGGAACGCACGAGGCAGTGGAGTTACGAGATAACGGCAAGACGTATCAAGGCAAGAGCGTCAACAAAGCAGTCAAGAATGTCAACACGCGCATCCGTTCTGCCCTTCTTGGCGAGAACGTTCTCAACCAACGAAAGCTCGACAACTCGATGATCCTGCTGGACAGGACGCACAACAAGAGCAAGCTCGGCGCCAACGCCATCCTCGGCGTGAGCCTGGCCAGTGCCCGATGTGCTGCAGACAATATCGGCCTGCCCTTGCACGAGTACATCATGCATCTCCTGCCCGAGCAATACCTTTCAAAAGAGCCAGTATTGCCTTTGCCTTTTGCCAATGTCATCAACGGCGGCAAGCATGCGCAAAACAATATGAGCATCCAAGAGTTCATGATTGTGCCTGTCGGCGCAAATTCATTTGCCGAGGCGACACGCATGGTGAGCGAAACATATCATGTGCTCAAAAAGATTATCATCGAGAAATACGGCAAGAGTTCAGCCAGCGTCGGTGATGAAGGAGGATTTGCCCCTGCCGTGAAGACTGTCGAGGAGGCGCTCGATCTGTTGACGGAAGCCATCAAGAAGGCGGGCTATCAGAAGAGCATGCGCATAGCATTGGACTGTGCGGCGAGCGAATTCTACAAAGACGGCATGTATCTCGTGAACAATCGGCAATACACGGCAGACGGCCTTGCGCGGTATTATGAGCAGCTCATCAGCACGTATGCTATCATCAGCATCGAGGACCCTTTTGCTGAGGACGATTTTGTTGCATTCATGCACTTCACGGAGAAAGTAGGTAAGACCATCCAGGTAGTGGGTGATGATCTGCTCGTGACAAACATCGAACGCATCAAGAAGGCAGTCAATCGCGGCTGGTGCAATGCCCTGCTGCTGAAAGTCAACCAGATAGGCACGCTGACAGAATCCATCGATGCGGCATTGTACTGCAAGCAGTACAAGTTCGGCGTCATGGTAAGCCATCGGAGCGGAGAGACGGAAGACGCATTCATCTCCGATTTGGCAGTAGGTCTGAAGTGCGGCATGATCAAGCTTGGCGCTCCCTGCCGCGGCGAGCGGACGGCAAAATACAATGAGCTGCTCCGCATCGAGGACCAATACAAGGGATGCAGGCTTGCGAAGTTCGATCTGGTGAAAGGAAGATAATGGCGGCAGTGGTCTTGAGAACGCGTGTAGTCTCGTTGCAGGAATTCTCTTGTAGGTAGTTACGTGAACTTGATCCTTCCCTCGGTGAAGTAGATGCGTTTGGTGTCGTTGCTCTTGCTATAGCTTATGTTGAGGAGGTAGCTTTTTTCGAGCGTGCAGGGGATGGTGATCCGTGTTGTTTGCCCGTCGCTGATGTTCGTGAAGGTGTTGTTGCCACAGCCGTCTATGCCCACCGTGAGTTCGTCCAATGCTGTGTTGAGCATGTTGGTGAGCAAGAAACTTACCTGCAATGATGTTGCTTGCGCTTCCGTGCAGGAAAACCCACCATTGATGACGCATTCATCTCGTGAGAAGACGCCGGATGCATACAGCAGCACTACTCCCACGATGATGATGAGCGCAGCGAAGACATAGCCGTTAAAAAAATCTTTGGAGAGGGTCATGCTTTCACGGCATCGCCAATGCGTGTATCTGTCCTGTACAGTGTTCCTTTTGGCAGTTCCACGACAAGATTTGCTTTGACGCGAGGCGTGTAGTTCGTAAACGGTCTGAAATCGTGGATGAGATCGACGACCCTGCCTCTCCTGGTGTACAGGACATCAATGGGTGTGAAGACGAAAAGCATCGTCAGCGGGACGATTTTTGGCCTGCGCAAAGGAAAGAGGTAGGCGTGATCTTTTCGTGCATGATTGAACATCAGGCCGATGCCTTGTCTGAATGGCGTGCTGAAGACAATGTCATGTTTGGAGAGCCGTTTCTTTCGTGTCGTGTTGAACATGTGCTTACCCTATGTAATTGGTGGCCATTTTTTCGGTGAGTACCGGCTTGAATTTTGATTTTGGAGGAGTGTTGCCTTGCAGCTGGTCCTCGACGAAGGTAATCTCCTTGTCCAGATCCTTGAAGCGCACACCCAACGTGTATTTTTTGTCGAGCAGGGAGAGGATGGCCCGTGCTCCTTTCAGCCCAAGATAAAGTGGGTGCCCGAATGTCTCTGCAAGCAACGTTATTGCGGGAAGTTTTCGTCGTTGCGCGTTTCCCAGGAGAACTCCCGTTACGCCCATGATGGGTCCGACGATGCCATAAATGCTCTTTTCTGCAGTAGTGTTCTTGGTGAAGCTAGCAACGCTTGCCTTGTCCGTTCCCGAACAAAATACGTGCGGCTGCTCGGGAACGTGGTCAAGACCGATGCCCCCAATGGTGATGATGAGCTTGGCATGCCACTCGTCGAGAAGGGTGAGTGTTTCCTCGCAGAGCGTGTAGCAGGCTTCCTCTCTTACGGGTTGCGTGTCCCCTGTCATGAACAAGAAATCTTGCTTGCCAATGCGTTTGTGGTAGAGCGCTATGCCTGGTGTGCTGATGAGGTTGTTTTCGCGAATGAACACGGCGCTGGGCAGGTGGTGGCTGAAGAAGCTGACTATTTTTTTTGCTTTGGTGCTCTCAATGAGCATGTCCATGACAATCTTGCCCACATTGCCGATGCCGGGAAGTCCCTCTATGAGAATGGGCTTGTCAGGAGTGCTTTTGCCATGGCGGATGATGCGCCAATCACTGCATTTTTTTTGCTCGTCTCCGATATTCACCATACTTGTCCTCGGGGCTGAATTTTGGTGGTAGTGTGGGAATCCGTTTGTTGCCGCAGGGGCACGCTTCCTGCAGGGCATAGCTCTTGCAGGCAGGGCATTTGAGGATGTGTTTCATGACTCGGCCCGGGCGAAGGCATATTTTATTTTTTTCGCTTTTGTCTGTGCTTCCAAGAACTCCTGCATATTGATCAATGTTTTTTCTGCTTGCTTGTAGTCGTTGTCCGTTATCTTGAATGAATATTGGCCGCCGCCGAGGTAGCGTATGGTGCAGTTGGGAATGTGCTGCTCGGTGTCTGCAAGCAGTGTTTTGATGAGCGTGACACCTCCTGTTTCGTACGTTTGCAGGGTGATTGTGCCGTGCATCTCAATCACTTTTGGCCGCATTTTCTCTGCGATGATTCGCTTGAGCGGTTCATAGTAGTCAGAAGGTATGCCGAGATCTTCGACGATGAGCTCTCCCGTGGATACTTGTTCGAATGCCTGGAAGGTGTACTGGTAGTTCTTGAATAGGATGGTGCTGATGGTCTGATAGACGTCTTTGACGTCTTTCTTGAGCTCGTGCGCGAGCAGCTCGATGATTTTTTCTGCGCGCTGTTCCTGCTTGAGCTCGGACGCTTTTTCTCGACGGTGTCCTTCGCTTACCCTGCGCAGGGAGAGGTCGATGTGGCCTTTCTCTCTGTTGATGTCGAGCACTTTGCAGATGATGACCTTGCCTTCGGTGACGAAGTCTCTGATGTTTCTGATGCGCCCTGCAGAAATCTCTGAGATGTGGATCATCCCTTGCGTGCCGTACTCTTCCAAATGGACGAAGACGCTGTTGTATTGAATGCTGGTTACTTTGCACAGGGTGAGTTCGCCGATTTCTGGGATGCCTGTCCTGTGCAGTAACATTTATTCTAGCACCTCAAGAATTCTTGCCCTGACTCTGCACTTGCCGCCTGTCGGCTCCGCAATCACTTTCTCGCAGACGAGGCAGGTGACGTTCGTCGAACTCTTGCCGAATGCGATTTGTTCGTTCTTGCATTTTGGACAGCGTACTTTGATGAATTTGCTCGTTGATGCATTGATGTTGCTCATACTGCCACCTCACTGCCATGAATCTCAGTCGATTTATAAAGCTATTGGCGAGGTGCAGGATGATTATTGTCATGCCTGCTGTCCTGGTGCAGCTTCGTTTTGTTTTTGTTGGTCTTAACCGTGATACGGGTACTATTCTAAAATAAAAAAATATTTAAGATGTGGTCTGTTCTCGAAGGCGGTGTTTGTGGTGTGTTTGCACATGTTTCTGCAGTTGCAGTGCATGTTTTGTGTGATGTCTGGCGTGACAAAATTTTTTATTCACCAAAAGGTGGTAGCAATCATACGGGTATATAGTAACGTTTATGCACCGTGTTAACTATCGATGGAGTGAGATCATGACTGATGCCCCTGCCAAAAACCTGTACGACCTTCTCGAAGTCAGCCCTCGCGCGCGGCCAGAAGTTATTACTGCAGCATACAAGTCGCTCATGAACATTTATCACCCGGATAAGCCAACAGGTGATGCACGTGTCGCTAAGTCGCTCAACCAGGCAAAGGATATTCTGCTCAACAAGGACAAACGCCAAGAGTACGATGTGCAGCGAGAAAATCTCGTCGGCACGACACTCGGGGAGTACACCCTCCTCGGGCTCATTGCAGAAGGCGGATTTGGTAAGACGTACAAGGCAAAGCACACCTTGCTCAATGAGCTTGTCTGCATCAAGCATGCCCACTACGTTTCCCCTCAAGATGAAGAAATTCTCCTCAACGAGGCGAAGGCGATTTGGGACTTGCGGCATTTCAGCATCCCTGCCGTGCGCAACATCCTCAAGATGGACGATGGTAGCCTTGCTCTGGTCATGAGCTACGTTCCAGGACCGACGCTCGAGCAGATCATCAAGAAAGTGGACAGGCTTGAGCCTGAGCATGTCGCCTGGATAACTGAGAGATCGTTAAACGCACTCAAGTACTTGCACTACAATGGCGTCGTGCACGGCGATGTTAAACCGCAGAATATCATCATCCAGCCAGAGAACCATACTATCGTACTTGTCGATTACGGGCTTTCGGTCATACGTCCCTCACCAACGAAGAGCACCAGCCCAGGCTTCACGCCATACTTTGCAGCGCCTGAACAGATTCATGGCAAAACCTTGCTTCCCGAGACAGACTTTTACGGATTAGGCATGACCATGATCTATGCGCTCGGAGGAGATATCGAGAAGAAACTTGTTCCCAAGAACGTCCCTGATTCTTTGTGCTCGTTCATCAAGAGCCTCATTGTCTATGATGTCCTGAAACGACCCAATTGGGAGAAAGAAGATTTGGCAGATACCTTGAAGGACATACGCATGAAAGAATTCGGCAGGTTGCGTTCAGGCATGAAGCCCATACCTGGCCTGTGAGGGAAAAACCATGAGCATGAAAAAAGCACATGAGACAAGAGGTCTAGCGTGCATCGTGAACACGCTTGCCTATCTTTGCGCACCCAACCCTATCATTGAAAGAACGAATGAGGTGAAACCATGAGTGAATCAGGAGACTATGATCCGGGGCCATGGAGGGGGCATGATTTTGCATCCGCGAGAAGAAGCTATGACGTGCACGTCGGCAGGAGCTACGATGATGCCAAGGCAGCGAGAAAGGATACGAAAGCAGTCCTTGAACAACGTGTCAAGACGGACAGCAGCGCAGCGCTCGTCATTGCATGCGATGTCACGGGTTCTATGGGTGATTGGCCTGCGACGATGTTCTCCAAGCTGCCCTACCTTGAGCATGAGGCGAAGGAATATCTTGGGGATGATCTCGAAATATGCTTTTCTGCAGTCGGTGATGCGTACTCTGACAGTTATCCGTTGCAAGTGCGTCCCTTCACTAAGGGGACTGATTTGAAAAAGCGCATGGAAGAGCTCATTATCGAGGGCAATGGTGGAGGCCAGACCTCGGAAAGTTACGACCTTGCAGCACTGTACTTCCTCCACAATGCAGAAATGAACAAAGCAATCCATCCCGTGCTGATTTTCATCGGCGATGAAGGACTCTATGATTTTGTGGACAAGCAGCAAGCAAAGAATGTAGCCAAGATCGATCTGGACAAACGGCTCCCGACAAAGGAATTGTTCGATGATCTCAAGAACAAGTATTCTGTCTACTTGATCCGCAAACCGTACGAGTCGTCAGGAGATAGGATGAGTTCGACGGACATGAGGATTTACAAGCAGTGGGAAACCCTGTTGGGTCCTGACAGAATTTCCACACTCCCCGAGGCGGGACGGGTTGTTGACGTCATCTTCGGCATCCTTGCAAAAGAGACCAACAGAGTGGATTACTTCCATCAGGAGCTCATCGAACGCCAGAAGCCGGAACAGGTCGCTGTCGTCATGAAGTCGCTGGAAAGTGTCCACCGACCAGACCCTTTGAAAGCAGATCACCTGCTTCGTTCAGGTAAGTCCGTAACGATACGAAAGGATGTGGGAAAGCCGAGCAAGGAGTTGCTATGAAACTTTTTAATTTTAAGCGTCCAGTAGCCCGACTCCCTCCTGCGGAGTTGGAGCTGCTCGTGACGTTGTGGCCGAGCTTCCCGCACTTCAAGCGGTTTGCCCAAGATAATAGACTGAGCGCCATTCGCCTGAATACGGCGATGGTGGAGAATTATGAGCTGACAAGCGAGTTTGCACTGGCGAAAAGCATTCCTACCGTACCTTTGTATTTCGACATCAAGGGGAGGCAGTTGCGCATCGAGGAATCCATCATCAAGCCGGATCGGCTCGAGCTCATCCTCAACCATCCTATTGCCGTGCAAACGCCGACGATGGTGCTCTTCAAGGCAGGGGCAGACTATGCATTGCTCAACGAGGTGAAGGATGGCAAGCATCTCATCTTTGATGGAGGGCCTGAATATGTTGTCAAGAAGGGAGAGAGCCTGCACATCCGCCATCCCAGTCTTGAAGTGCAGGGACAGCAGTTCACGCCGTACGAGCTGCAGAAGATTGACACGGCGAAGAAGGCAGGATTCAGAAGATACTTTCTTTCGTATACGGAATCGCAGCGTGACGTCGATGAGTTCAGAAGCTACATCGGCAAGGATGCAGAGCTCATGCTGAAGATCGAGAGCAAGAAAGGCCTTGCCTATGTCGAGAATGAGTTCAGAAAGAATGGCAACACCTATCTCATGGCGGCGCGAGGGGACTTGTTCGTTGAGGTGGACAAGCCGCACGACATCCTCCCTGCAATGCGGGCAATTCTTGCAAAGGATCCTGAGGCTGCGGTCGGCTCGAGAATTCTCCTCTCAACCATCCACGATCCCGTGCCATCCTGTGCTGACCTTTCAGAAATCGCATGGCTGTACGACATAGGTTTCAGGAAGATGATGCTCTGCGATGAGCTCTGCCTGAAAGAGGAATTGCTGAGCCGGGCAGTGAATGTCTTCGAGGCATTCAGGGAGACGTACTGCAACACCAAACATTAATAAAAGACCATTACGTACGTGCAGTATGGTGAAACGACAACTTCTGCTCATTCATGGTGGCATGACGTTCCGACGAAAGAAAGACTACGTGCAGTATTTGAAGACGAGAAAGATAGCTGTCATGAAAAAAAGAAAGTGGAGCGGTGAGTATCTTGACAAAAAGCTCGGCAAGGATTTCAAGATCATCCGTCCTCGGATGCCGCTGTGCGAGAATGCAAAATATGCTGATTGGAAGATCCACTTTGAGCGGCATATCCCGTTTCTGAGAAACAATGTCGTCCTGCTCGGAAGATCGCTCGGGGGGATATTCCTTGCAAAATACTTGTCGGAGAACAAATTCCCCAAGAAACTAGCTGCAGTGTACTTGATCTGCCCTTCATTCGATCGTACGCATTCTGTCGAGACATTAACGGGTGGATTCACGTTACGATCCGATCTCTCTCTCATCGGAAAGAACTGCAAAAAACTCCATTTGTTCTTCTCTGCAGATGATGTTATCGTCCCGCCATATCATGCAGAACAGTACAGGAAGAAACTGCCTTGGGCGAGCATCACTGTCTTTGAGAGCAAGAATGGACATTTCAGTGTAGAGACATTTTCAGAACTCGTACGATTATTGAAGAAAGATTTGAACTAGACCAACTCGACTTTCTTAGCTCTAATCCCAGAATTTTGCACGTGCGTCTTCTTGCATTCCTTGCACGTAAACCTGAAATCTGTTTTTTTGCTGAGCTTTTTGCCGGACATCTTCCTGCTCGCTATGGGTGGTCGGGAGAAAGCGCCCATGTTGCCATGTCCTCGCCACGAGCCTCGTGCCCTAAGTCTGTGCTTCGATGCGTGGCTGAGCGGATGCGCCGCATTCTTTCCTTTCTTTTTTGCAATACTGATCGTGTGCTCGGTATGCTTGTTGCAGAAGGGGCAATGCCGCTTCGTCGTCTTTGGTTTTTTCACGATGCGTTGGAAACTACAGGGGCTTTATAAAGGTTATGCTTGCTTTCAGGATGGAGCCGCTTGCTCTGGGCTCAGTTCGGCAAGTCCCTTGCTCACGAGAATATTTGCAATGACCGGAGGGAGCTCTGCCGTATCGCCCGGCTGGTAGGGACCGTGCACTTTGCTGTTTTTGCCCAAGAATTGGGGAACTGCTTTGAGAAAGGTGACCGCGGTGTTATCATCCTTTTGCTCTTGCACAGGGGTGTTCTCCGAGGTTGGCGTCTTTCTTTTTATGTCCAGCATTGCCTGCAGGACGTCCTTGCGTGTATTCGTGAGCACATCCACGAGTTCATTATAGAGCGCCTGTTCTTCGGTGAGCAGTGAGGACATGTCCAGAACCATGTCGTCGCTGAGCCGTGCCTTGTGCAGGGCCATGTTTGCAATTTTTCTCTCTCGGCGCTCATAGATTTCTTTGATGACTTTTTTTATGTTTTGCAGTTGCAGTTTTGCCTGGTCGTCGTCCATGCCTGCCGAGACTTTCTGCTGGATCATCTCTTGCTTTTGCTCAAGGTAGGTGATGACGTCATCGAAGAATGTGGAATCGAGCTTCTGTAACTCGTCCTTGTTCTTTTCCCTGCGGAGAATGTCGAACAAACTCTCGTACGTGATGCGTATTTCTTCTCCCATAATCCCCCCAGCTTCCTTGGAATGCAGTGCTATTTAAGTTTTTTGTGGAAATGTGCTTGCGTGCCGCAATGCTTAAATAGGATTGTGTTTTTCTTTGTCATATGCGAACCTGTCTCGCGTTAGGAATAGCGTCTCTTATCCTGGGCGGCTGTGCCTATCAGCCTCCAATGACCGGGACGTACTTGGACATTGACATGCAGGACAGGATTTTGCAGATGGAAGCGCAGTCTGATTCGATGAATGCCGCGGATTCTCTGGAGTATTTTCTCCCTGACGCCCCTGAGGAGTATATGTTCTTCCTGCAGCCAGGCTATTATGTCTTTCCTTTGGATGAGGGTCAGAATAGGATACTCGAATATCCTGTTGATACTGGCCAGGATAGAATGCTCAACCCTTACGTTCCAGGCATGCCAGACACGATAAAAAGACGACTGTGACGAAACACAAAGATTTATTAATGGTTTCCTTCTTCTCAGCGCATGGCATTCAAGAAAGGAGATTTCATAGAATTGGATTACACAGGCAGGCTGAAAGAGTCTGGCAAGGTCTTTGATACGACGCTGAAAGAGGTTGTGGAAAAGGAAGATCTTCCCAAGCAGGAAACGTACGAGCCTGCCATCATCATTCTTGGTGAGCATCAGCTCCTACCTGGACTGGAGGAATTCTTGGAAGGGAAGGAGCCAGGGACATATGCCGTCGAGCTAACGTCTGAGAAGGCGTTCGGGAAGAAGGACGCAAAGCTGCTCAGGCTCATTCCCATGAAGCTGTTCAAGAAGGAGAACATCTCTCCTTTTCCGGGGCTTGACGTCACGGTTGACAACAAGCACGGCATTATCAGGACGGTGAACGGCGGCAGGGTCATCGTCGACTTCAACCATCCCTTATCAGGGCAGGATGTTGCCTACGATCTTGATGTCAAGCGCGTTGTCGATGACAAGAAGGAGCAGGTGCAGGCCGTGCTCAAGACCATGGGACTTTCTGCAGACGTAACCTTGGAGGAGAACAAGGCAGTGATCACCCTCAAGCATGAGTTGACGAAGGAGCTTGAGGAACAGCTTGCTAAGCCCATTGAGCGGCTTGCTGCAGTGCAGGTCGAGTTCAAGAAGCAATGAGTTTTCATTCTCCCGTAACGAAACCTATATATACTCGTACGTTTATTCTCTGGACAGAGGTAAAAAACCGGGTGGCATTATGGAGACAATCATCAAGACTGCTACTTCTCTTGTAAAACGAGAGCCTAGTCCGAGAAAGGTGAATCCAGCAGACAAGGAACTTGAAGAGCTCCTGCAGAACCAGCGGGCGACGATAAAAGTCATCGGCTGCGGCGGCGGCGGCAATAACACGATCAATAGGATCTCTGAAGTTGGTATCGTCGGTGCCGAAACCATAGCGATTAATACGGATGCGCAGCACTTGCTCTACACGACAGCCGATAAGAAGATCCTTATCGGCAAGGAATTGACGAAAGGATTGGGTGCAGGCGGCATTCCCAAAGTTGGTGAGGAGGCTGCGCGAGAGAGTGAGCACGACTTACGGAATGCCTTGCAAGGAGCAGATATGGTCTTCATCACCTGTGGTTTAGGAGGAGGGACGGGCACAGGCTCCGTTCCCGTCATCGCGGAAATTGCCAAAAAGACAGGTGCGCTTACTGTGGGAGTCGTTACCTTGCCGTTCAGCATGGAAGGAAAAAGAAGGATCGATAATGCGCTCATTGGCCTTGAAGGCCTGCAAAAGAATGTCGACACCATCATCGTCATCCCCAATGACAAGCTCATCTCTCTTGCTCCTGACCTGCCACTGCATACGGCATTCAAGGTCGCTGACGAAATCCTGACGAACAGCGTTAAGGGCATTGCAGAGTTGGTAACGAAAGCAGGACTGGTCAATTTGGACTTTGCCGATATCAGAACAGTTATGGGCAATGGAGGCGTTGCGCTCATCGGTGTAGGTGAGAGCAATACGGAGAACAGGGCGACAGAAGCGGTTGAACGCGCTATTCTGAATCCTTTGCTTGACGTCGACATTACTGGCGCGAACGGTGCACTGATCAACGTTGTCGGTGGTCCAGACATGACTCTCAACGAGGCGAAGCTGGTTGTTGAGACAATCTGCAGGAAGCTCGACGAGGATGCTCGTATCATATGGGGGGCGCAATTGTCTGACGATCTCGAGGGGACAGTGCGCGTGATGCTCATCGTTACCGGAGTGCGCAGCAGTCAGATTCTTGGCAAGAAATCTCCCGAGGACAAGAAGGAAGCGTTCAAGGACGAATTGGGCATTGAGTTCGTTGAATAGTTGCAGCCATAGAAACCTTTATAAATCTCTCTTCTCAGGAATCACTATTCAAAGAGGTGTTGTTCATGAAGCTCTCAGCTAAACGTTTGCATAAGAAGGGTTCTCTTGAATTGAGCGTGAATGCGATTGTTGTTCTGGTCATGGCCATTGCAGTCCTTGGCCTTGGCCTTGCGTTCATCAGAGGGCTTATCCAGAAAGGTCAGGAAAAATTCGATGTCATCATCACGGGAACTGAGCTGGAGAATCCTGCACGCGCGGACAAACCGCTTGTTGTTGATGCAGAATTGGCAGTGAAGAGAGGTAGCTTTGGAAAGATGGTCGGTAGCGTCTACAATGTGGATACTGCACCCATTAATGTTTCACCCGTCGGATATTGTCCAAATGGAACCGTCAACAATTACAGCATAAACATAACTACTGGCAGCATGCTTCCCGTCCCTGATGGTCAGGCAATAGGATTCCGAGCAGGCATAGCTGTAGACAGTACCGTTCCGATAGGAACGTACACGTGCATCATGGACTTATTCAAGAACTGGACGGACCCATCAACTGGTCCTCAGGTGACGAAATTGTACAGTGGTCAGTTCTTCATCTCGGTGAGGCAGTAGGTGATTGTCATGAAAAAGCATCTAACCAAACAGGAAGAATTTGAGATTATGAAGCTGGTCCTGGACAAGTTTCTCTGGATAGGGGTCTTTATCCTTGGCTTGGGCTTTTACAAGCTTGTTGCGGGAACGGATAGCATCGCGTACGGCTTCCTCATCATGCTTGCCGGCGTTGTGGTCTTGCTGATATTCAGTATCGTTATCATCAAAGAGTATGAGTTCATTAAGAGTTAAGAGGTGTGTTCATGAAATTTTCACCTAAGCGGGTACGAAAGAAGGGTTCTCTTGAGTTGAGCGTGAATGCTATCGTTGTTCTGGTCATGGCAATAGCCGTGCTCGGTTTGGGATTGGCATTCATCAGAGGGCTTATTCAGAAAGGCCAGGAAAAGTTCGACACTATCATCAGCGGCACAGAATTAGAGAATCCTGCACGAGCAGACCGTCCCTACATAGTGCAGACTGAGGTCGCCATCAAGAAAGGAGGCTTCGAGAAAATACTCGGTAGCGTTTACAATACGGGATCAGCGCCAATGACGGTAACGCCTTCATTTGAAGGCTGTATAGGTCTGGCAGACACAGATATAATGGTGACAACAGGTACTGACTTACCCGTTCCCGAAGGTCAAGCCATAGGATTCAGGGCTGGAGTCAATGTAGCAGCAGGCGTTACTGCAGGACAGTACACGTGCATTTTCAACATCAACGACACGACGGACACGGCAACACCAGCAGTCCTCTACCAGACAGGGCAGTTCTTCGTGAACGTCAAGCAGTAGGTGATTATCATGAAAAAGCATCTAACCAAACAGGAAGAATTTGAGATTATGAAGCTGGTCTTGGACAAGTTCTTGTGGATTGGCGTGTTCATTCTCGGCTTGGGCTTTTACAAGCTGGTTGCCGACACGGACAGCATTGCGTACGGCTTCCTCATCATGCTTGCCGGCATTGTCGTGCTCTTGATTTTCAGCATCGTCATCATCAAAGAATACGAGTTCATCAAGAGTTAATTTTTTTTCTTTTCTAAATGATAAACATTATAAATGTAGTTCTCAGGTAGTATTTGCATGAAAGGCTTCGAGCTCTCCGTCAACTTCCTCGTGGTGATTATTCTTGGCATCGCCGTGCTTGGCGGCGGCATCATGCTCATGTATAAAGTGTTCAATGCGAGCATGGACATCAGCACGAAGATCAGCGACCAGAACAGGGATGAGCTCAACTTGCTCATGAGCCAAGGCCAGCTCGTCGCCTGCCCCGTCTCCAAACAGGAAATACAAAAAGGAAAGACAGCAATTCTTCCGTTGGGCATTCTCAATAAGATAGGAGTGCCTGCCGAATTCACCATCGTTGTCGATGAGAATATACCCAACGTTGATGGAGCCACTTTCGGAAGCATTACGGGAGCGCATACGTCCTTCATTTCCGGACCGTACATGCTCGAGCACAACAAAGACCAGACACTAGGCATAGGCATAGGGATAGACAGGACTGTTCCCAAAGGGACGTATCTGCTGGGAATTAACGTGACGTGCAACATATCTGCTGTCTGCACTCCCATCTACGATACGCCCAAGCGTGTGCAGATCGTCGTTACGTAAGAAGCCCTTCAATCGCAGCCTTCTGATCCTTAGCAAGAGTCACGCTACTTGCAAGAAGCACGCCTGCAGCGCCGAGCTTTGCCGCAATCCTGACATCCTCTGCGTTCTGGATGCCTGCTCCCACGAGAATCCTTCCTTTCATGCTTTCGCCGAGCAGCTCGACCGTTTTCGTTATGACTTCTGGCTTTGCCTGGCTGACAGAAATCTTCCCCCCTATCAGTTCTGGAGGTTCGACGGCGATGAAATCAGGATTGTACTGAGCCAGCTCTTTTCCTTTCTCGGGCGTGTTCGCGCAAAGCAGCACTTTCAGCTTGAGTTCATGAGCTCGCGTTATTGTTTTTGCGATGGTCTCATCAGAAATTTGCTTTTCTGAATGGTTCAACAACACGCCGGCAGCACCTGCTTCCTTCACCGCTTCCAATGTTATGGATCCCGTGCTTTTTCCCGGCAGTGAAAAATCAGCATGCTGCACGTACACGGGAATATGCACCGCTCTCGCTGTCTCTTTCAAGTCAATGGCGGGCACGCAGACCAAAAAATCAACGTGCTTTTCCTTGCCTACTTCTTCACAGAATTTTGCAAGCGTGATGGCATTGCTACCGCTGCTCTCCTTGTACGTCTTGCAGTTGATGGCAATCATTTTTTCGTACCCGGTTGAAAACTCGGGTCAACATTCCTGATAGGTTGCCTGGGCGCCTCTCCGAATGCTTTCCTCTCGCTCGGTGCAGGCCGTTCAGCATAGCCTTTCTTGTTCAGGCATTTCTTGCAATACTTCTTGCCGTTCGCTTCGAGGATGCAGTTATCGCAGATTGGTGTGCTGCACCAACTGCACAATGCCACGATGGGTTCCCGATGGATGAAACATTTTTGTTCTGGACTCGGCTTGAATACCATACTACCACCTTTGAAAGACATACTGCACAACGCCTTAAATATCTTTTCATTTTAGAGTAGTGCAAACAAACGTTATCGTGTGTTGCCTGCGCGTCTTCAGCGCAAGGTATTTAAAGAAAGCCGTCCGTGAGTGCAGAAAGAGGGACACGGTGTTGCTTTCATTCCAGGAATCATCCATGTTGCTGAACAAGTACAAGCTGCCATTGGTGCAAAGCACAGTCATCCAGGCACAGACGCCCTACACGTTCTCTTATCCAGTGGTGCTCAAGGCGTTCAGTCCCAGCATCGTCCACAAGACAGAAAAAGGAGCGGTTGTTCGTGACATCAGGAATGCCGCCGAGCTCGAGTCAGCACGCGTCATGATGAAGGCGCGCCTTGCAGGGAAGAATCCCACGTTTGTGGTGCAGCCGCAACTCACTGGCGTTGAGCTCATCTTGGGCATGAAGACCGACCCGCAGTTCGGAAAAGTAATCATTTTCGGCGTGGGAGGCATTCTTGTTGAGCTCTTCAAGGACGTCACGTTCAGGATTGCCCCGCTCAAGAGAAAAGATGCTCAGGACATGCTGCAGGGCATCAAGGCAAAGAAACTGCTCGACGGATTCAGGAACTTGCCTGCAGTGGACAAGCCAACCCTTGTCCGCCTGCTTATGAAACTGTCTGATCTCGTCATGCACGAAGACATCGATGAGCTCGACCTCAATCCCGTCATCGCCTCAGGAAAAAACATATTCATCGTCGATGCGCGAATAATAGTATCTCTCTCCAAGCGAGGAAAACCATGAATGCGCTCTTCACGCCAGAACACGTCGCTGTCATCGGGGCAAGCAGGGATCCCGAAAGCGTAGGCTACGGCATTCTCAAGAACCTTCTGGAAGGGGGAACACTTGAGCGTGCAACACCCTTCAACGGCAGCGTCTATCCTGTCAACCCGAACGCGCAGGAGATTCTCGGCAGGAAATGCTTTTCCAGCATCCTTGACTTGAAAAAAGTGGACCTGGCCATCATCTGCGTTCCCGCACCGCTCGTCATGCAGGTCCTGCAGCAGGCAGCCCAGAAAAAAACCAAGGCAGCAATCATCATCAGTGCAGGATTTGGAGAGACGGGCAAAGCGGGGCACAAGCAGGAAGAAGTGCTCGCTAGGCTTGCCGCAACGAAAGGCATGCTGCTCCTTGGCCCCAATTGTCTCGGCATCATCAACACAAGCGCAAACTTGAATGCGAGTTTTGCCCCGGCCATGCCGCACAAAGGAAGCATAGCGCTTGTCAGCCAATCGGGAGCTCTGGTCGACAGCATTATTGATTGGAGTCTCTCCGCAAAATACGGATTCTCAAAAATCATCAGTTATGGCAATGCAGCAGGACAGTCTCTTCCAGACTTTCTTTCATACTTGGACAAGGATAAGGAGACAAAAGTGATAACGTGCTATGTCGAGGGTATCAGCGATGGTAAGAAGCTCATGGGCGTCCTTAGAGACATGCACAAGCCCGTCGTCATGCTCAAGGCGGGCAAGACGGAAAAGGGCAGCAAGGCAGTCTCGAGTCACACGGGGAGCCTCGCCGGCAGTTACGATATTACGAAAGCGGCATTGCAGCAGGCTGGCGCGTATGTTGCCGAAACTCTCGAGGAAATGTTTGATGTCGCAAAATGCCTCACCATTCCAAAACTCAGAAAACCTGTAGCGATCATCACGAACGGCGGCGGTTGTGGCGTTCTTTGTGCAGATGCATGCGAACAACAAGGCATTCCTCTCGCAACGCTTTCCTCGTCAGTGCTGCGCAAACTTGATGCTTCAAAAAAGATGCATCCCTCCTATTCTCGTGCGAATCCCCTGGACATTATCGGCGACGCTCGTTCTGAACGGTATGGTGCGGCACTCTCGGTGCTGCTTAGTGATGCGAGCATCGGTGGCGTCATTGTCATCCAGACCCTGCAGACGATGACGCAGACGCTCAAGGACGCAGAGCTCATGATTGCCGCAAAGAAATACAATAAACCCATCGTGGCGTGCTTCATGGGGGGAAAATACACGCAGGCAGCAATTGAACTTCTCGAGAAGAATGGCATTCCTAATTATTCTGACCCATTCAGGGCGGCGCGGGCGATGGCGGCAATTCTCCTAAAGAACGCAATTCATTGAACAGTCTCTTCTCGTTTTCAAACATGATGATTGAGTCGAGTTCTTCAGGTGTCAAGAAGATATACGCTTCATTCTCCTCATTGAGCGTTATTTTTGTATCGTTCATCCTTGCAACGAAGATAGCCTTGTCCTGTCCATCATAGCCGAGCTCTTTAACGAATTTCTCTTCCCACACATACGTCAAGTTCTTTGATGCTTGATGCACGTCGGTGAAATCAGATTTCATTAACCCGAGTTCTTCACGCATCTCTCTATAAAACGTGTCAAGCATTTTCTCGCCTGGCTCGCTGCCGCCGCCAGGCAGTGCGTACTGGTTTGCAGGATAGTGTTGCTTGCGCACGAGCAAGAGTGCTCTGCCCTTGAAGATCATGGCGCACGCGCCCTTGCGATAGTTCATCCTATTTTCCTCAAGCGTGTCAGCATAATTGCAGCGACGATGACCATGCCAATGCATGCATACTGCCCCATGCTGATGCCAAATAGCCGAGGGTCTTCTCTCCAGAAATTCTCGACGAACCTGAACAGGCCGTACAGCAGCCAGAACAGCCAGAAGACGAATCCTGGCGTATGCAGAAAGGAGTGTTTTGACGCTGTTTTTTTCTTGTTGTGCACGAACAGCAGCGAGAAGAAGATGATGATAGTATACGCTGCCTCATACAATTGCGACGGATGCCTGCACCCCTCCGCTCCTTGAAACTGGACACACCACGGAACATCAGTTATTGTCCCCCATAGTTCTCCGTTGATGAAGTTGGCTATCCTGCCGAGGAACAAGGCGAGCGCTGCGGGGATGACGAGCAGGTCTGCAAGATCGTAAAAGAAGATCTTTTTTTTCTTGCAATACCAATACGTGACGAGCGCTGCCCCGAGAAGCCCGCCGTGAAAGCTCAATCCCCCTTCCCAAATCCTGAATATGCCGACAGGATCGGTGAAGATGGCCGGCCAGTAGAAGAAGACATAATCAATGACTCTTGCCCCGACGACGACGCCAAGCACCAACCACATGATGTAATCATCAACGTCCTTGAGTTGCATGTGCTTAATTTTTCCCTGCTTGACGAAATGCCGCAGCAGGAGATAGGCAAGAATAAAGCCGAGCGCGTAGATGATGCCATAATAGCGAATGCTCAACGGACCGATGCTGAACAGGACGGGATTGATGTTGTGGATGAACATTATCGCTCCAGGATAAAATACCCTAATTCTTTCGTCGCCAGTACGAAGAGCGCGTGGCTGAGGATGTGCGCTTGTGCAGCGTGTTGATGCTTGTTCTCGAACAGTTGTTCGGGCAGGTATTCTTCAGCGTGATGCAGGACAAACTGGTAGTAGGGCGTTGCCTTCTTCCTCTCGCCAGTCTTTGCATGGTAGATGGCCATGAGGAAGTTGAGTGCTGGCCAACTTCCCCCTCCTTTCCGGACGTGCACATTCTGCAGCATCATGCCGTCGTACAGATCGTGCTCGAAGCGCTGTACTCCATTATTCTTAACGAGCGTAGATTCTAACGTGTTGACGAACTGCATGAGTCGCTTGTTCGGCAAGTGATAGATGACCAGAGGGTAGATGATGAAGAGCAGGCTTGCATCGACATGCGCATCATGCACGTGCTTGCCATGGCTTCGTGTCAGCATCTCAGGAAAGTCGAGTTGCTTTTTCATCTGTTCAGCAATCCGCATGTACTTGTCGTGGTGCAGGAATTGGTGTGCGCACGAGAGCCCCCTGCAGCAAGCGGCCAGGCTGTACAAGAAATTCTCCTCGAATTGGGGGAAGCTGTGGAATTCTCCCCAGATGTCTTTTGCAAGGATGCTGAAATGCGTCTCTTTCCAATCTTCGCATAATGCATCGCTGAGCTTTCTCACAAGAGGTTTGATCTTTTCTGCGCGATGCGGGGTTTGTTTGTAGTGGTGCCAGATGGCGAACAGCAGCAGCCCCGCCTGGTCGGGCTGGTAGCCTTGGATGAGTCGTTTGCCTTCTGTCGAGTAGAGGGTGTGAATCCTTCCCGTCTTGCTGATGTCTGCGTTCTTCTTCAGGCACCACATGAAGAATTTTTCGGGGATGTCATCGAAGCCGAGGACGTCCGCGGCGAGGCAGGCAAAACTGGCATCCCGGACGGAGACGGTGTGCTTGTTCTGTATGCATTTATGATGCTGGAAGTCTTGATGTGCTGAAACAATAGCTCCGTTCTTGAGCGCGTTCTTTTTCAGCACGTGTCTTGTCTTGTGGAGGAGTTGGTTTATTGTGTCCATCAGTGCACCTGTTTGGTGAGGCAGTTGCAGGGCTCGGTCGCCTGCGGCATTGCTTTCAGGTCATCAAAGTACACTCTGTTTTCTGGTTTTATCTGCGTGGCAAAGGGGCAGGTGGTGAAATGGTATCTGCTTGCGTCCTTGGCGATGATGAACTTGTGACTTTTGTTGACTTTGTTCTTGAGACAGATGCACGGTTCGTAGTTCTTTGCCTGCGCATCGCGCTCCTGTTCGAAGAAGAAGAGATTCTCCTCGAGTATTTTCTTGATGAACGGGCAGTGGATGTGATGATACTTTCCCTTATGATATTTGTTGGTCTGCATGCTGACGATGAACTTGTCCTCGAGTTTTTTCTTCTCGATGCCAATGATGGACTTCGGCGCGGCAGGCACATGAGGTTCCTCTTTTTGCGGCGCAGGCTGCACGATTAAGTCTTTTCTCCTGTAGAGCACGTTGCATTTGCCGCAGAAAAACCTATACTCGTCATTGCCATGCACGTGCCCCCCACACATAGGACATGCGTGCTCTATCCGTTCCATGTGCATGACGGTGTTGTCGTCAGGAACGTTTAAATATGTTGCGCTTTAATAGCTTCCTGCTTTCTTCCCAGAAACGTACTCGTACGCTGCTTTCGCGGCAGTCGCACCAAAACCCGCGGCAGTAATGGTTTGCTTCTGGAAGACAGGCGTGATGTCTCCCGCAGCAAAAACGCCAGGGATGTTCGTCGCCTGTTTTCTATCAACGATGATGTGGCCTCGCTCATCACAAGGTATGCCGAGATTGCTAAATATTTTACTGTTCGGCTCGCTGCCTATCTCGATGAACAGACCGTCGAGCTTGAGTGTCTTCCCGTTATCAAGTTTTGCCCACTCCACATTTTTTGAGCCGCCAACTTCAAGAACGTTCGTTTTTGTGAGGACGACGAGTTTTGGATTATCCTTGATCCTGTCAAAATTGATCGGTTCTGCGCGGACGTTCTCTCCCCGATAGATGATGGTGACGTGCTTTGCCATAGTGAGTAATAGCTCTGCGGCAGTGACTGCTCCATCATTCCCGCCTACGACGCCGACGATTTTTCCTTTGTAGAATGCTGCATCGCACGTGGCACAGTACGCAATACCCCTTCCCGTGTATTCTTTCTCGCCAGGAATGTTGAGCTTTCTCTTGGCACTGCCTGCAGCAATGATGATGCTCTTCCCCAAGAATTCCTTCCCGCCTTCTGTCTTGACAGAAAAACCATTCTTTTTCTTGCCCACCTTTGTCACGCGATCAAAGACGATGGGCACGTGCCAATGCTCCACCTGCTCCTTGAACTTTTGCATGAGCTCGATGCCGCTGATGCTCGTGAAGCCAGGATAGTTCTCGACGTTGTGCGCTTCTGTCAACGTCCCCCCATCCATGAAGCCGATGACGAGTGTCTTCAAATTATAGCGTGCGCTGTAGAGCGCCGCAGGATAACCTGCACTGCCCGTCCCGATGATGATGACGTCATACGTGTCCATGCTTGGAAACAACCGCCGAGCGTATTTAAATGTTATGGAGTGCTGACGTGAGGGGCCTTGTTGAAAAAGTCCACCTAGCGCAGTCATTCGAGCAGACGGCTATTGCGATTGCCCTCGAGACGGGCAGTGGTGAACCGTGCTGTACGGAGCGTGGACTAGAGACGTTCAACAAGGCCGACGTGAGGAACAAACTTTTTAAAGCATCGCGGAAGAGCAGCAGGAGAGGTGTTGCTTTGGGATATGATTTCAAGCACATAGAGGAGCAGGTGGGCAAGCACTGGCAACAGCACCAGAAGGAGATAGATGTACTGCTCAAGTACAATCCCGAGAAAAAACTGTATTCCTGGCTGGAAGGACCACCAACAGCAAACGCCCCTCCTGCGCTGCATCATGTCGAAGTGAGGGTTTTCAAAGATGTCGTCCTCAGGTTCAAGACCATGCAAGGTTATTCCGTGCCGAGAAAGGGCGGCTGGGACTGCCACGGACTTCCCGTCGAAGTACAAGTGGAAAAAAAACTCAAGCTCAAGAGCAAGAAAGACGTCATCACATACGGCGTCCCCAAGTTCATTGAAGCATGCAAGAAGGATGTCTTCACGTTCGTCAAGGACTGGAATGACAACACGAAAAAGCTCGGCTTCTGGGTGGACTTGCCTGATGCATACATGACGCTTGCCACGCCGTACATGGAGAGCGTGTGGTGGTCGCTCAAAGAGCTCTTCAACAAAAAACTGCTCTATGAAGGATACAAGGTAGTTCCCTACTGTCCGAGATGTGAGACTCCGTTGAGCAGCCACGAAGTCGCCTTAGGCTACCAGGACATCGAGGAAAAAACAGTCGTTGTCACGTTCTCCTTGAAGGACAAGCTGCCCGGCATGCCAAAAGAGAAGGTGCAGTTGCTCGTCTGGACAACAACACCTTGGACCCTGCCAGCGAATGCAAGCATCGCCGTGCACAAAGACATCCCTTACGCACTCATCAGCAGTCACGGTACGTATTATGTACTGGCGGAAGAGCTCGTCAGCAAATACTTCAAGCATGCAGAAACGATACAAGTATTTCCTGGAGCTGATCTTGTCGGCAAACACTATGAGCCGCTCTTCCCCTACTTCACGCTCAAGAAAGGATTCTTCATCATGGACGCGGACTACGTCACCGTCAGCGAAGGCACAGGCCTTGTCCATCAAGCGTCGGCGTACGGCGAAGTGGACTATGATGCAAACCAGAAAGCAGGTGTCGGCTTCATCCATCCCGTGCTGAAGGACGGCACGTTCAGCGACGAAATAACTGACTTCAAAGGCATCTTCGTCAAGGACGCAGACCCGCTCATCATTGCAAAACTCGACAAGGACGGCAAGCTCTTCAAAATCCTCGAGTATGTGCACAGCTATCCTTTCTGCTGGCGCTGCAAAAGCCCCTTGCTCTATTATGCCATGGACACGTGGTTTGTGAAAGTCAGCGAGTTCAGGCAGCAGCTCCTCGCAAAAAACCAGGAAATCCATTGGTATCCTGATTCTGTCAAGGATGGCAGGTTCGGGAATTGGCTCGAGGGGGCAAAGGATTGGGCATTGTCCAGGAACAAATTCTGGGGGACACCATTGCCCATCTGGATATGCAATGTCTGCAAGCACCAAGAAGCGATAGGCAGCATCAAAGAGCTCGAGGAAAAGACAGGAGCAAAACACATTACTGATCTGCACATCATGTCTGTCGATACCTTGACCATGCCTTGCCCCGCATGCGAAAAGAAAGGAAAGCACACGACGATGCGACGAACTCCCGAAGTCATCGACTGCTGGTATGATTCCGGCTCCGCAGCATTCGCACAATTCCACTATCCTTTCGAGAACAAGGAACTCTTCGAGAAACGATTCCCCTATGACTTCATCGTCGAAGCAATAGACCAGACGAGAGGATGGTTCTACACGTTGCACGTCCTTGGCGTGCTACTCTTCGACCAGCCTGCCTATAGGAACGTTGCGGTCGGTGGCCTGCTCTGCGACGACAACGGCGAGAAAATGTCAAAATCGAAAGGGAACATCGTTTCCCCTGAGGAAACGTTCACCCAGTACGGCGTCGATGCCGTGCGCTTGGCCATGTGCTCCTATCCTTTGGGTAATCAGATACGCTATGGGCCGAGCGTCTTCAAAGATACGCTTATGCCCTACTTCAACACGCTCTGGAACTGTTTCATCTTCGTGCAGAACTACTTCAAGAACAACGGGCTGGATGGAAAAATGCAGAGTGACTTGCAGCAGGAGGATCTGTGGATACTCAGCAAGACAAACACACTTATCTCCACGGTGACGGAAGACCTGGAAAAGCACGAATACAGCCATGCAATCGTAACCATCATGTCCTTCGTCATTGATGACTTCTCTCGAGGATACATTAAGATGATCAGGGAGCGCACGGCAACAGCGAATAGTGCGGCTGCATTCTCATTGCGATACGTGCTTGAACGCGTCATCCTCATAACCGCACCATTCACGCCATACCTTGCAGAATGGCTCTATCAAGACTTCATGAAAGAAGGAGGCATGCCCTGGAGCGTCCACGTCCTTTCCTGGCCGAGCAAAGAAGACGACCGTATACTGCCAGATATGGAAAGGCACATGCGGCATGTCCAAGTGCTCATAACGGGAATATTAGGAGCGAGAGAGAAAGCACAGCTCGGCGTGCGCTGGCCCATCAGCAAAGCGATCATCGACCTGCATGACAATGACGTGCCCATCAAGGACGCATACGCGGCATTCACAGATATGGTGCACCAGCAGACGAACGTCAAGGAAATACTTTTTGAGAAGTTCACCGAGCTCGACTATGACTTCAAGCCGAACTATGATGCGCTTGGCAGAGCGCTAGGGGAGCACACGGCAGACGTCCTTACTGCACTTCCCGCTCAGAAGGGACGCATCCTGAGCGAGCTCAGGCAAGGTAAGGAAGAATTCCTCATTGCAGGCCAACTCATCAAGAAAGAACACTTGCTCATAACAAAGATTCCCCCAACGCACCTCGTCTACGCTGACTTCACGGAATGCAGTACACTCTACCTTGAAACGACCACGAATGATGCACTGCTTGCCGAAGGGTATGCGCGTGAACTAACCCGCAGGATTCAGGAGGCGAGAAAGGAACTCGGCCTCAAAAAAACAGACACGCTCGCCAGCGTTGCTATCATTGGAGAAGATCTGGGTCTTGCTCCTTTCTTCGAGGAAATCAAGAAAAAAGTTGGTGCAAAGCAAATTTCTGCAACGCCTTTGCCGCACAAGGACTTTGCAAAAGTGTTCACGATCAAGCAGAAGACCTTCACCATCAACGTCCAGAAATAATGCAGGATTTCCTGCACTACTTTTATATAGTACCTTGCCCTCATGCAGGAGTATGACGTATTTTGTCATCGATGTAGAAACCATCCCTCTGGACATGCAATTGCATGCATCGCTGTCGGAGGAGGACAGGAAAAAGCTGCTCAACCCTATTGATTCTCGCATCATCGCCATAGGACTAAGGACGAAAGGGAAGAACATCATCTTCCAAGGGGAGGATGAACAAGCCCTGCTTTTCGACTTCTGGAAACTGTGGAAAGAGCTCAAGCCGAACATGCTCGTCAGGGTAGTTGGCTTCAACCTCGTTGATTTTGACATTCCGTTCCTCGTGGCGAGAAGCTTCATTAATGACGTTGCCATAGTGCCGTTTTCTGTCAAGGAATTGCTCGACCTTCGCGACAAGATAAACGCATACAGGTATGGGCACAGCAGGGGAAAGCTCAAGGAGTATGCAGTATTGCTCGGCCTGCCGGTCATGGACGTTGATGGCAGCGACGTTGCGCGATTGTGGCAGGATGGCCAGCACGAGCTCATCAGGGCGTATTTGGAGAGAGACTTAGAAATTACGGATGCACTCTACCTCAGAGCTGTCCGCCTCGGCATTGCAGACATCTCAAGATTCTAAAACTATATAAACCACGTCTTCCTGTAAGCGAGGGGTGATACCATGTGTTGTGAGAAATGTTCGAAAATGGGAGGGTTGCTGTTCTTTCTGTTCGGCATCATCTTCCTGCTGCAAAACCTGAACGTCTGGAATTTTTGGGGAATCCAGTGGTACACGGTGCTGTTCGTGCTCATGGGCTTGGGCATGATATGCATGGCGAGCTGCAAGGAATGCCAGACGCCAAAGAAAAAGAAGTAATTTTTTAAACTCTTTTTTTTAGTATAGTCAGCGTGGGTACGATATCTAAGGAACAGCCGCTTGCCGAGTTGACGCTACGCAAGTACGAAAAACCAGGCAACCTTACTGATAGGGAGCTTGTGAAGAAACTCTGCCTTTCCCTCGGGTTATTGCAGGCGGGAGACTCTCGCGATGTCATCGTCGATGTGTTCATGGTCCTGCTTTCGAGAAAGCAGCTTTCCTCTGAGTCAATCGAACAAAAGGTGGTTGAGCAGCGCACATCTCTCAAGCTGCCTCTTATCGGTATTGCGGGCTCGAATATCAGACGACAGCTCTTGCGCTTGCGGGAGGCGTTCCTTGTCGAGAAGGTCGCGAACGAATACAGAATTGCAGAGAACGCCAAACTTGCTGATCTGTTCACGGAGAAGATAGAGCGATACGTACTGCCGTCGATACTCGGCAGAATAAGAGAATATTTAACGGAAGCTGATGAGAGGTTCAAAGGATGAAATGGTCTGTACTACTAATGCTGCTTTTGTTCACCGCTATTTCTTGCAAACAGCTAAACAAAACGCAGTTATTGGATACAACTGCTAAACTTACAGAAGATATTGAACGTTGTAACTCACTTTATGATTCATCTCTGAGTTGGGATGGATCAGAAGCAGATAAGTGCAAACTGGTAGTTAAGTTGGCATTTGTTACAAAAAAAGACGATCCTGCCTATTGTGAAAACACATCTGATATAGATAATTATTATCAACAAAGATTCTTCAAGAATGAATGTTATCTTCACTTTGCTATAGCTCAGCGTAATGAAAGTTGGTGTGACAAGATGGTCCTTGCTTACTGGAAAAACGAAACAGTTCGATGTAAGATAACTATTGCCAACTTCACCAAAAACTACACCTATTGCGATACATTAGCAGGATTGTATGAAACTGCTCCGGGTGGGGGTTCCCATGCGGGTCCATCATTCTCATTAAAAGACACCTGCTATGAAATTCTCACTAATTCTTAATGGTTGCAAGTCATGGCCATTTGATGTGAGATTAGCATAAAACTACTTTATTTTTCAAGAGATCTCTTGAGTCTTTTAAACGCCTTCGCCCGGTGACTGAAGGTGTTCTTCTCAACAAGTGTCATCTCCCCGAACGTCTTGCGCGATCCTGCCGGGAGGAAGAGTGGGTCCCAGTGCCAGCCGTTCTTGCCTCGTGGTTTGACGACTTTTCCGTGAACGCTGTCCTCAAAGAAAGTGAGCGTGTTCTTGTGCCAGTATCCAATGATGGCTCTGTATGTTATGCGGCTGCCCTTGCATAATTCGTAGATTTTCTGCGTGCCGAGACGGGTAATCATCCATTTTGCCAACGCCCCAGGAAAGCCGTTGAGCGCTTCCAGCTCGACTGATGCATCCTCGACGATAATGGTGCCTTTGATGTGCTTTCTTGCCTCTGCAATCTTGTGCGTGATGACTTCCCTGCTGTCAACGCTTTGAATCTCCGGCAGGTCTATGCTTTTCTGCACGAGATGAGGGATGAGCGCTTTCGCTTCTCTGAATTTCTCTTTCTTCGAGGTGATGAAGGTTATTGCCATGCTGTTCCCAAGTTGAGGTCATTTATATGTGTAATGGCAATCCATAAAAAGCAAGGCAGCACTCTTCACGCATGGATCCCGTCTATGACCCGCAGGAGGACTCCCAGCTAATCAAGTGCTTCATCCCCCTGCTACTTGAAGACACGCCTGGTGCTCTAGTTCTCGATATGGGCACGGGCTCAGGAATTCTCGCCGAGCACGCCACGTACTCTGCAGGAAAGATTATCGCTGTCGACATAAACCCTGCAGCAATCGATGCAGTCAGAGACCTCGTCGCTGAAAAACAACTTAAGCAGATCGATGCGCGAGTGAGCGATTTCTTCTCGAACGTTCCCGAACAATTTAATCTTATCATCTGCAATCCACCCTACCTGCCAGCAGACCCGTACCTTCCAGATCCCGCGCTCGATGGTGGGCGAGAAGGGCATGAATTCATCGTGCGGTTCTTGCACGAGGCGAAACAGCACCTTTTGCCGAAAGGTAAGATATTGCTGCTCTTCAGCAGCCTCAGCAATAAAGAAAAAATCCTCGCGGCCTGCGACCAGATGCAGTATGCCTATACGGAGCTTGCTGCCGAACCGTACTTCATGGAAACGCTGTATGTTTACGTCTTGTGGAGGGCATGATGGAATTCTTGGCAAAAGGAAAGCGAGGTGTCGTGCATCGTCTCGTGTGGAAAGGAAAGCAGGCAGTAATCAAGACGAAACGGGAAAGTTCTGCAGTTGATACATTAGTGCATGAGGCGAACATGCTACAATTAGTGAATACACGCAGTATAGGCCCGCGCTATTTTGCGTTCGAGAACGGCTTGATCATGGAATATGTCGACGGGCAACGCCTTGACGACTATGTCAGAACGCATCCTGCTCGCACTATATGCACGACACTCAGGACAATCCTCAGACAGTGCAGGACGCTCGATAAGCTGCGTCTGAACAAGTTTGAACTGCACCATCCGCACAAGCACGTCATCATTACAAAGAAGGGCCCAGTCATGATTGATTTTGAGCGATGCCGATTCTCAGAGCATCCGAAGAACGTGACGCAGTTCGTGCAATTCCTCACTTCGACCGCATTCGGCGGATTGCTGCGCAGCAGAGGCGTACATGTTTCTCCTGATGTGCGCGAGCAGGCGAAGCAGTACAAGAACACATATGCTGAGGCGCCATGCAAACGCATGCTCGATGGTATTCATACACGAGCTTAGGTGTCTGGTGCGAAGGGCAGGATGTACTGCTGCTTGAGCAGCTTGATCATGAACGTGCACTCAATGACTTCCCGCATGAGCTTGGCAGAGAGAATGAGCAGTGTCCTGATCTCCCCTTCCATCTTTGCCTGCCGCAGCTTGACGAGCTTCTCGCGTATCTCATAGACGTTCTTGATCTCGGCTTTTCCCATGAAGAACAAATACACTTCCTTCAAGAATGCGTTCGTATCCACGAGCATGGCCAGCTCTTCCTTGGACATTTTCTTCTTGAGCGCATACCTCGTCATGCGGACGTACGCGTCCCCAATAGCATCGAGCGTGGAGAGCAAGTAGAAATAGCTGTTCGTCTCCTCTAAGCCTCCATGGCCTGACTGGTTCAGGAAGTAGATACAGAGATTAGTGTGCCTTCGTAGCGTATAGCGTTGCTCGATGAGTTCCTCGAGGCCTTTGCGATCGTTTGCTTTTGCCAGTCGTGCGAGCTCCTGGCTTTTGAACAGGAGGATGTGGAATGCCTTGTTGAAAATGCTCTCGAAATCGTGGCTTTCCGCTTCGGCAATGTTCTCGATGACGATCTTGTCGTTTGTCTTTTCGAGCACGATGAGTCCGAGGCACATGTCCATGCTGCCCTCGACGAGGGGAATTTGCGCTTTCGTGCATTTCAGCGTGAGTCTTCTGAATCCTATCTTGTAGGCTGAGGCGAGCAGTCGTTTTCTGAGAAATCGGTCGGGGAAGTTCTTGATGTCCAGCGTGAGATTCTTGTCTGTTCTCTCTTGAGGGCGGATGAGCAGGTCCTTCTCTTTTCTGATGATGTCGACGCTGTCCCCCTTCTTGAGCTTGAGATGCTCCAGCCAGTCGGAGGGAAGGCTCACGACGAGTGTCTTGTTTGCCAGCCTGATGAGTTTGCGTTCCATGGGCAAGGGAAACATTTTCTCTTTTAAAAATATTACTGTTTTATATATTGTTATATACTCGTATAAGATTACGGTGCGACGAAACCATTATTAACTCTGTTGCTCTTTTTCAGTTTATGCCGACAAAATTTCAGAAAAGAGTCTATGCCCTCTGCAAAAAGATTCCTCGAGGAAAAGTCTCGACTTACGGTGCTCTTGCGAAGAAACTGAGAAGCAGCCCAAGGGCTGTAGGCCAGGCACTGGCGTGCAACCCGTATGCACCCGTCGTCCCCTGCCACAGAGTCGTGAAGAGCGATGGTTCTATTGGGGGATTCAATCATCACACAACAGGAAGAGATATTCAACGGAAGATTGCGCTGCTGAAAAAAGAGGGAGTTGGCATCAGTGCATACAGCGTTCTTCAGTTTGACAGGAAGTGTCAGAGATGAAAACTGAAGTGACACTGGAACGATTGGAAGAATTCACTACAGCTCTTGAACGAGGCAATGTGCCCTATGTGGTTATCGCAGGATTTGGTCTCGATGGAAAAAGAGGGCTGCAAACCAGACCACATCAGGATCTTGATGTACTTTGCTTAAAGAAAGACAAGGACAAAGTGGATACGATACTTTCTTCTCTCAGATATGCAGGTCCACTCATGAATGATACCTATAAACTGAAACGTTCAGACGGGAGCAAAATAGATCTCACCTTTCTTACTGAAGAAGGAGACGACCTTATTTCCTACGGGAAGACACACATAACTCGTTTTCCAAGACAGATGTTTTCTCCACAGAAAGCACATATTGGAACGGTATCGTTCAGTATCGCACCAAATGAACTGCTCTATGTGTGGGGAAGAGACTGTCCGAAAGGGGATGATGCGAACTATGCAAAAACGTTACCCATTGATGAACAAATCGTGAGTCGTATCAGTAGACAAAAGCAAGATCATCCTTTATAGATGAACTCCTCCACGTGCTTTCTCGCCCATTCTCTTTTCTTCTGGTGTTCTGCCAAGAATGCGTTGAGCTTGTCGATGAGGATATTCTTGAGCTCGCCGGAAAGCAATTTTCCCGAGCGATAGTCGTCATGGATTTCCTTGAGTTTTGCATCATCCTCTTCAAAGAAGCGCAGCCACTGATACGCAACATCAACGTCAGGATCACCGCCATGTTTTCTGTGTTCCTCGATCGTCTCCTTCCCCCCCGAGAATGCGTACTTGTTGACCTTCTTCTTCACCTGTTCTGGAGAATCTGTAGTCCAGATGGCAGTGTTCGGGTCGGAGGCGGACATCTTGCCGTCAACCTCCATGCCGCCAAGGCCTGGCAAGAACACACCGTGCAGGATGGCCGGCTTGTAATAGCCCAGCTTGGGGAAGACATCCCTGCTCACTCTGAAGTGCGCATCCTGGTCAATGCCCAACGGGATGAGGCAGGGGATGTTCTTCTTCTTGATGATGCTTGGCAGGATTGCGGGCACGGCCTGCATCGCCGTATAGAATATTTGGCCGATGTTCCTCTCGTTCGTGAAGCCGAAACTCGCCTTGACCGTGCTGAACGTTATCTTCTTCGCAATCTCGCATGCAGGCGCATATAGCAGTCCCGCATGTTTCGTGTCGATGAGGAAATGCGTCTTTTTTGGATTGAAGCCAAGAGCGATGATGTCCAGCATGTTCTCCTGAGTCCACTTTGCCGTATCCTGCAGCGTCAGCTCTTGCTTGAACAGGAATTTTTCCTCATCAGGGAATTGGAACCATAAGTCTACATCGAACTTGTCCTGCAGCCATTTCGTGAAGAGCCAAGGCACGAGATGCCCGACGTGAATCGGCCCGGAAGGTGCTCTGCCCGTATAGAGAAAAAACTGCTCTCCTTTGTCATACTGGTCGAGCAGCCAATGCATGTCTCGGTGTGAGAAAAAGATGCCCCTTCTCAAGAAAGGATGGAGATCTCCTGCATGCTTCTCTATCCTGTGCAGGAGCTTCTGGTCTATCTTCTGCGTGCCGAATTCTGTGATGAGCTTGTCATAATCGATGCTGCCCTTGACTTCCCAAGGCGTGATTGTGGTCATGGCGCATCAGCGGAACTTGCGATTAATAAATATTGTGCAAATGCGAAGAAATCACTTGTCTCTCTGTTTTTACCCTTCTACGTGTTTTCTGTAGAACGTGTCATACATGCTGCAGAGGGGAGTCTATTGGTTCCGTGCGCTAAACCAAAAAATTATTAAACGTGTTATCATTGTTGGGAGAATACTTTTTGGCTGTCGGGGTGGTGGTTGTGAAATTGGGTGATTATGCAATCCTTGTGTGTTTTGTGCTTTTGTGTTGTGTTCTGTCATTGCCCACGATTGGTGCTCTTGAGCAATCACGGAGTGATGTGTCTACTGACAGGATAACCTCTCCGCTTGATGACATAACCATTACTTCCTGCAATACACACGTATATGAGAATGGCACACGGATACTTCTTGAACAGGATATCTATTGTCAAGAGAATGAAGATGGGATTGTTCTCCATGTGGCTTCGTTTCAGATAGATTGTCAGAATCACCGAATTGTCGGCAGAAGCCTGACCGGTGGTAGAACGAATGCAGGCATTCGCTTGCCTATAGACGGATCATTTATTGATGAGAGCAGGATTGACAACTGTGTAATTGAGGGATTTGTTGGTGGTATATGGAAATCACCAGGACTAGATGAGTCACCAATGAACGTCATATTGCACAATAACACCTTGTTCAATAATAGTGTTGGCATATATGTTGACAGATACAGGGGAGGCATAACCCTCAGTAATAATACTGTGGTAAATAATATCTATGGGATTAATTGTGCGAACTCAATATTACGTGGAAATCGTATTCAAGGAAACACAGCAATCGGCGTTTTAAACCGTGATGGAGATAGTACTTTTCAGGACAATAGAATACATGGTAATGGGATCGGAATTGAAAGCTGGCCAGATGTTGCCCTGCAAAATAATTCTGTGCAAGGTAATGGGATAGGATTATTTGTACATGGTGAACCATCTACCAAAACTCCGCTCTCCATATCGAACAATCTTTTTTGTCACAATAGCGATGTTGACGTGTATTATGCTCATCCATTATCATTCTCTGGTTTTTTTGAGGATAACTATTGTGATATTCTTCGTTTATCTCTCGATCCGAGAGAGAATGTGATTAGGAAATTTAGTTGTATCCCTTGTGAACAAAGGCAGAATACGGAAAGCAAAGGTCACGAGCTGACGTAACAACGTTTATAAATGCCTTGTGGTGTTGTGAACTGTGTTATCTCGTAATCTGGAAAAAGCAAGAGAAGCATTTTTGCATCAGGACAAATTATCTTCCCGCCTTGCGCACGAGCAGAAATCGTCAGAGCCGCACAAGCTGCAAGGCAAATATCTCAAGAGCGCAGTGTACGGTGGCATGGATGGCATCATCACTACCTTTGCAGTCGTTGCGGGCGTGGGAGGTGCTGCGCTGTCCTCCAGCATTGTGCTCATTCTCGGCTTTGTCAATCTTATCGCTGACGGCCTGAGCATGGCCATAGGTGATTATCTCAGTACAAAATCAGAGCGCGAATATCAGAAGGCAGAACGCACGCGAGAAGCATGGGAATTAGACAATTATCCTCAAGGAGAACGCAAGGAGATGGTGGAAATCTATATGCGGAAAGGCGTAAGCAAAAAAGATGCAGAGCTTGCTGTCAAAGCATTGTCCAAGAACAGAGATGCGTTTATCAACATCATGATGGTGGAAGAGCTTGGCATCATCGAAGAGGACACGAGTCCTGTGAAGAATGCGCTCGTCACCTTCCTGAGCTTTGCCGTCTTCGGATTCGTCCCCTTATTTGCCTTTGTTTTTTCATCCCTCTTCCCCTTGCACGAGTTCCTTGCCGCAATCATACTGACTGGAGCAACCCTTTTTGCGTTGGGCGCATTGCGGACAAACTTCACGGGAAGAAACTGGCTGCTCTCGGGAACGGAAATGCTCGTCGTTGGAGGGATAGCTGCTGGAGCTGCCTATCTGATGGGTGTGTTGCTTGGCGGCCTAGTCTAGCTTGAAGAGTTCGATGCATTCTGTATTCGGCTTGAGCATGCTTTCCGGCTGTTTTTCATACTGGACTGCAAGGTATTCGTTGATGAGCGGTCTGATCTCTTCAAGCACTGCTTTCTTGCAATCTTGGAGATTGAACGCTGGTTTGTTCTTTCCTTTTTTCTTCCTGCCTGGCTCTGCATGAGGGACGGCAATGACTGTGTTGTTTGCAATTGTCACCACGTATCCTGAACGTTCATACCTTCTGCTGTTCCTGTGCATCAAGTGACAATGGAATCCGAAGCCGTGATTTTCTCTTCGATCAAGATAATATTGTGGTGCGTGATATTCGCCCGAAGGAACGCTGCCATGGACGTGTACGATGTCATAGTCATTAAGAATGTTGTCAGCCATGTTGGCTTATAGCGGCAAGTCTATATTATTCTTTTGGTTTAGATTTCGTACTTGACGCCTTTCTTCATGACGATGACCGTCTCTGGAGCATAGCCTGCCTCGATGATGCTGTCTCTAAGAGCGTAGCATGCTTCTTTCTCACCGTGCTTGATGAAGATTCCCTTGAACTGCTTCCCTTGCCCTGGAGGGTGGATATGCTTGAGATGCGCGATGATTTCATCTTTGTCAGCATGTCCGGAAAGGCCACCCATCTTTCGCACTTCTGCGTTGTTCTCGATCATTTCGCCATCGAAATAGATTTCTTTTGCTCCTCTCTTCAATGCATCTGCTCTCGTCCCAGGACTTGCGTAGCCCGTTAGGAGAACCATGGTTGTCGGATTAGAGATGGTCTTTGCGAGAATAGGAACTACTCTTCCCATCTCGCACATGCCTGAGCTTGCGATGATGGCATACGGTGGTTGCGCATTGTCCAGCACTTCATAAGTCTCTGCCATTTTCTTGTGGTGAATGAGCCCGGGGAATTCGAAAGGATTATTGTTCTTTCTTTCGAATTCTTCGAGTGCACGCTCATCGAGATCTTTTATGTGTTTCAGAATGATCCTGCTGACTGTGTTTGCTGTGGGGCTGCTGCTATAGATGGGCATCTCAGGTAGTCGTCCTTCCTCGTGCAGCCGGTAGAGAAAATTCCACAGCATGTGTGTTCGCATGATGCTAAATGCGGGGATGATGAGCCTGCCTTTCTGATCGTACGTGTCCTGCACTGCTTTCTCCAATGTGGAGATGGACTCCTCAAGGGGTCCGTGCACTCTGTTGCCGTACGTGCTTTCGATGACGATATAATCGATGTCGCCAGGAAATTCTGTTTCGGGATAGCGAACGAGCGGAATGTCAGCAACAGGATGTCCTAATATCTTGTAGTCCGTCCTGCCAAGATCGAATGAGGTAAGCAGTTTTTTTGGTCCTTCTTTTGTGTCAATGGTGAAGAGGATCTGTGCGCTGCCCGGGATGTGTCCTGCATCATAGAATGTTGCTGTTGCATTGGGAAGTTGGAATTGTTCATGGTAGTCGTGTTGGAGCACTTGTGCCATGGTCTTGTTGACATCATCAGTGGTGTATTCTGCCTTTTTGAAAGGAACATATTCTCCTTTTTTCGGGCCGAATTGTATTCTCTTGCCTCTGATGGACTTGTTGTACATATAGACAGAGCCCACGTCTTGCTTGAGCTGCATTTCGGTGATGTCGTATGTCTCTGGAGTGGCATGGATGGGACCGTCAAAGGCTCTGTTGAGATTCATGAGCTCTCCTATGTGGTCTAAATGGCCGTGCGTTAAGACTACTGCGTCGATGCTTTTCGGGTTGAATGGCAGCATCTTTGTTTCGTGAGAATAATCCTTGCCCATATCGATCAGAATGTTCTTTCCGTCAACACAAAGCAGCAGTTTGCTGCCGGGAACGGTCTCTGCCGCGCCGTATTCCGCTATAGTGACTTCCGGGCCTTTCATATGTATAACGAATGCACGTTCCTTTTTAAAGCTTTCTAATTGTAACTACTGATTAGTTAATATTTTATCGAGGTGTGTGCTGTGTACACGATATTCTGTAAAGAAAAAAGGAGGCTCTTCCTCCTCACCTCTTTTCTCGGAAGGTATTTTGCTCTTGCTGATACCAGCCAGCATAATATTCCTCATAGCCAAAATCAAAGCCAGTAAATTCTTTGGTAGCTTGTGGCTGAGGTAGGTAGTCTAGTGTGTGTTCTTCTTTCTCAGATGACTGTCGTTCGGGAGGTTGTTGTGCTGTGTTGTCCATGTGATCACTTCTTCTTCTTTTTCGCTTTCTTGATTTCTTTTTCCAAGTTCAGCTTGTCCAGAAGTTCTTTGTACCTGTTTCTGATCGTGACTTCAGTAACGCCGGCGACATCAGCGACCTCTCGTTGCGTTCGTTTCTCGCCGTTGATCAGAGCGGCGACGTACAGGCCTGCTGCGGCAATGCCTGTAGGCCCTCTGCCTGATGTCAGCTCGATCTTCTGTGCTGTTTCGATGATCTCCACAGACTTCGATTGTGTCTCAGCGCTCAAGTTCAGCGCAGAAGCGAATCGTGCTATATAGTCGCTCGGATTGCTCGGAAGGATGGTGATACCTAGCTCTCTAGTAATAAATCGGTACGTCCTGCCTATCTCTTTCTTCTCGATGCCTGATGCTTCGTTGAACTCATCAAGCGTTCGGGGCACTTCATGACGCCTGCACGCAGCATACAATGCCCCTGCGACGACACTTTCCATGCTCCTGCCACGAACGAGCCCTTTCTGCACGGCAAGCGTGTAGATGCGCGAGGCTTCTTCCTCGACACTAGAAGGTAATTTGAGATAAGAGGAGACTCTCTTGAGCTCAGCCAAGGCCAATTTGAGGTTCCTTTCGATGGCAGTGTTGATTCGGTGCTGCCACTTCCTGAGCCTGAAGAATTTGCTCTTGTTCGCTCCACCTAATTGGTAGAGGTCTGACTTCTTGCCAACGTCTGTACCTAGTCCTTGGTCGAACTGCGTGTACGTCATGGGCGCGCCGGTCCTTCGCTTCCGGGCAGCAGCTTCTGAGTCGAATTCTCGCCATTCCTGGTCGAAATCGACCATTTTCTCTTCAACGACGAGTCCGCACTCTCTGCAGGTGATTTCTCCTCTATCTTTGTTCCAAAGCAGATTGATACTTCCGCATTCTGGGCATTTCTTGACAAATTGTGCCATGCTTTTACCCCCAACATGAACAATTATGCTATTAGTTATGTTCCAGCACAACTAATTTTATAAAGGAAATCCGCTTTTACTATATAAACCTTTCGGTTTTTTACAATAGATTTTTAAAACTTGCGCCTATTTCGTAACCACAACAAAGTGATACTTGTGTTTTGTTTTTTTTGTTTAGGTAGATTTTTATATCAGCTGCATTCCAGCAAAGCTATGGCAAAACTTGTTTTGGTACGGCACGGCCAAAGCGTATGGAACCTCGCCCCGAACTTTACAGGATGGGTTGATGTACTCTTGACTCCACAAGGAAGAGCAGAAGCAGAAGCTGCAGGAAAGGCACTCGTCAAAACAAACCTGACTTTTGATGCTATCTTCACCTCGACATTGATACGTGCACATGAGACCTTGCTGCATCTTCTCTATCAGCTGCACCTAGAGAAGACACTCATCTTTCATTCGGAATATCCTGATCTGGAGCAATGGGCACATCATGCTGCCAAGGAAAGCATCCTTCCTGTCTTCAAGGCAAAAGCGCTGAATGAACGCTACTATGGCGACCTCCAAGGATTAAACAAGAATGAAACTATCGCAAAATATGGCGCGCAACAAGTACACATCTGGAGAAGAAGCTACAGCACTCCGCCTCCGAATGGAGAAAACCTTAAGGAAACGTGTGCCAGAGCCATTCCCTACTATCAAGAGCGTATCCTGCCATTGCTTAACCAGGACAAGAACGTCCTCGTCGTAGCGCATGGTAATTCCTTGCGGGGCATCATCATGTATCTCGAGAACATTTCCGAGACAGATGTTTCCAACCTAGAAATTCCGTTAGGCGTTCCTATCGTTTATGAGATAGTTCAGGGAAAGATACTAAATAAAAGTATATTGGAAACGTGATGCTTTTCAGTGATTCTGCTCCTCAAATTCTCTTGTACTTGAAATAATTATCGACGTCGTCTTTGCTTAATTCTATGGTTTTGGGAGCTGTTCGCGCACGTTTTGTGCTTGCGGGCTTTCTTTTTGTATAGCCGCTTTTTCGTAGCTGCATGAGCAGGAAGTAGCCGTAGCCAAGACCTATCGCAAGCCCTGCAAGATGCGCGATGTTCGCAATGCCTGAAGGAACGAAGATGCCGAAGATGTCGATTGCGGCAAAGATGATCCCTGCAATCCTGAGCGACATGGGGATGAAGAACAAGAAGAGAACGGGGAGGTCGGGCATGAGGATGATGGTTATGCCAAGGATGCCCATGATGGCGCCGCTCGCTCCCAACACTGCGTTGTAGAAGAAGACGCTAACAATGGACGCAAAAAGCCCTGCGGCAAAATAGCCGACTAGGAATCTCCTCGTGCCTATCCTGCGCTCCACTAATGATCCGAACATGAGCAGCGCATACATGTTGAAGAGCAAATGCATAAGGTCGGCGTGCAGGAACATGCTCGTCACGAGAATCCACGGCCGGGCAAGGACGTCTGAAGAGACGAGCACGAACGTTTGCGTGAAGCCTTTGAACAGCTGCTGGATGATGAACACGAGTATGTTGATAAGCAGTAGCGGCACGACGGCATTTCTCAATAATCTCATGTCTGCGAGAGCGGGGTGATGGCTTAAAAGCGTTTCGGTCATCATGGGCTCCGTACTCAATCTCTTTTGCATCCCGCTCCGCACAGAAGAGCATGCAGATGCACGCATACGAGTCGGCACGTAACGGAATTGTTTGTTGATTGCTTCGCTCGGGGATGCACGAGACTCTGAGGATGGAGCAGGTCATCGTGACGAAACATAACGCTTATAAAAGCGTACGTTCAAGAAGTGGTCGTGTTCAACCTCAAGAACCTCGATGAGCATCTGGACAGCAACGAAAAGGTGCTGCTCTTTTTTAGGCCGTCACGAAGAGCGTACCTGCTGCAGTATGCGCTCATCATTCTGCTGATACTGCTCTGTCTTTTCTTGCTCTCTTCCTCTTTCTTCTTGAGACTGAGCATGCTGCTGCGCTACGCATCCTTCGTCATTTTCATCGTCTGCATCGTCCTGCTCGTACGAGTTGAGTACCGTATCTGGTCGAGACGCTACGCATTGAGCTCTGATCGTTTGCTCTACAGCAGAGGCATTTTTTCCGAGACGTTCATGAGCGCGAGCTATGCGTTCATCACGGACATTCGTTTCCGTCAGAGCTTTTGGGACAAGCTCATGAATACGGGAACTATTGCGGTAGATACTGCGGGGACGGACAGGATAGAGATACGCTACAGAAAAGTCAACAACCCGCTGGAAGTCAAGCGGATGATCAATGACTTGCAGGGACAAAACATAAAAACAGCTTCTCCCTTACAAAAGCGTGCACAAGGCAATTCTCTACGAAAAGAAAGAGCATGATCTCGTCCGCTGCACGGCCTGCCAGAATTACTGCGTTATTGCGAAGGACACGAGCGGCGTTTGCGGCGTGCGGAGGAACATTGATGGTGATCTCTGCTTGCTCGTGTATGGGCAAGCAAGCGCTGCAAATGTTGATCCTATTGAGAAAAAGCCGCTCTACCACGTCCTGCCTGGAGAATCTGTCTTTACGATAGGGACTGTTGGCTGTAATTTCTCCTGCCAGTTCTGCCAGAATTGGGATATTAGCCAGGTGACAAAAGGATTACGGAAAAAGCCACTCGAGCACACTAAAGAGCTACTCGCTTACGGTTACAAGCTCTCCCCTCAGGACATCATTGACATCTGCAAAAAACAGCGCATCCCTGCAGTCGCTTTCAGCTACAATGAGCCTGCAATCTTTTTCGAGTACGCGTATGACACGATGCTGCTTGCCAAGAAGGAGGGCATCAAGACCGTTTTTGTCAGTAATGGGTATGCGAGCAATGAGTCCTTGGACAAGCTTGCAGGACTTCTCGATGCAATCAATATAGACCTGAAGAGTTTCAAAGACGAATTCTACAGGAAGCATTCGCAGGCACGCCTGCAACCCGTGCTGGACACGATCAAACGATGCCACGACCTCGGCATCTGGGTAGAAGTGACGACGCTCTTCATTCCCGGAGAGAATGATGCTGGTCAAGAGATGCGTGACATCATAACGTTCATTGCAGGCATCGATGTCAACATCCCTTGGCACATCTCCGCGTTCCACCCTTCGTACAAGATGCTTGACAAGCAACCGACACCTCACGAAACCCTGAAGAGAGCGTATCATTTGGGCAGGGAGAAGCTGCATTTCGTCTATGTGGGAAATGTGCACGATCCAGAACGGAGTGCCACGTATTGTCCACATTGCGAGAAGAAGGTCATTGAGCGGCACGGCAGTGCAGTGCACAATAGTTTGAGTAAGCAGGCATGCCCGTTCTGCAACACGGCCATTCCCGGAATTTTCAAATAGAATCACTTTTAAGTAGTAAAATTTATAAATTGGGTGTGTTTTGTTCTGCAGCATGGACCCAATAGCACGTTTTGAACTGGGCATACGGCATGTCGCTAGACGATATGCCAACCGAGAAGGATATGGCAATCAGCGCAAAGGACCCAATATTGATATTGGTGAAAAAACTATCCTGCAGGAAATCTATGACCTTCCTCGTTCACACTCCAGCTTCCTCCTTCCCATCTACATCGACAGAGCTGCCAAGACGATAACGCTTCCCGGCCCTCTCGACAATACTGGAAAACGGGGCAAGCCTCGCGTCTATAAGAACCCCGAAGCGGCAGTGAGAGTATATGAGTGGCTCTGGCTCGAGACGCACAGGCACTGTGCGCTTGAGGAATTATCCCTTCTCCCTCAGTAGAAACGGAAACACATAAGTACTTGCTCATCTCAAGACAATGCATGGGCGTGCGCAAGCCTGCAGTCGCTGGCACCTTCTATCCTGGCAGTGAAGAGCTTCTGCGCAGCATGATACATGAGTTTATGCAGGCCTGCAAGAAAATGAAATTCTCGCCAAAAGCGCTCATTGTTCCACATGCGGGATATGTGTATTCTGGAATAGTGGCAGCGGCAGGCTATCACCTCCTCCAGGGAAAAACCTACGAACGAGTCATCCTGCTCGGTCCCAGCCACCGACTCCCTTTCTACGGAGCAGCATTCGACAGCAGCCAAAGTTGGGAGACCCCTCTCGGCAACGTCCCCGTCAGCAACTTTTACGCGGAACACATCAAGATCCTTCCCCAGGCGCATGTGAAAGAGCACAGCATCGAGGTACAGCTGCCCTTCCTCCAGTACGTGCTCAAAGACTTCAGCATAGCTCCCATCGCCATGGGCAGCTCAGCACCGATACAGGACGACTTGCAGAATGCACTCTCCGACAAGACCTTGTTCGTCGTGAGTTCAGACCTGAGCCATTACCATGACTATGACACGGCAAAAAGCATGGATGGGCAGACCATAGACAAAATACGCAAGCTCACCTGTGTGAATTACGAAGAGGCATGCGGCGCGGATGGCATCAACGCACTCATAGCCCTCGCTAAAAAAAACAAGTGGACTCCTGCACTGGTCGAGTACAAGAACTCAGGAGACACTGCAGGAGACAAGAAACAGGTGGTGGGCTATGCCTGCATCGCATTCTCGTGAACACCAGAAAAGCATGCTTGACCTTGCACGAAGAGCAATCATGGCCTATCCGAATAATGAACAGTTGAGGCTGCTCTATCAGGAACGGCACGATTTCGGCAGAGGTGGCGTGTTCGTGAGTGTCTACGTCGACAACGACTTGCGCGGATGCATCGGCAATCTCGAGCCTCTATCGTTGCAGGAAGGCATCATAGAAAACGCTATTCACGCAGCATACCACGACACAAGATTTTCACCCATAACAAAAAAAGAATTGCCCAGCATGAATGTGCACATCAATCTGCTCACCGAGCCAAAACCATACGCGTACAAGACGACGAAAGAGCTCCTGGAACGGATCAAGGGGGAAGGCGTCATCATCGAACGTAGAGGCAGGCGAGCGACCTTCCTGCCGAGTGTCTGGGAACAACTCCCTCTTTCTGAAGAATTCTTGAGTCATTTGTGCATGAAAGCAGGGCTGCCTGCACAGGATTGGAAGGAAAAAGGGTTGAGCGTCATGCTCTACCAGAGCGAGGAGTTCAGCGAACGTCCTTGACTATTCGTTCCAACAAAGTTCGTCCTTGCTCGCCTAAGGGAATTTTCACTCGTCGCTCGTCATAGGGCACTTCTTGCTCTGTGAAAGGAAAGGTGAGCGGAATCTTCCATCGCTGCTGGTATTTCTTGTTCACATGCATGCCTATCTGGAATGCCAGAAGATCTGCATAGTTGATGAGGGGAATGCTCTTGTCCCCGCCCGCATGCAGTTCGATGTTCTGCAGAGGAATCTTGAAGTTCAGGGCGTGCAAGTATTCTTTGATGAGCTGCTTGCTCACATATTCCTTGAGATAGAACATGTCGATGAACAGCACGGTCTTTTGTGAGTCATAGCCATTGACGGTGACGAGATGTGCTATCGCTGCATGCTCGATGAGCTGTCTGCTGAACCTTCCTTCATTGGCACGCATCCAATGATACGTTTGCAATCCTTTCATCTCATCGGGCCGAGGGAGCCGCGGAGCAGTCTCCAAAGAGCTGCCTGCACTCATGTGTGCATAAAATTCGGTAAGATGATCCCGCGCTTTTGGCAAGGCAGCATATCCCTTGCTTTTTGTCAGTGTCTTGTCTTCAGTCACTGCAGCGACGACAGTGAGACTGTTCGTTCCGCTTCTGAGCGTGCTCTCATCTATGCCGATGTACGTAAACGTCATGATTTCACGAGCTGGCTGAGGCAATACTGTCCGTACTGTTCTGTTCCCGGTGTGGACTTGTAATGCACGATCTTGAGACTGTCTGGCGTGCCGGTAACGTAGAATGCATGCACTTCATCATACGTATTGTGCAAGTATTTGATTGCTTTGTTGAGCTGCTCTTTTGCCTTCCATCGTTTATGATTGCTGCATTTCACTTCAAATACTAACGCTTTCCGTTCTGTGGTGCCGAGAAGGTCCATCTCTCCAGAAAGAGATGTCGTATTCGGAGGGTAGTTGAGCTTGTTGAGGATGCTTGTGCACAATCCCGATTGCTCAAGCAGCTGCTCGAGGCTGCTGACGAGGAGATCGTGCATGAACGTGTACAATGTGCTTTCTCTTTATAATTGTTGCGCTGCGTTGGGCCTTGTTGAACGTCTTCAGTCCACGCTCCGTACCGCAAGGAAAACAGCTGCGCGCCTCGAGGGCAATCGCAATAGCCGTCTGCTCGAATGACTGCGCTAGGTGGACTTTTTCAACAAGGCCGCTGCGTTGTGAATCCGCAAGCTTTTTAAACAAATCGTCAGTTCTTTCGCTTCATGGTAACCATAAAATGCAGCTCAAGCCACGTCCCTATAACAAATGATTCAGGCAGTGCACGATTCCCCTGCCCCAACTGCGGAAAAACAGAGATCATACGCAGCCGAAGAGCGCGGGAAGTGGTCATGAAGTACACCTGTCCTGAGTGCGGCTTCGAAGGACCAAACTAGAATCTCGGTGAATGTATGGCAAAGGTTATTATCACACTCAAAATCATGCCAGCAAGTCCAGACACTGATCTGGACAAGCTCGAGCATGAAGTGAAAAAGCACATCGAGCACTTTGCCGGTGAAGGTGATATGAAAGTTGAGATCAATCCCATCGCCTTCGGCTTGAAAGAGCTCAGGATACTCTTCGTCGCTGACGAATCCAAAGGCGGCACGGACTCCTTGGAAGAGGAAATCGGCAAATTAGAAGATGTCAATTCTGTCGAAGTCGTCGATGTCAGACGGGCAATAGGCTAATGCGTTGGGATTATTCTGCGTCTGTATCAACACCGTCACGGCCAACGATAACTTCAAACTTTGAAGAAGGTGGACGGGCTGCACTTTCAGTAAGTAGGCTGAGTTCTTTGTGTCCTTGCGGGTCGTTCTCGGCAAGCACGTGTTCTATTCCTTGTCGTAGCTTTCCATAAAATTCGTGAACGGTCAATTTGTCCGTGTCGGTAATCTTGAATGAGCCCAAGTTCATAACATGTTCGACAGGGAAGCTGTGTCCGTGATCGAGACTTTTGTACACGGTAATCCAATTCTCGTTATGATGGTGTGGTCTATAATGATTAGACGCGCCAAAGCAAGATATCTGAATATAGTATCCGCTGGGAATTCGAATGTCTTCTATGGCCACCATTGATGAGGAGAAACACTCTACCTATTTATGTGTTGTGGTGTACGAAAATGCAGTGCGGCATTTCTGCTGTTTAGCTATCGACGGAGCATGCTAATAAGCTCTTTTGCTTTTTCTCTCGGGTTTTCTGCTTGCGTAATCGTCCTCCCCACGAACGCATGCCAGTGAGGAAATGCCTGTGCGTAGGCATGGATTTCTCCGCCCTGCACGCCCAGGCCTGGACTGTACAAGACAGGAGAGTACTCAGTCAGGAGTTCAGCATATGCAACTGCCCGCACCAGTTTCGTTCCAGGAATGACAAAATCCCGAACACCAAGTTTTGCCGCAAGAGAGAATATCTCTTCAGGTGCGGAATCCTTGATGTAGCCACCCTGGCTGATAAAATATTTCTGTGCAGTCATGTCCCCACCGACTAAGAGGTGGATGTGTCGTTCCTGAGCTGCCTTCACCCATGCCTCAAGTGTCACCGGTCCGGACAGAGGGAAAAGAATGACGGCATCGACGCCAAGGATGGAATCCATGAACGGCTCCGCCTGGAACGGTGTGTCCGTCCCTCCTTTTTGGTGATCGTAGATGATGGGCAGTGCTGTTCTTTCACGAATTTTTGGCAAGAGGCGTTCCATGCCATACCTATTGTTCAGTACAGCACCTACCTTGTAACCGCCTATGCCGTGCAGATCGGTTGTTTGCTCGATGCAGCGCAGTGCTTCCTCTTCTGTTCGCTGGTCGAGCGCGGGAATGATGCTTTGCCTATAGTGTATGAGTGTCATGGATATGCCTCACGAATTCTGCAGGGCTCTTTTTTGTCTTAACTGCACTGTTCGAGAAGTGCGTCCGCAAAATGTCGGAATTGAAGAGCACGTCCATCCTTGGCAGTTTCGGGATGAGCTTTTTTTCTGCAAGAACGTGCGTCTCGTAGAATCCGACGATATCTGTACAGTCTCCCTCCATGCTGGCCAAGAATTTCTTGAGCGCAGCATACTCAGTATTCGCCAGCATGTTCTTCACAAGGTTCTCATTGGAAAGAAAACCAGTCCACAATGGTCCAGCAATGATGTATGCTTTGCCGCAGCGGCAGGTTTCGTTGTTGCTCTTGCTCGTCTTCATGCTGAGACAGGAACTACAATAGAGGAAATGCTGGTGTTGTTTCAGAACCGTATCCACTTTCGTGTTGCCTTTCTCGCACTGGAGGAAGACGCGAAAATAATGGTCGGAAAAATAGCTGAAGACAGGTGTTAAGGCTTTCTCGTGATGCGCGCCCAGGAGTTGTATTTTCCTGATGAGCATTCTCAAGCCGAGTTCATGCCGTAGTTCATTGTTGAGCGGCTCTGCCCAGTATTTCCTTCGTCCTGTGTTGAGCCGCGCTCCGCATAGTGCTGCCGTGTCCGTTGCCGTCACTGCCAGTATTCCTTTTCGTGCGAGCCTGACGATGGCATTGTCCAAGAACGGATTGGGGCTGCCGTACGGATCGATGTCAATGTAATCAAAGCCGTTGGATTCGAGCAGGGCGAGATTAGCGTCCCTTTCCTGGACGACGATTCTGTCATCATTTTCAAACCCGTTCTGGCGCAGCGTCTCTCGCATGCGTTCTGCAAAACCTGGAGAAAGATCATTCGCGACGATGCGCCTGATGATGCTGGGCGAGAGTTCTTTGAGAAAACGAACAGTTCTCACTCCGGACGCTGCCATGAGGTCCATCATCGACATGTTTTTCTTGCCGAGACTGTTGAGCAGCACGACAGAGAGATCCCTGTTCTTCTTCATGACGGGGTTGTAGAATGATATGTTTTTTGTTGGGATTGATTGCTGCACTATTTTTACTTGTGCCGTGTTCTCTTCGATGACATGCAGGTGTTCTTTTTTCATGGAGTGGAGTGTATGTGCTTGTTTTATATGCGTTGTGGGCACAGTCGAGAACGCACTTGTTTATTGATACTACTATTTAGTGGTTAAAATGGAAAGGTTTAAATAGTAGTAAATCTTACTACTTCTTACGATGAAGATAAAAATGTCCATTTCAGTCGAGGAAAGCACGCTTGAGCAAGTAGAGCACATCGTGCAGAACAATCGATTCAGGAATAAGAGCCATTTCATCGAAATGGCAATCCAAACATATCTTAAGAAAGGGGGTGATGAACGTGTTCCGGAAAAAACAGACTGACTCGAAAAGACATGTTGAAACATCCCTGACCTTAGATTATCGATCGGCTGTGTGGGGTATTGAACGTATCGTCCTCGACACCATTGCAAATCATCTTCCTGCTGACAGCAAAGGCACAAAAGCCGCGGTGAAGATAAAACAGCAAGGAACCTATAGAGATATTTCTCAGTCAGATTTTTCTCAGCCAGCCGAGGAAGTCGTCTTTGAGGATGACGGCCAAGGCTATGACTCTGGTTTATTGACTGTGCTGCAGTCAACGAAAATGAATGAACTGTGTAGCGTTGGCCAGTTTGGAGAGGGACTGAAAATGGTGGCAGCAGCTGCGCTCCGTAACAATCTCGACTTAGAATACCGTTCAAGAGATTGGTCTGCACGACCATTCATTAAAGAAGAAACTATCGCGGGAACAAGGGTCAAGCGGCTCTGTTTCTCTATTGATAAACGACCCGCCATGCAAGGATCACAGACCATCATACGCAAACCTTCCCCTGAATTGATGACTGAACTCTCAGTGCTAGAAAGGAAGGCACTGCCTTTTGCAGAATATAAAACACTCTACACAGAGCCAAAAGGAGGAAAAACCTACCCTGCTCGCATTCTTGAGCTGGCAAAACCTGCTCTTTTCGTGAAAGGAATCCGCATACAAGATAGGCACAGTATTTTCAGTTATGATCTTGGCATCGAAGACATCACTCCAGATAGATATTTCACTAAAATGGATACCTTGCTTGATGAGATACAGCGTCTTCTGAACGCAACTGACAATCCTGAAGTGATAGAGCGTGTCTTGGCGAAAGCGGAAGATGAGCCATATGGGGGGTATGATGAATTCCGTGCATTTGAGAGTAGAGAACAAGAAAGGTCAGGTTATTTTTGTGGAATGTTTCTTGATACTATTGACCCCATTGTGTTACTTAAATCAGTCGGGATGAAAAAAACGTTGTTCAATGCATTGAGTGCATACATCAAAGAACCAATACAGACTGAGTCTGTATGGAAGAGGTCATTCACTAAACTGTTCGGCGATAACGCAATCCTGGCATCTGATTGTGATGTGACCAACAAGGATGCTGTCGCATTAGGATATATTCCTGTCAAGTTGCACAGAGGCATTGCGCACAAGCTTATCAAAGAAGATGTCCAGAGCGCTGACCAGCTTGAGATCACGAAAGACTATAAGTGGATAAGCAAGGATGATCTGACTCCTGAAGAGCGAACAATCTATGATTGTGCAAATGAAATTCAACAAGTTGTGCTTGAGCAACCGGTTCCTGTCGATCTTCGCGTGTATTCAGGCGTTTACGCCAACACTGGCAGAGAACTCGAATCCAACACGGGCATCTATATGCCTGCAAAACCACGGGACATCATAGGCATTAAGCGCTCCCAGCTTACCGATCTCGTGAGTTTTGCAGATACGTATCTTCACGAACTCGGACACAAAGTGACTGGCGAGGGAGACTACAGTAGAAGACACACTGCTTTCTTCACCCGCGCTCTTGCAAAACTCGTTTCTGCTCAACTGGGCAAGCATGCCAATCTTTAAAAACTAGCAGATGTCTCTTCACACATGGTCGACGCAGCATGCTTTCGTAGCCCTATCGTCTCTGTGCTTGGTCATGTTGATCATGGCAAGTCCAGTGTCCTTGATGCTATCCGCGGGACGAATATCGTCAAGACGGAAGCAGGACAAATCACGCAGGCGATAGGCGCAAGCATTATCCCGCTTGACGTCATCATGAAACGCTGCAGCAAGCTCCTCAAAGACAAGCCGTCCTTCTCCATTCCTGGATTGCTGTTCATCGACACGCCAGGCCACGCGGCATTCATGGGCATGCGCAAGCGTGGAGGCAACCTTGCTGATATCGCCATTCTCATCGTCGACATCAATGAAGGGTTCAAGCCGCAGACGATTGAAAGCATAAAGATACTGCGTTCCCAGAAGACTCCCTTCGTCGTTGCCCTCAACAAGATGGACCTCATCGCCAATTATCGAAAGCAAGCAGACCTGCTCATGGATGATATTCAGCAGCAGCGAGCGGACGTACAGCAAACGCTGGACAATAAGCTCTACACGATCGTGGGACAGTTCTATGAACAGTTCGAGCTGCAAGCAGAACGGTATGATCGGTGTGATTTCACCAAACAAGTTGCCCTCGTCCCGTGCAGCGCAAAGCAGGACATAGGCATTGCAGAATTGCTCATGGTGCTTATAGGACTAACGCAGAAATACTTGCAAGAGTCTCTCGCCTTCTCCGCACAAGGCCCCGCCAAGGGCAGTGTCATGGAAGTCAAGGAATCCCCCGGATTGGGCACGTGCATGAACGTCATACTTTACGATGGCAGCCTCGCCGTCAACGACACCATTGTCATAGGCGGGATAGACAAGCCGACCGTGACAAAAGTCAGGGCATTGTTCGAGCCCTACCCGCTGCACGAGATGCGGGACAAGAAGAGCAAGTACAAGTCCGTCGAGCATGTCTGTGCAGCTACGGGCGTGCGCATTGCCGCCGCCCAGGATGTCGATGCCGTCATTGCGGGCATGCCCCTCATGAGCTGCGAAGACACGCCTGAAGCGATAGCTGAGGCAGAGCAGCAACTGCAAGAGACGTTCGAGGAACTGCCATTGGAGAAAGAGGGCATCATCATCAAGGCGGACACGCTCGGCAGCCTCGAAGCGCTCGCTGTCCTCTTGAAAGAAAATGCCATTCCCGTACGGGCAGCAACTATCGGTGCTGTTTCCAAAAAAGACATCGCTGACGCAGAATCAGAACAAGAACCAACGTTCAGGGTCATTCTCGGCTTCAATGTCAAGGACGAGTCAGGCCTGCAGAGCGTCAAGGTCATCACGAACGATGTCATCTACCGGCTTATCGATGATGTCGAGCAGTGGCAGCAGTCAGTCAAGGAGAAGGAAGAGGAACGTGCACTCGACTTGATGACCAGACCCTGCAAGCTGGAGGTGCTGCAGAACTGCATCTTCCGCCAGAGCAATCCTGCCGTCGTCGGTGTGGAGGTGCTCGTTGGCGTTCTGCAGAAAGGCATGCCACTTATGAAGAACGGCCAGCGTCTTTGCATCGTAAAGAGCATGCAGAAAGAAAAAGAGAATATAGACCGGGCGGAGAAGAAAGACCAAATTGCCATTTCTCTGCCGGACGTGGTGTGCGGCAGGCACCTCTTCGAAGGCGACGTTTTGTACAGTGACATTCCTGAAGAGCAATTCCGAGAACTCAAAAAATTCAAGAAACATCTAGCGAGAGATGAACTCGATCTTATGAAGGAGATTGCGGAATTTCATAGAAAAGACAATCCTGTCTGGGGGATATGATGCTGGCACTCAAGCCAATGAACAGCAAAGATGTCAAGCACGTCAAGCAGCTGCTCAAAGAACAGTTCGGCATAGCTGCACTTCCCGACGGCTTCTTTTTTATCAACAAGGAGCACAAGCTCTACTTTATCAACAGGGACGTTGACCGTGTTGATTTTGAGCAGCTCAGGATAGACACGCTTGGCATGTATTTTGGCGAGCTCGAGGAGGATGGCATCAGGCTCAGTATGGATGCCTGCCAGCTGCTCGGCCAAAACGCAAGCAAGAATGTTCTTTTACTTACTGCTGGGCAGCTTGAGCACTGGGTGAAAGGAGAGACGATGAACTGGGCATCAGACACAAGAGGATTCGTGCTTGTTCGTTATGGGAATGATTTTCTCGGCTGTGGAAAGTTGGGCAAGGATAAACTCTACAATTATGTCTCAAAATCACGAAAGCTTAAAGTGCTCAATGCCTGAAGAGCAATCCTTGTGCGTACTCTCTCAAGAACGGCGTGCTCATGGTGCCGAATGCTGCATCTCCTAATCGTTCTCCAAATGTATCGCCTTGCAGTTTGCTCTCATAGAACGTGTCTGCAAACTTGCCGTGCTGCTTGAGGATGTGTCCTTCCCTGAGCAGATGAAAGAGCTTCACCCGCTGCATGTTCATCCTGTCTCTGCTGACGAGATCTGCTTCGCGTGATTTTCTGATTATTTCATCGACGTCGCTTCTTGTTCTGTCTGCAAGCTGTTGCTGTATCAGGATGTTTTTCTGCTCGGTGAGGAATAGGTCATGATAGTCTTTAGGGAATTTGAAAGGGTGCCCATAGGCGTGCGTGAACTCTTCCCTGGCAGCACGGCTGGCATGCATGCTCTCCTTGTATTCAGCAGGCGCATGCAACAGGCCATAGATGTATTCCTGGAGACGTGCGGCGAACGAGCTGACGTAACAGGAGACGTTCGGTTCTTTCGTGAGCAGCGTATCTATCATGAGAAATCCATCCCGTACATTTTTTGTGTGGAAGGTGCCGCTCTTGTTCAGTGCCTGGTCCATGATGCGTATCTCGTTGAGAATCTGCTTGCCTCGCTTGATGCGTGCGCGCATGTAGTTGTTCGTCATGCCAAGTTTTGGATTGACGGCATTGATGGCGTCGGCGAGAGAAAAATAGTAGATTGACTTCCTTCTCGTATAGTATGCTTTGGTGAGTGCCTCTTCGCCGTCTTCGTATTCGAGAATTTTGTTGGATATGCTCCGTACTGCTCTGGCGAAGAACGGGATGCTGATGCGATGCTCGGAAGGAATAGCCAAGGATTTGAGCGATTTGCCGATGCGTTCTTTCGTCTGTGGCGTTCCTTCGATGAATGCCTCAGCGTTCTGCATAAGCTCTGGTGAGAGAGGGAATTGTTGGACATCCTGGATGTACCGTGCAGTAAATACTGCTGCCGCATCAGGATCGGTGTCGATGAGCTCCCCGTATCGTGATAGGAAGATGTTTCTTTGCAGCGACGGAGATACTGATTGTATGCTGTCGATAAGAGGGGTGATACGCGCATCGAGTTGTGCGCGCTGCTCATCCGTGTAGAGCATGTCCTCTATCCGTCGTGGTTGCACCATATCTTTCATGCGTGTTCGAAGCATGCTTGTCGTATATAAATGTTTCTATTTGTAATCACTATATAGTTATAACTTTTTTAGTGCGTCTGGCAATGCCATGATGGACAGAATGGTTTTGTCGACGAAGGGATAGTGCACGTCTCGCTGTAATGCTTCCTGTGTCCAGATGGTTTTCATGCCGAGCTGTTTTGCAGGCAGCAAATCCATCTCCGGATGATCGCCCACCATGGCTATTTCCTGAGGTCGCAGCTGGAGCTGCTTCATGATGAGCCGCCAGCCTGCAGGATCAGGTTTGTTCGCGAACACGTCATCGCTCGTCACAATCTTTTTGAAAAATTGGTCAATGCAGAGCTTCTTGATGCGTTCGAGCTTTATGGGTTTGTAGCCGTCACTGTCGCTGAACATGCAGAGCGTGTACTGCGTTGACAGTTCTTGGAGAATCTCTATTGTTCCAGGAAATAACGTGCTGACCTCGAGGATTTTCTTCCAATACGCATCCTCGAGTGATTTCACTTCAGGAATATCATAGTCTGCGTTGAGCGTATGCAATGCTGTGCTGATCCAGGTCTCCCTGCTCATGTCGATAGGTCGTTTGGTCTTATGCACGTACTTAGCCTTGGCTGCATTGAATGCATCAAGAAACGCTTTTTGCGTGAGTCCGTACTGCTTAGCGGCGAGTGAAGCCACCTGTGCATCAGCCTCCGCTTCTGCAGGGCTCCACCGCTCCAACGTATCGTCAAAATCAAAGATGACTGCACTAATCATAGCATCTCATCGATGGGTGGTTTTTTGCCATCCTTCTTCTCGACTGCCTCTTTCTGCAGATCAACGCCTAATTCCTTGAGCGCTGAGACGTGCATGTGCATGAGCTGCTCGACAATCTGCAGAATCCGTGCCAGCTCCTGCCTCTCCTTTGCCAGTGTTGACAATGCGCCTTTATGAAATCCTATCTGCTCCTCTTTTGTTTCCTTGCTCGCTTCTGGTTTGTCTTTCTTCGCCATAGTCTCTCCTCAATATGCTTTTTGCACAAAGAGTGACGGCAATATTTATAAAGATGCTTTATTTTTGGGGATACATGCTGTTGCAACAGATTTCCCAAACCGTCTTGACGATCATCGTCGCCGTTCTTGTCTTGTTTATGGGGCTTATCCTTGGACTGGTCTTGCGCAAGTTGATCAAGCGTCTCCTAGGCATTCTCAAGCTGAACGACGTGCTCTATCGTCTTAGCGGTGTTAAGACGAAGATGGACGTAGTGCTTTCTTGGGCAGTCGCCATGGCAGTGTATGCTATTACTATTTATCTTGTGTTGGGCAAGCTCGGCATTCTTCGCGTTGCGGGAATATTATTTTTTTCCTGCCTTGGCGTGTTGTTCCTGCTCTGGCTGCTCTTCGGTGCCAAAGATGCAATAACGAATTACTTTGCGGGAAGACCGCTGCGCAAACACCTGCACGTGGGAAGCGCGGTTTCATTCGGGTCTATCAAAGGCATCGTGCAACGGCTGGGCGCGTGTGAGTGCGTGCTTAGAAGTGGGGACGAGCTGTACGTCGTTCCCTACATCATTGCAGTTTCTCCAGCAAAGAAGAAACGTGATAAATCTGTGTCCTGACGAATCCCTGCAGGTTGTTGTCTTCTGCAAGCGAGTCAAGCAGGGTGAGGCTTTTGTTGACGATGAGTGAGCTGTCTTCCTTCTTGTTTTGCAGGTTTTCTCTGATTTCGCGCATCCGCTCCCGAACGTTACGGGGAAGGTCGTCATCTGTTTCTAGTTCCTGTAGCGCTTTGAGCAACTCGATAAGGACGTCATGTTTCATGGTTTCACTTCATCTTGGCAAGAACAGCAGAACGAATGTCCTCTGATTTTTTCTTGAGCTTCTCTTCCTGCTTCTCTATGTTTTTTATGCGTATGACCAATAATTCTTTCTTCTCCTGTAATTCCTGACGAAGCTGTGCTGTTGGTGTTTTGACCATGAGGTTGCCGATGATCCTGTAGGCGTCATCTTGCTGTGTGAGTTCCTGCAGTGCAGATTCTAGTTCTGCCTGCTGTGCCTGGAACTGCTGACGCTGGCCTGACAGATGCTGGATGTTCTGTTCAATCACTTGGAGTTGTTGGATGTCTTTTTCCATGTTCGCTCAGTTGCTCATGCAAGGTGAGGAGCTTCGTTATGGCGTTGCAGGTCGTGCGCAATGCGACTGAGTCCTGCGCTTGGATGGTGAAGATAGTCTTCGTTGCGTCATGCAGCACGGCATACGTCGCCCTGTTGCCGATGTTCTTATCCTCTGCGGCAAAACTTTTTGCAATGCTGCCGTGCGGGTCATCGATGGTGATGGTGGCGTTCATCGTGCCTTGAGCTTTGTCGTTGTCGTCCTTGTCTTGAAGAGAATCCTGCTGCCGCAGTATGGGCAGCGGACGCGCTTCTTGATGTACGTGTCAGCGACGGGTTTGCTGCAGTTGAAGCATTTGTACTCGACCATGGCCCACCTCTTACTGAACCTCGAATTTGACGAGGCTGTATGCTCTGCTCGTGAATTTCGTGTCGCATTTTCTGCAATGCCAAATGCCCGCGGCAACCCGTTTTACCTGGGTTTTCCTACAGTAGGGGCAGAGATGCTTCTTGCGCTGCTCTGCCTCGATCTTGCCGAACTTCTCTTTGACTGTTCTGCCGTATCGTGCGCCAAATCGTTTCATTGCCGGATGTTTTGTTACCATGCACTCACCGTGAAGTGGGGCTGCCCAGACTTTCTGCAGTCCTGCATCGCAGGGTTGCGTTCGAACTGGGGTCTTCTGGTCCCAAACCAGAAAGGATGGACCAAGCTACCCTACAGCCCCTTTTCGTCCCTGAGAACAGCAGTGCTTTTTTAAATGTTGTGCTTTCCCACTATGTGCATTTTTGAGGAGGGTCATGAAATGCATCGTGACTGAAAAATACTCTTTGCAGAAAGCAAACACCTGCATGTGGCAATCATACGATTTTCTCGATGTGCCTGCATTTGGGGAAAGTCGAGCAGCCGTAGAACTGGCCGTAGATGGACTTTCTCAGGAGAAGGTTGCCACCGCACTTCGGGCATTTCTTGACGATCTTTCCTGATGCTACGCCATCTGCTTCCTTCTGCGCCTTCTTGTCCTCTGATTTCTTTGCAGGACAGTCAGGATTGATGCATGCTTCTCTTTTTCTTCTTCCCGAAATGACGAGCACTTGCGGATAAGAGCAATGCGCGCACGGTGTAGGCAGCGACTTGATGATGCCGAAGACGGGGATGTTGAATGTCGCCTCGCAATCAGGATATTTGTCGCACGCGATGAATCGTTTCTTGAACTTCTTGCTCATCATGATACGTAACGTTCCCTGCTTGCATATCGGGCACGGTCCAATATAGCTTTCTTTCTCTCGCGTCTCCTGCAATGCTTCCTTCAGCTCTTCGCCTATCGCTTTCTCTTTCTTCTGGAAATTGGTGAGGATCTTGGTGAGCGTCTGCTTTGCCTCGTCCAGGACTTGCTCTGCGGTCATCTGCTTCCGGCGGATCTTTTCCATCTCCACTTCAAAATGCCTCGTCAGTTTGTCATCGACAATCTCGGGCACGTACTTAGTCAGGAGTTCTGCAGTCTTCATGCCGAAGTCAGTAACTTTGATGGACTCGTCCTCGATGTAGCCGCGTTGGTAGAGGCTCTCGATGACGGCAGCACGGGTGGATTTCGTTCCTAAATTCCTCTTCTCGAGCTCCTTGATGACAGATGCTGGCGTGAACCGTTTCGGCGGCTGGGTCATCTTGTCCAGTTTGTCTATGCTCTTTGTCTTGAACACATCGCCTTCCTTTGCCGCAGGCAATTCTTGCTCCTCAAGTTTCACATATCCTTGATAGAATGCATGCCATCCTTCGATGGTCGTCCTCGTTCCTTTTGCGATGAACGGCTCGCCAGCAATGTCTATGCTTATGCTGACCGTCTCTCGCTCGGCAGGACTGCTAAAGCAACTCAGGAAACGCTTGACGATAAGATCATATATTTTTCCTTCCCGCTCCCGGAACACGTGTGCATGCCCAGTAGGATAGATTGCAGGATGTGCGGGATCGGTCTTCTTGCCCTCGCTCGGCTTCAGTGGACTGTGCTGTTTCAGGAGTTGATCGACGAGCTGCTTGTACTGCGGTTGCTTGGCGAGACTGCTGAGTATTTTCTGGTAGCCAATGCTTGCAGGAAGTTGCTGGCTGCTCGTTCTTGGATAGGAAATGAATCCTCCCGTGTAGAGTCCTTGTGCGATGTCAAGCGCATCTTTTGGAGGAATTCTGAACAGCCGATACGCTTCTGTCTGCAATGAGGTGAGGTCAAAAGGGAAGGGTGGTGCTTGTGTCGACTTCTTCCTATCTATGGCGGTGACCTTGCCATCCTTGCCGCTTGTTTTTGTCAGCACCGCTTTGCACGTTTTTTCGTCAGTGAATTTATCTGTGGCGTGCTGGGCGATGAGTGCGTGCTTGTTGAGCGTGCCGCGCGCTTCGAGCTGCCAGAACGGCTCCGCCGTGAACGCCTGTATCTCTTTCTCTTTCACTGTCAGCAATTTCAGCGTTGGGCCTTGTACCCTTCCGACGCTGAGCGTTCGATAGGTTTTTGCTTTCTTGAGCGCGAGCATGAGTGCCCTGCTGAGATTGATGCCGTAATACCAGTCGAGCACATGCCGTGTCTCTCCGGCGATGGCCTGCCCCCAATCAAGCGTCTTGCTCTTCTGTGCATAGCTCTCGATGAGGTCTTCTTTGGTGAGCGTCGAGAATTTCATGCGCTGCGCATCTTTCTGCTTGCACGCATAGCGTATGCAGTTGAGGCCGATGACCTCTCCTTCAATGTCATAGTCCGTTGCTACGGTGAATGCGGATGCATCCTTGGCGAGCTTCTTGAGCGTGTCCACATATTTTTTCGTAAATGCGGCTTTCTTGTCCACATCTGCGCTGGCCTTCCACGTGATATCATAGACGGGATAGGTGAATGATTTTTCTTTTTCAGAAACGGTGAAGAGGTGGCCGACGGCGCAGCTCACAACGATGTCCTGCTTGCCATGTGTAATCCGATAAAAGGCAATGCCTTTGTTGCTTTCCTTGATTGGTTTTCCGTCGGCAAGGCTCTCTGCAATCTTCTTCATTGCATTCGGCTTTTCCGTGATGATGAGCTCGTACGATTCGGGCATGCATCGCGTTTGGCACGGCATCATATAAAAACTTAACGACTCGCTTTTGCAAACGACGTTATTTTCCCGTCGAGAAATCGGCAAAAAAATGTGGCGAGCAGTACCTGTGCAAAAGAATGGTATGCTGTTCCAGCATCACTCTTCATCCAATTCGTCCAACGTCCAATAATCTTTTACCATATCGCACCAGCGCAGAGGTGTGCAGGCATATTGCCTTGCCAACACGATATGTAAAGTGTTGTATTGAGTTTATTTTTAATTGCTTTAAAAACACAACACTTTGATAAATAATGCGTGTTTTTTCGTGCGTGGCGGCAGTGCATGCACAAGTTATTTATATGCCTGCTCGTTCTTGTGCGCATGCTCGATACGAAGCTCATGAAGAAGATCTCTGATTTCGTCTACGTGAAACCGAGGACGGTGCAGGAAGTGGCGCACCTCATCAACAAGAACTGGCGGACGGCAGACAGCTACCTTGCCAAGATCGCAGCAGAGGAAGGAACGATAGGTATGCGCACGTTCAGAGGAGGCACGAGAGGTGCATTGAAGATCGTGTTCTGGAATAATATAGAGAAAGTGCATAGTTACGCATTCCAGGAGCGGCTCATGCAGCGCATCCAGACCTCGAGCACGAAAACGGACTTTAGCCCGTTTGACATCTACCAGTACGTTGATCCTAAGAAACGGCACGCGTTCATCGAGGCACAGGCTGATGACGCAAAATCGGTGCAGCAAGACCTTGCGTCGGAGTTGCGTAAGGCACGGCATCAGGTATTACTTTTTTCTGGAAATCTCTCCTGGGCGAATCTGTCCATGCGAAACAAGCAGATGATCGACGTGTTCGGGGAGCTCGCCAAAGCAAAAATATCCATCAAGATACTGTGTAGGGTGGATATTGCCAGCAAGAAGAATGTGGAGAAATTCCTTGCCATCAACGAGCAGGTGGGATTTGATGCGGTGGAGATCAGGCATGCCGAACAGCCGCTGCGTGCATTCATTATCGACAAAAACATGGTGCGGTTCAAGGAAATAAAGAACGTCCACGATTATGAATTGCGCAAGACGAAGCGAAACTACATCTTCTATGATTTGCTTGACGTGGAATGGGTGGAATGGACGCAAAACGTGTTCTGGAACATCTTCCGCGTCGCCATCCCTGCACGAAAACGCATCGAGGACATGGAGAGTATCCAGCAGCTCTGAATTGCCTGATTTTGTGTTTTCTTATGCGGCAAAACTGCATCTCCACACTGAAACTTCCTTAAATACAGATGGCTTTGTCTGTGTGTGATTTATGATGAGAGCACTCCCCGTAATCGGATTAACAGCACTCTTGCTTGTTGGCTGCTGTGCCAGTAACCAACAGGAAACGCCAGACTACAGGAATGAGTATCTAAGTACTACACAACAGACTGTAGAATCAATAGCCGAACTTGATGGAACAATCGTTGATGTACAACAAGGACACATCTCCTATTGCGGTAGTTGGGATACTCGCTGGGATGGTTCACAGATATCTGCAAATCACGAGATAGAATATGTTCTCGTTCAGGGAAATGACAACAGCAGGCATGTCCTGATTTATCCGTTCACGAAGGCAATCTGGCAAGGCCCCGCAACACTCAAGTACAGAGAACTTCCCTCAGGCCGGATTGATGCGAACACGTTCATCGACAACTATCTTGACAAAAGCTACTTCACCGATGACAACGTCGTTCTTGAAGCGGATGGCATCATTGTCGGAAATGGCATTATCTATAACTAGTGGATTTTTGTTCTTATTCATACACCCATTCCGGATGCCCGAAATGAAGCACGAGGTCTACGCCGAGATGCTTGACTTCGAGAGGAAGGTCGCAGCTGCCAAAGTTCGAGCCGCTCCAGATGAGCAGCTCTGCAGTTGTGTGCTTGCGCAGCGCCTCCTGGATTTCTTTTGCTCGAGGCTTTAGTCCATCAGGCAATTGGATAAGAATGCATGTCGGCTGCGATTTCTTGATGGCGGCAATTGCCTTGTCGAGCTCAAGATTGTACGTCATCTTGTGCATCATCTTCAGAATCGTCTTCCTTTTCCTGTCCTTCATCTGTTGGCTGCTCTTCGGCAGGCTCCTCTGCAAAATCTTCTTCGTCCTTCGGCTTCTCGAAGACAATGTCCGTTCCCTTCTCATCAACAGTTTCTCGCAGGTTCTTTTGCTCGCGATGGAACATGTAGATCTCTGCAGTCCGTATGGGATAGAGCTTGGTGAGCTTCTCCCGCAGTTGCTTCTGCAGGTTGCTTTTGATGAGTTCCTGTGTGAGTGTCTCGAAGGTGTTGGCGTGGCTGAATTCCTTGAAGAACAACCGCACGCCTTTCCGGAGCTTGGTGCTGATTGCCTTGTTAACCAGATTGTTTGTGATAATTAACGGTTTGATCCTGACGAAAATGTCATCCTGTGTCTTGACGACAAAGCTGTCGGCTATTTTTGTCCGGCCGCGCTTGACCAATCGCTTGATGTTTGAGGGCACGAGTTCATATTTTTCCAGGCGTGTCTGCGCCTTGGTTCCTTCTATGCCTATGATTTTGAACTGCAAATACGTACCTTGCTTCTTCATGTCACCCAAGAGGTTTGCGATGCTGACGCTCACGGTCCGGTCAGCAAGTTCTGTCGGCTCGTATGCAGGCGTCTCTCCGATGACTTTCTCGCCAAGTGATTCGGGAGCCAGTATGGTGAACCACTTCTTTTTCTTTTTAATAGGTGCTGCTTTCTTTGCTGCTGCCATGCGTTGCCGAGAACAATGGGCTATTTAAAAAGCTTACTGTTTGTCCGAGTGGGATGAAGTCAGGTCTTCCTGTAGGATCCTTGATGCGTTTCGGTAAATGCAAAAACGGGACAAGGTAGATTTATAAGTGATGCTGCATTCTTGGGCAGCGGTGATATCATGAGAAAAACATTAGGTCTCTTGGTTATGGGTGTGGGATTGGCAGTTGCTGTGCAAGCGCAGGACAAGGCAGTGAGCGATACGATCTATGTCGACCTTGCTGAAATGATGCCTGTTGTCCAGGCAGGAACAACGTTCGGTTTCAACTATTCTGAAGCGTATCTTGACAAAGAGACAGAGTCAGTCGACTATAGATATGTCCAGCTCATCGGAGAATGTGCGACATCCAATAAGCTGGTTGAAGCGCTTTCGGATATAACCGCATCGCAGGAACTCTATACATCTGGAGAATTCGTTTTTGTGGGTGTAAAAAAAGATGACGGGATCTTTTATGCAAAAAAAATGCTCTCGCCAATCAGTGAAGACTATCTGAACTTGAAGTAATTACACATCCAAGTTCGTGACTTCCTTCGCATGATCCTCGATGAACTTCCGTCTCGGCTCCACTTCATCACCCATGAGGATGCTGAAGATTTCGTCAGCGATGACGGCATCATCAATCATGATCTGCTTGAGCGTTCTCGTCGCTTGGTCCATAGTCGTCTCTGCCAACTGATCGGGATTCATCTCGCCTAGGCCTTTGTATCGCTGTATGTTGACTCCGTCCTTGCCCATCTTCTCAACGAGTCTGTCTTTGTCCTTGTCCGTGAGCGCGTAGATGCGCTGCTTGCCTTTCTTGACCGAGTAGAGCGGGGGCATGGCCAAGTACACGTACCCCTTGTCGATGAGCGGCCGCATGTACCTAAAAAAGAATGTCAACAGTAATGTGGTGATGTGGCTGCCGTCAACATCGGAATCAGTCATGATGATGATCTTGTGATAGCGTGCCTTGCTGATGTCGAATTCTTCACCGATGCCGCAGCCTATTGCCGTGACGAGATCGCCTATCTCATTGTTTGTGAGCACTTTGTGTAGCCGTGCCTTTTCCACATTCAGGATTTTTCCTTTGAGCGGCAGGATAGCCTGGTGTTCCCTGTCCCTGCCTTGCTTTGCCGACCCCCCTGCGGAATCGCCTTCCACAATGAAGAGTTCTGCCTTTGCCGGGTCTTTCTCTGAGCAGTCTGCGAGCTTGCCGGGCAGCGTGGAGAATTCGAGGATGTTCTTCCGTCTCGTGAGCTCTCTCGCCTTTCGTGCAGCTTCCCGCGCTCTCGCTGCAAGAAGGCATTTGTCGATAATCATGTTTGCAAGCTTCGGGTTTTCTTCGAAGTAGGTGGAGAGGCATTGGGAGACGATGCTGTCGACGATTCCCTTGACATCACTATTGCCTAATTTCCTCTTTGTCTGCCCCTCGAATTGCGGTTGTGGGATTTTTATGGAGACGACTGCAGCAAGCCCTTCCCTGACGTCATCGCTGCTGAGCCGTATCTGTTCCTTTGCCCTGTTCTTATCTATGTAGTTGTTGATGGTTCTCGTGAGTGCGGTCTTGAATCCAACGAGGTGCGTGCCTCCTTCTATCGTGTTGATGTTGTTCACGAAGCTATGCACGTTCTCCGTGTACTGGTCGCTGTACTGCAAGGCAAGCTCAATCTCCATTTTGTCCTTGATCTCGTGCAGGTACAGGGCAGGGTGGAGTATCTTCTTGTTCTTGTTCAGATACTCGACAAAGCTCTTGATGCCTCCCTCGTAGTGGAAGGTGAGCTGCTCTGCATCATGCCGCTCGTCAATCAGCGTGAGCGATATGCCTTTGTTGAGGAATGCGAGTTCCCGGATACGCATCATGAGAATGGCAGCATCGAACTCAAGGACGGAAAATATGTGGTCATCAGGCAGGAAGGAAACTGTCGTTCCTGTCTCATCGCTTTCTCCCTTGCAGACGAGTTCTGTTACGGGATTGCCTCTGCAATACTCCTGCTGCCATATCTTGCCATCTCTCGTGATGGTGATGATGAGCTTTTTTGAGAGGGCGTTCACGACAGACATGCCAACACCATGTAGCCCCCCGGAAACTTTGTATGCGGAATTCTCGAATTTGCCCCCGGCATGCAGCTTGGTGAGTACGACCTGCACGGTCGGCATGTTGTACTGCGGGTAGTTCTCGACAGGGATGCCTCTTCCTCGGTCGATGACCGTGACTGAGTTATCCTTATGGATGATGACATTGATCTCTTTGCCGAAACCGGCCATTGCCTCGTCGATGCTGTTGTCAAGAATCTCGTACACGAGATGGTGCAGGCCGTTGATGCTCGTGCTGCCAATGTACATTGCAGGTCTTTTCCTGACCGCTTCCAGGCCGGAAAGGACGATGATCTTGTCTGCATCGTACACCTCTTTTTTCTCTTCTTCGGCTGTCCGAGGTGGAGGTGCCTGACTGGATTCTGGCGTTTTCTCTTGTGCGGCTGCTCCTTGCAGAACTGCTTCTTTTTCGGGCGTTTTTGTCTGGTCTGATTCCATGCTTTTACCGTCGAGAAACGATACTTTTTAAGAAACCATTTTTGTTTATAAAACTTACGAAATGCCTGGAAAGATTTAAGTAGTTCTGCTCTCCTCTGATGCGAGGGGGTGGCAGTATAGGACTACTAACCAAGCTCATCAAACACAGAGTGCTTGCAGGAACCATGGTGGGGGTGGGGACGCTTGCGTATTATCAGGCAACGGGCCATGAGTTGCACAACACGTTCTTGCCGGCAGTCCCTTCTGAACTGTGGGCGTTCGGCAGGGGATTCATCAGCGTGTACGCGCCGCTCTTTCTCATGCGCCGCTTCAGGCCAAATGAGTTGAGGAACATGCTGAACAGCATCCCTCTTTTTTTAAAAGGGCTCACGCAAACAAAGCCCGAGCAGCGACTGACACAGCATCAGCGGTATGGCGCGTACGTGTGCACGTCACATCTTGCCATCAGCCAAGCAAATGCGGCATTGCGGGCAGGCTACCTGGACGAATCCATCCAGTACGTGCGGAAGTTCATCACACACGCGCACAAGTCCAAGCTTGAACGGGCAGTTAATGATCTCAATCCTGTCTGCCATGCTGCCGTTCTTCTCGAGAAGCCACTACAACCTATCATGTATCCTGAACGGCAGGACGACAAAGAACTCATTGATGCGCTGACGGTTATTCATCAGTGTTTGGAGGAAGACCTCTGGGGTTTGGCTGAACGCAGGACGAAAGCGTTGCTCAAGAAAGAGCTCTCGCTGTATTATCGGGCACATTGCACCGAATTGCTCGATGCGCTCAATCCTGCAGCAGCAACGGCGTCGTGGGAAGACCTTGCCCGGCGAGCCCGCGCTGCACCGCTGGAAAAACGTGTTTCTGGCGACGTTTGGGAGATAACGGAGAAAGGCATGCGTGACGTGCTCAAGATACGGAAAGGGAATTTGAACGAGCTCGAGGAGACGCGTACGCTGTCAACGTATCTTACGAGCATCGCGGATAAGGAAACGGTGGTCATGCGACCTCTTGTCATCATCCAACAAGAAGACAAGGCCATGCTCGTCTATAAGCACCTTGACGGCATGCCTCTCACGTATGCTCCTCCAGAAGAGATTATGCGTGGGGCGAGGAGCCTCGCTACCATTCTTGCACGAGCAGAACATCCGTTGCTGCATGAGAAGCATGCAGAACACCAACGCATGAGCACGGCATCCTATCCGCTTTTCACGCTTGCCAAACGCACAGCATTCCTGCCTGAAGAAGAACGAACAGCTCTTCTCGAAGCAGCGATATTCCTTGCAGAGCGCTATCCCTCACCCTCGGTGATGAAGCGCGACAGCAGGCGAGACAACATCCTTGCCGGAGAGAAGATTGCCCAGATCGACATCGTGAATGACGGCTATGCGCCGCTCGCGGACGAGCTTGCAAAATATTTCTATGAAGGTAGCAGCGTCGATGAGAAAACGTTGTCCGATGAAATTTTTTCGATATTCAACGAGAATGTGCAGGAGAAGATTGCTGATAAAGAATGTCTCCTTTCCAGCATCAGGGCATCAAGCCTGGGCAGGGCATTCTCCTTTTACGGGCATGCGCGCGACAAGCCGTACAAGCACGGCCTGGCAAAACAGTTTCTCAGCAACGCGCATGATGCTCTCTCAAAAGTTGCACTCCAGCTTTTCGGCTCGGAAAAAGAACTTGTTGATGATGCGACCGCTTTGCTTAGAAGGTATGGGCAGGAGTGAAACATGAGTTTGCCCTTTCATCCTAACAGGGACAATGAGCGCATCTCCTCAGAGAGGATAAATCAATTCTTGCATGCAGCGCAGTATTACGTGCCGAAAGCAAGATTGGTGCTGGATATTGGCTGCGGCCATGGCGATCTCGTGCACGCATCCAACGCTGCAGGCATACGTATGTTGGGCGTTGACCTGCGCGATGTCTTCTTGTATGATAGGCAGTGGTTTGTTCACGCTGATGCTGCCTATTTACCGTTCAAGAGCAGAAGTGTGGATGTCATCTGCGAACATTTCTTCATCGACGACATCATGATGCTCCAGGAAGACGCTCCCCGAAAGATCATTGCCGCACTTGCTGAGATGCAGCGTGTGTTGAAGAAAGGAGGAGCGGTCATCAGCAGTCCGCAATGGTACAATTTTGCTCCTGAGTTGGGTTGTCTACTAGTTTCTGATGCGTACACGTACAAGGTGTATAAGAAAAAATGAATCGTGGCGGCAGGATGTTCTATTCTCATTTTATAACTATTGTTTGATGGTAAAAAAAGAAAGGTTTATAGTGCGGCTTTGTTTCTTTGGCTTAGGTGATAACATGAAGTATCTCGCGACAGGACTGGTCCTCACAGGAATTGCATTGTCGACAACAGGCTGTATATCCGGTGGGCTTGCAGACATTGCTTTTGGCATCGTCAAAATGAAGGCGAAAGAGACGCAAAGAACACTGGTTGTTGCGCAGTTGCTGGATGCGGGGAATGTGCAAGCGGCACGAGACTCACTCCACGCATATCTTACTGGTGATGCGAAAGAGTACGCTGAAGTGCAAAAAACTATTGTTGATAAACGTAGCAAAGGGCATTATGCGTCATTAGACAGCGCACGTACTCTTGCGGACAGCATGGAAACGGCAATCAATACCTATCTTAATTGTACTATCAAGTAATATATTGTGTGTTGTTTACTGATTTCGTTTCTGCCTATTTTCTTCCTAAGCTCCACAATAATTTAGCATAGATCTTAAATGAATTAGCGACTTCTTGGTTTTGTATGACAATGGAGAATGATTTTCCCTTGTTGATGCCGATAGTAACTGTGTCCGCATAAATTTCGAGCCAGGCATGGGTTATCATCCCTTCAGGCAAGTAACGGACCTCGCTAAGTGAATACGATGCAGATAGTTGTCCGTGCGCTTTTCTCGCATTTTCATTATAGAGATAGTTGCAGGTGATTCCTTTTGCATATCTACGCTTGTGATATTCTGCAAAATAGGGTGCTAGCCGATCATACGCTGTTGTCGCTATGCCTATAATCCACATCTCGTCTCCTTTCTGCATGATCTGCAATGTTCGCTCTCTTGCCGTCTGAATGCCTTTCAGCCCGTCATAAATCTGAGCGGTCTCTCCCTTCGTACTTGATTGCTGGCGCAATTCCAACTCAGGAATGAGCACCTTGAGTTTTCCTTCCTGCTGTTTAAGACCGTCTTGTTTTTCCTGTAAGTAGATGAGCAGCCGTTGCGGGTCTGCTGTCCTGAAATATTTCGTCTTGTTCTTGATGATGTGCGAGACGAGTCCTTTTTTTGCCAGTCGCTCGAGAATCTCATACACTTTTGAGATGGACACATTGCTTTCTTCCGCTATTGGTCCTGATGTTGTTTCTCCCAGGCTGACTAATGCGATGTAGACCTTGATTTCCCCTTCTGTTAACCCTAGCTCTCGTAATGGCTCGATGTCCACAATCCTACAAAGGGTGATTTGCTATATAATTCTTTTGATTTTATCCCCCTCTAGGGTAAATAGCTTATCTTCCCCCAGGGGGAAGAAATATTTAAGTACTTTTAACACTATAAAATAGTAACAAAAAAGAGGTGAGCATTATGAACACACACAAGACAGGAAAACCAACCATTACAAGGAAACTGGCGATAGGCCTTATAGGACTGCTCTGTGCAGCGACATTGTATGCAGGATGCAATGCATATGAACAATCAAGAAAAGAACACGATCTGCATCTGCAGCAGCTCACGAGCACCAACTCTCAGCTTGAAGGTGAAGAGAGAAACCTGCAATCGTTTGCAAGAGAGACACTCAGACGCGGGGACGTCATGTACAAGTATGCCAATGCGAGCCCGCGCACCTGGAAGGAATTAGAAGAGAATGACTCCACCTTCCAACGGCTTGCCGCAGAATACGACGGGGCAAGAATGGCAGAGCAGTGGCTGCGAAATTATGTGCGAGAAGACCGTGCAAAAAGAAACGAGCTATCGGTCGAGCTGACGGGAAAGAAATATGAGGACAGTCAATTCTCTACCAAATCTCAATCTGAGTAATCAGCATACAGGTATCGTCAATTTTTTTCAATTTATTTTTGCTGCAGCATCATCGCCGATCCGTGCATCTCGTGCAGGTGCTCGCTGATCACGAGCAGCTCATGCGTTATGCTGTTTAGCGTTGGATACAGTTTCTTGTGCTCATCTCTTTTGACGAGATAGCTTCTCAGATTTTCGTCGCTTTGCTTGAAGAACAGCGATTGTGTCTCTTGCAGAAGAGCGAGTGTGCTCGTGAAGTACTGCATCGTTTCTTTCGTGAGCGATTTGTGTTCTTTTTTGAAGTCGAGTGTGCAGATTCGGTGCAGCGCGTCACCTATCTTTTCGAGATCACGAACTACTACATACTCATATACGGAACGTGCATGCTTGTTGATGATGCGCTTGCAGAAGTCCGTGAGCTTGTTGATGGTATCTTCAAGCAGAGAGAGATCATTAAGACGTGCACACTCTTTCTGCTCAAGCGCGATTTTGCAGTCCTTCGCCAGATTGTTGATGATGTGCCACGTCCGTTCAAAGATGGCATCAAATGCCTCCTCTTTTTCCGAGGATATGTTCTTGATGACGCAGAGCTTCTCGCCTTGATAGACGATCTCGAATCCCATGAGTTTCTCGACCTTTTCCCGGATGCCTTGGAAGGCGAGGCTGCTGCTGTACTGCACGGTTATTTCGTCATAGCCTTGCTGGTAGAGGAAACTGATGGTTCTGCTATCGAATCCTTCATCAGCGGTGATGGTCGCTTGCTTGCTTTCTGCTTGTCCCTTGCCGCTGACGATGATCGTGTCCTTTTCTTCGCTCAGGAACAGATCCTGGCCTTTCTGGATGTGATATTTTTCGACGAACGCACGTGGAAGGCTGACGAGCAATGTCTTGCCTGCGAGCTGGATTGCTTTTCTTTTCACGATGCTGCAAGAGTAGAATGAGTATTTAAATCTATTGAAAATATATACTTATTTAAAATTATAATAGTATATATCTGATTATATATTATATGAAAAAAATATATATCCTTCTTTTTCGGTAAAAATAGAAAATTAATGGTTGATTTGTTGGTTATCCGTCCTCAACGAAAATAAAATGTTTGAAAACAAGAAGGTGAGATGAATGGATATGAAGGACATACAGTTCATTGCCGAACTGAGAAAGAACGCCAGAAAGAGCCTGACGACAATCAGCAGGAAAACACAAATACCTATATCGACACTGTTCGACAGACTCAAGCACCACGAGAAGAGCTTCATCATCAAGCACACGACATTGCTTGACTTCAACAAGCTCGGCTACGGCTGCGTGGCGATGGTCGTGCTGAAAGTAGACAAGGAACACAGGGATGCAATGAGAAAAGCATTGCTCGCGCATGACAGCGTCAACAGTGTCTACAGGATCAACAACGGTTATGATTATCTGCTGGAAGCAGTCTTCCATAACGTCAAGGAACTCGAAGAATTCCTGGAAGAGCTGGAGAGCAAGTTTCTCATCGTCGAAAAAAAAACGTTCTACATCATCGAGCATCTTGCAAGAGAATTATTCATGAATGCGAGCTGGAAGACGGCAAAGGACGATGCAAACGGGCAAGGCACGATTCAGTTACACACGATTTGAATAAGGAATGATAAAATAACAGACGATACGGCGCTGTACCTATCATTTTTTGTTATCTATCTCGAAGAATGAGAACTTGACTTTCGGGAATTGCGCTTTCAGATCACGTTCTATCTGGTTCGTCTGCAGCACTATCTTTCTCACGTCTTTCTCTTCCTTCATCTTGACTTTCACGGCGACCATGATGTCCGGGCCATAATGCTGCGTTATCATATTGTAGACTTTGTCGACCTCTTTCCTGTTATTGATGAATTTCAGTATCTCATCCTGCTCCTTCGGCTCTGCGCTCTTGCCAATCAATAACTGTTTTACTTCATAGCCTACCGTGACTGCGACGCACACGAGCACGATGCCGATGAAGAGGCTTCCAAGCGCGTCAAAGAGGGGATTGTCAGTGATGACTGTGGCAATGACTGCGAGCAATGCAAAAATCAGTCCTACCAGTGCTGCAACGTCTTCTGCCAACACAACGATTAACTCGGATTCCCTGCTTGTCACGAAGAATTTCCACAATGGTTCCTTCCGCTGCTTGATAACGCGCACTGCCCCTGCAAGCGAGAACGACTCTAAGACGATCGCGAGAACAAGCACGCCTATGGCGAAGGCAGCGTTCTTTATGTGCTCAGGATGCTGTATTTTGTGGATGCCCTCATAGATGGAGAACATGCCACCTATGCTGAACAAGAGAATGGCGACGATGAACGCCCAAAAGTACGTCTCCCTACCATACCCCATCGGGTGCTCTGCCGTCGGCGCCTTTTTCGACTGCCGCAAGCCAAGGAACAGCAGCAACTGGTTGGCACAGTCCGCAAACGAATGTATTGCTTCGGCGAGCATTGCCCCTGACTTAGTTATTACTGCCGCAACCGTCTTTGCAACAGCAATGCCTAGATTGGCCAGTAGTGCATACACGATGGCTGTTGACGATGAAGCGTTGCTCATGAGCGTATCTCTTGCAGTTCTCATATTTAAAAGTAATCCTGTGCGGACTGAAATGACAGGAAAAATTTTTGTCCCGAAGATAAACTGCACATGTGCTTCCTATGATTTTATAAAACATGCTGCATTCCTCTTCGTATGCATCGCATGCACGAGTTGGCAGCACTCTACAAAAAGCATCCTGGTTGTGCACGTGCATTTGTGCAGCACGAACAGCAGGGACTGGAACGCTGCCTCTCCTGGCAGCAGGACTTCTCCACGGCAGGGCTTGATCTGCTTTATACGAGTAAGCATTTGCACAAGCAACGCCTCTTGGCAAGCGCGATCGTGCACCTCCCCCCTGATGCAGTTCTTTCCACGCTCGGCAAGGATGCTTTGCTCTGGGGCTGGTTTGCTTTCGACGGAGACTGCACCCTGCCCTATAAGGAAAGGGACGTCTTGCGATGCGCAGATGTGCACGTTCATGCCTGGAGAAAGGCAGCCAATTCCTGGCACTTTATTTCGGGAATACAGAAGAACTATTCAAGCTTGCTGGCAACGTATGCACTGTTAGATAGGGCACACAGCACAAACGTGCCATTGCAGCAACGACTCATTGCTGCTGCAAAGAAACCTTTTCCTATAGAACAGTATTCTCTGACGTGGCTGACAACGGAACACGATGCCGCTCTAGGCTATGCTGATTTTAATGACAAGGAGTACAACATCTACTTAGATGCGCCTTTCGCGTTGACGTTGTGCAAGAAACAGCCCGTTGCTCTTGCAGGGCTCATGGCATACAGCAAAAATGTCTTGTTCATCAGGCAATTGCAGGGCCTCAACAAACTGCGTTATGACGATTTTGGCGGAGCAGACCGTGTGGAGCACAACTGGGCGCTCGAGCCGTTTGATTGGCGGTGTGCGCTCGTTACGTGCGTACAGGACGTTGCGGCATCGCTCGGCTTCTCTCAAATAGGCATTTTGAGCGCGCATAACAACAAGTGGGTTCCTCATCAGCTGCCCTTCGAACGTGCCCTGAAGAACTATGATGCAACAGCGAAACGGCTGCACTTCAGGCAGCGCCGTGACGGGAACTGGTACAAGAAGATGGGATGAAGGATGTTGTTATTCTTTACGTGTGCTTTAAAAAATCATGGCGATACGTTTAAAAACTTGTAGTGCTTTCTCTTTTTTTAAGAGGTGATGCCTCGACATTTCTCGAGGAGTTTTGGGGGATAGGCATGGCAAGAATTCATGAAGAGACTATACGCGGCATCACCACACGATACGTGCAGGCGCAGGATGGCATACGCATCTATCTGCTTCCTGGCATTCCCACTGATGCGGGTGAGCTCTTTTCAGAAAAAAATTTTGATTTGGAATCTGCCCTGGCAGGATTTCCTGATGGCAAAAAAGAACGAGCACGAGCCATAGGAAAAAAATATGCGGGAAGACAATTGGATGCGTTGTCTGTTCTGCTCTATGCTGAAGAACAAGGAACATTTGATGAGTATGCAAGAACGTTGGAGTCAAAACAGGACTTCAGCAGCATTCATCCTGACTTGATGCTGGCCAGAACTGATGTTACCGCGTTCTTCTTGAGACTGTACGCTGATCTGGACATTGCGCCAGTTGCAGAGGCAGAACGGGCTGAACGGCAATTGAGCGAGTATGGTGTCGGTGTTGTTATTCATCCAAAAAGATAAGTTGAGGATATAAGGAAAGGTTTATAACGCTCTGTTCGAGGACAACTTGTATGAATTGGGAATTGCTCAAGACAAACTGGGAAGAAGCATGGACGTTTCCACAGGGTGAGCAGCAGTTCAAAGAGCTCCTGAATCTCTACGGGCAGCCGCAACGGCACTACCACACGCTCGAGCACATCGGCGAGATGCTGCTTGATTATGAGCGAGCAAAGCACCTCGTCCAGCATCCACAGGCACTACTGCTGGCCATCTTCTATCACGATAGCATCTACCGGCCGGGCAGCAAGGACAATGAGGAATGCTCAGCAGATTTAGCGTCCAACGTTCTGCGAGAGGCGCATGCGGAAGAACAACTGATCAGTAAGGTAGACTCGCTCATTCTGACGACGAAGAAACATCCTGTCGTCGTTTCAGGCGATGCCGCAATACTTTCTGATTTAGACATTGCTATTCTGGGAATGCCGCCGGATCGTTTTGGGGCATATGATTGTGCCATACGTGAAGAGTTTGCCTTTACCCCTTACGGCAAATACGTCGGTGCCCGCATTGCTGTCTTGGAGGGATTCCTTGCGAGGCAACACATCTTCCACCTGCCACTGTTTAGGCAAGCGTATGAGGGTCAGGCACGAGCAAATGTGCATCGGCTGCTGGGCGAGCTGTATGTGCGTTCAGGATAGTCAGCACATTGCGCAACCCATATAAATCATGCGGGAGTCGCGCATTGATGGCAGTGGAGAGGACGGCGTATCACAGCTGGTGTTTAGGAGCGTTATGCGAGGGCTGCAAGCGCTGTGTCAAAGGAGAGAAACTCGTCCTGTTCATAACAGGATTATGTCCACAGAAGTGTTTCTACTGTCCTGTTGCCGAAAACAAATATGGCAGTGATGTCGTCTATGCGAATGAGTGGCAGATTAATAACCCCGATGACCCACAAGAGTTGTTGGAAGAAGCAAGGCTCACGAGGGCGACAGGTGCAGGCATCACTGGAGGGGATCCTTTGGTTAAGACAGAACGCTGCTGTGCATACATTCGCCTGCTCAAGCAAACATTTGGAAAGAACTTCCACGTACACCTGTATACACCGCTCACCCTTGTGGATGAAGAACGGCTCAAGATGCTGTTCGATGCAGGTTTAGATGAGATCAGATTCCATCCTGATCTTGACGATGAGCGGCACTGGCATAAGCTGGAGCTCGCAAAAAAATTTTCATGGGCAGTGGGCGTTGAAATTCCCGCAATTCCCCATTATGGCGAGAAGACGAAAAAACTCATCGATTTCGTGCAGGGCAAGATAGACTTTTTTAATCTGAATGAGCTGGAACTGTCTGACACGGCAGCGCCACACTACACACTGCAAGAACGAGGCTATATGCCCAAGGACAGCATAAGCTATGCCGTCAAGGACAGCGAGGACATGGCAAAGACAATGGCTGCATATGCGGAAAAAAAGGGCATTCCCGTCCATTGCTGCACAGCAAAGCTCAAGGACAGTGTGCAAGTCCGTCAGAGAATACTGAAGCGGCAGGCGAGCACGGCATTGCCTTTTGATAAGAAGACTCCTGATGGACTGTTGTCGCGTGGCTGTGCATATCTTCCCGGCTTGGCTCCTGGTCTTGATTACAGGAAAAAACTCAAGACAGATATGATGGTGCAGATTGCAGAGCTTTACAGAAAGCGAGACCAGATTATAGAGCAGTTCAAGCTTGATCCTGCAGCCATTGTGCTTGACGAGAACAAGCCTCGCCTGCTCATGAGCCAGGGCATGGTGAAGCGGGAGAGAAAACGCCTGAAAAAGCTAGGCTTGTTTCCTGCTCTTGTCGAGGAATATCCTACGAAAGATGCCGTAGAGATGGAAGTGGAGTTTCTCTGAATGTGTTCTTCGAGAAAGATATTTCCCCCTTGATATATTTACTATTTATTAGTGGTAAAGATGGAAACATTTATAAGGGAGTTGGTGTTCATGCTACCAATGACGCTCGAAAACAAGGCGCTACTAACCCTCAATGGAGAAAACTCGTTCATTTCTCTCAGTGACCCTGATGTCTTTGAAGGCAGGCCGTGCATTGACCATAAGGCACTCTTCACGGTCTTGCCAAAAAAAGCCATTGACACAGAAAGCCTACTGAACGCGGACATGCAACAATTTCATAAGACCATTGACGAAACGACAACGCAGATAGGCTCTGCAACGTTCTACCGTTCCTTATGCAGTCCGCTCACGAATCCCGATGACATCATCAAGAAGCAACATGCCGTACAAGAGCTCGAATCCAACAATTTGTTGCGGCAGCGCGTGCAGGAATATCTTGGTGAATTCGTAAAAGTGGAACGTGACCTTTTTCGATTCCTCATGCAGGATGGAGACCGTCCGCGGGACACGTATACCATCTTCAAAAAAGCGCAGCAGGCGGCAGCTGTCTTTTCTGACTTAACGGCCAGCAATGGCGATGGCATCACGTCGGACTATCTGAAAACCCTCTTGCGACGTGTCATGACCGTTGATAATTCAAGACCCTATCGCATGCTCGTCCACAATCCTTATCTTACCTTCAATGGCGTCGTTCCTCTAAATGAGTTGAAATGGTATATACCGCGCAGGGAACTAAAACCATCCCCGTGGACGTTGGATGCTATTGCGCTTCCTCTTTTCTCGACGCTCGGCACGGGGGGCATACTCGATCTCATGAGCACAGGAATTGGCCAATACATTGCCATAGGAACGGTCTCTGTGGGTACGGCCATGGGTCTTGCCGGATATTTGTCGTGGAGAAAAAATGCCTTCTACGAGAAGGTCATGCAGCCGATAAAGACGGGCCTCCTCAATGATGCTGCTTTCAATTATGCTATGGAAGCGACGGGAACGTTGGATGAACTTCTTTCCTTCATCACCTTCAGAAAGCGCTATCCAAACATGACGTGCATGCCTAAAATTGTCGATGGTCCTGAACAATATATCAAAACGAAGAACCTGAAAAGCCCCGTCATGATTATGCAGTCAGACCATCCCGGTTTTGACATTGACCTGAGCGAGCAGAACAACATGGTCGTTACCGGCAGGCACAGTACGGGCAAGAGTAAGCTCGGCAGGAGATTGTTCTATGCTGCAGTCCAGGCACAGACAGGCTCGCATGTCATGGCAGATGCATTTGAGATTGTGCCCGCGGATAAGTTATTCTTCCACATGAGCATGATGGAAAGCGCAGGTGTGCAAGGCGGAGGCGTTGAGCAGGAGTTTGCCTATCTCAAGTCTATGTGGGATCAGAGCACGCCGAAAACATTTATCATCATGCACGATGTTGGAGGGACGCTTCCTGATTCCGAGGTCATTGCCCAGGAGAAGCGGCTCATGGGTGGGTATTACCGCATGGGCGGCACGACCATCCTCATTACTTCCTATGGTCCCTTGGCAAAAGACCTGGCAGACAGTGGATTAGCTGCCTGCATCCATGCAGAACTCAGAGGAAAAGCGCCGACCGGCAGATTCGTACCCGGCATCCATCACGAAAGCAACATTGAGTACTTGCAGCAAACAAGCGTGCTCTTTACCGATGAAGAGATCAGCTCACGTCTCGCTCAGTTTGGAAGATGATCACGCAGTAACTATTTTTCATTCCGTTTTCATTCTCTTATTCGTCAATTGATTTCTTGAGTAAACTTTTTAAAAACAGCAATGTATGTGCGGGATATGGTGTTGAAACCGTTCTTCAGGTATTCTGACGAGAAACTCGTCATGACCGGTGTACTGCTGGCGTGCGCCTTATTCCTCACCGGACTTGAGTTCGTGCCTTTGTTCGGCACCCTCAGGCTCCCCCTCCAGTATGCCACAAGCTATGCTGTTGCGCTCATGACGCTTGCACCTCCTCTGCTGCTCTACTTTCATGCAGTGTTCTATCTCACTATCCTGCTAACAATCATCGTATCTGTACTCACGGTAGGCTATGCGTACGTACTGAGCTGCCTCCTCGCACTCGTACAGAAAAAGTGGCTGCGCTACGGTTTATTAGCGATACCTTGCGTGGTAGTCGTGCTGTTCTTCATCATTTCTCTCCCATGTACTCCTCAGGTTGTCATGCACGAGCAGCCAGGAGCGGATCTGCACATGGAGAATGACGTTTTTCTCTCAATAGGCTGCACCATTGATGACCAGCAGATCAGCTGCCCTTCGCTGAGTAAGCTTGGCTGCAGCGCTCTTTCCCTTTCACCTGACGGGTATGCGGGACTGGAAACGCCCATGCTCGTCTGCACACCCAACAGAGGGACGGCAAGCCCTGACGCGCTCGTGGGAGAGGGCTGCATGGCACGTCGCCAACGCAGCATCATCGCCTATGCTGACGGCATCGTTGTCATGAACACAACAACAGAGGTCAAGGCATTCTTTGCACCCATCACTCGTCCTGAGCAGGCGTTGAGTTATGCTGCACTCGTGACGGACAGTTATCCTCTCTATAGTTTAGAGAAAAGAGCAGGTTACAAATACATCGTGCGGCAAGTCGATTTGTCGTACGTGAATGCCACGTCTTCAGGATTCATCGTGCATCTTTTCAGAGATGATCATTGCGGGTGCGGACCGAAAGGAAGGGCCGCTGTTGATTATTTGGTGAGCGATGAGGGGAAGATAACCCTGCTCAACCAGCAAGTGATTGAGGAGGATCTTTCATTGCGGCGTGCATGCGTCGATTGACTGAGCTCTGCTGCCTTGCCGAATCGAAAGCTTTTTAATTCTCCACCTTGATTTTTCCCGCGTGACGTAGGTGAGTGACTATGATTACTGGTGTTATGGCAATAGTTTATGACGACATGGGCGATCCGTTCTACCTCATTTTCAAAAGGAACAGCAACTGGAAGGGATGGGAATTCTTGAAAGGCAAGATCAAGGGGGGAGAGACTCCCGAGCAGGCGGTGGAGCGCACTATAAAAGAAGATGCAGGTCTTGGCAAGTACAAGATGAAGAAGAAGCTCAGCCAGACGAGGAAATATGCAAAGAACGGCACGGAACAGGAACTCGCTGTCTTCCTCATAGAATCAGAAACGTACATTCCCGTGAAGAACTACAAGGTGAGCAAGAAGCATGACAGCTACATCTGGGTGAAGGAAGGGGAAGTGCTCCAGAAGCTCAATTGGGACAATGAGAAGGACATATTCAAGATAGCGACAGACATCATCAAGAAGAAGAGCTTCTGAATGAGACTATGCATGAGACTGTTGTTGAAGAATTTCTAAAGATGCCACTTGCGCAGAGTTATAATTCTTTATATAGGGTTGTGTTCTAGACTGCACCGTGGTTGGCGTATTCAAAACGTATGACATCCGTGGGCTGTACCCTGATGAGTTAAGTGAGGAAAAGGCATTCTTCATAGGCAGAACCATACAGCGCATCCTGCATCCGAAACGAGTTGTCATCGGGTATGACATGCGGAAAAGCTCCAGGCGATACTTGCACGAGCTCACGCACGCCCTCACGTCAGCGGAAATAACGGTTATCGGCAGGACCAGTTCGCCATTGCTGTACTTCAGCACCATCCACGGCCAATACAATCTGGGCATCATGCTCACCGCATCGCACAATCCTGCAGCGTATGGAGGAATAAAATTCATGCTGCCAAACGGCATGCCTGTTGCGAAAGGCAGCGGTATGGAATTGCTCGAGAGGCATTATCTTGAAAAGAAAGAACAATTTCCCCGTCGGGCAAAGATACAGCATTGCAGTTACCTCAAGGAATACATTGCACGCATCCGCGGAGCAGTCCAGCCAGGAAAGCAGCTCAAAATCGTCGTCGATTACGGTAATGGCATCATGCATGCCGTAGCAAAACATTTTTGGCATCATCTCCCCTGGGTGAGGGTCATCGAACTCAATGAAAAACCCGATGGCAATTTTCCACATCACATCCCCAATCCTGTAATGCCCGAGAACATGCGAGAGTTACAAGCCGCCGTAAAAAAACACAAGGCAGATTTGGGCATAGCATTCGATGGTGACGGAGATAGAGTGGGTTTTGTCGATGAGCAAGGACACATTGTCCCGAACGATCTCGCCTGCCTGGTGTTAGTGCTGAATGAATTCAGGACGACACGTAATGCATGGACAGTATATCATGACTTCCGTTTCAGCCCCGTCTTTGAAGAGGTCATCAAGGCGGCAGGAGGAAGGGCAGAGAAGAGCCATGTGGGGACGCTCTATTACAAAAAAAGGCTCATCAGGGAAGGGGGTGTCTTGGGATGCGAGTATTCCGGGCATATCATGTATAGGGATAACGACAGCATCGATGATGGCCTGTACGCTGCAGCGAAAATGCTGCACTTGCTTGGCGAGAGTTCGAAGAAATGCAGCCAGCTCATCGCTCCTTTCGACGAGTACCTGCCATTAGCAGAGTCAAACTATCCTCTGCACGACCTTGACCGGGTCATTGTTGCACTGCGAAAAAAGTTTGCGGGTTGTCACGTTGATTTTTTTGAGGGCGTCTCTGTGCGAGGCAAGGGATTCTGGTTCAACCTGCGCAAGAGCAACACAGAACCAGTACTGCGGGTCAGCGTGCTCGCCAAGACACGGCGGCAGGCGGCGCATATTGAAAAAACGCTTGCAACCATTATCAAAAGAGCATAAAGTTTATAAATAAATTGCCTCTTCCTTAGGAGTGGAGAGAAGAAGAACCTTTGCGAGCGCATGTGCTGCGTTCACTTCTCTAATAACAATGAAAATGAAAGTATTGCTGCCCAGCATGAAAGAACGGGCAAGATATCTCGTATATGAGATGAACACAGCAGGAAACATCCAGCATGCTCAGGTCATCGAGGCCTGTAAGGCATATCTTGGCGTGTTTGACAGTGCACGAGCAGGCATCATGCCGGTTGCCACTAGAGCAAATAGAGGCATATTGCGATTGAGTCATGACCTTCTGGATAAAGTACGCGTAAGTCTTCTGCTTATCAGCACACTGCATGCAACGCCTGCACGTGTGCATACGGTCTACGTTTCAGGCCTGCTCAACAAGGCAAAAGCATACTTGACAACACAATGAGAACGACGATTGAGATAATGAGGTGGAACTAATGCAACCAGTGCAGCACCAAATGATGGGATACGACCGTGCGATAACCATGTTCTCTCCTGACGGGAGACTCCTCCAGGTGGAATATGCGAAGAAAACAGTGAAGCAAGGCAGTCCTGCAATAGGCATAACGTGCAAGGACGGCGTCGTGCTCATCGCGGACAAGAGAGTCCTTGAGCCATTAATCGTGAACGACCAGATAGAGAAGATCTGGCCCATCGAGGAACATATCGTGGCGACGGCTGCAGGCATCCTCAGCGACGCACGTGTCCTCATCGAACGTGCGCAGGTAAAGGCCCAGCAGCACAAGGTGACATACGGCAGCCCCGTCGACATCTTAACTATTGTCAAAGACATCGCGGACCTGGAGCAGATGTGCACGCAATCAGGAGGACTCAGGCCATTTGGTGTGAGCATGCTAATTGCAGGCGTCGATGCAAATGGCATCAGGCTGTTCGAGACAAACCCTACAGGCATATTCTTTCCCTACTACGCTACAGCGATAGGCGAGTTCGACACGGAGATCAAGGAATACTTGGGCAAGAACTACAAGCAGAGCATGAGCATGGATGACGCCATCAAGCTCGGCATCCAGGCACTCAAGAAAGTCCTGAGCGAGAACTTCAGCGCAGACCGGTTGGAAATTGCCATCATCGATGTGAAGGACAAGAAAGTGAAGAAACTGCAAGGGGATAAGATAAGCAAGTATCTTGCGAAATAGGTGAGAGCATGACGAGAGGACCGGTCATCAAGTACGACAAGGAGCGAGTTTCGTTCAACCTTGCCAAAGTAAAAAAGAACGGTTTCAACTTCGAAATTGTCATTAATCCTGACGAGGCCATGGGCTTTCGTGCGGGCAAACGCGCTGATGTTCGCGATGCCATCCGGAGCGAGCACATTTTCAAAGACGCTTCGCGAGGAGAGTTGGCGAACGAGCACGAGCTGGAACAGGCATTTGGTTCAAGGGATGCACTTGTCGTGGCTGCATTTCTCATCAAGAATGGCATCATCCAGCTGACGGATGAGCATCGAAGCATGCTGCGTGAGGAAAAAAGAAAGAAGATACTCAGCATCATCCACACCAACGCTATTGATCCGAAGACAAAGCTTCCCCATCCCATTGCGCGGCTGGAGAATGCGTTCGAGGAGGCGAAAGTGCGGATTGACGAGCACAAGTCTGCGGAGGACCAGGTGCAGGATATCGTGAGAGCCATCCAGATAATCTTGCCTATCAAGTTTGCCATCGCAGAATTGCAGATTCATCTGTCAGCGAATGTGGCGAGCAAGCAACACAATGTCATCAAGAAGTATGGCACGATCGTCAGTGAGTCCTGGCTGAAAGATGGCAGCTGGCTGGGAAAGGTCGAGCTGCCCGCAGGGCTGAAGCTAGATCTCATAGATTACCTTAATGGCGCAACGCATGGCGGTGCGGACATCAAGGTGCTCAAAGAATGATTAACAAGGTGAAACAATGAGTTTGTTAGTACAAGAAAAAACAGTGGTGGTTCCTGGAGAAATCATCGCGGACGGCATGGATTACCTGCCGAGCGAAGGAACCTACAGAAAGAACGACAAGATTTACGCATCGCGGCTGGGCATACTCAGCCTGAATGGCAAGGTGCTTAAGAACATTCCCCTCTCGGGAAAGTACCTGCCCAAGCGTAACGATCTGGTTATCGGCAGAGTGTTCGATATTCTCATCTCCGGATGGAGATTGGACATCAACTGCCCGTATTCAGCAGTGTTGAACACGAAAGAGGCGAGCTATGGCTACATCAGCAAGATGGAAGACCTTAGCCAAATCTATCAACTCGATGATTATTTGGTGTGCACGATCATCAACGTCACGTCCCAGAATCTTGTCGACATAACGACGAAGGGACAGGGCATGGGCAAACTGCAGGGCGGCCGCATCATGAAAGTCAACACGCACAAAATCCCGAGAATCATCGGCAAGAAAGGCAGCATGATCACCATGATCAAGCAAGCCACGAGCTGCCAAGTGGTCGTCGGCCAGAACGGTGTCGTTTGGCTGAAAGGAGACCCGGAGAATGAGCTCATCGCCAGAAAGGCAATACAGCTCATCGAGGACAAGGCACACATTGGCGGCTTGACTGCGCAAGTGAAGAGCTTCCTCGAGAAAGAGACAGGGAAACCTGTCGCGGAAGTGGTCGTCCCCGAAGGAGAGGACGAATTGCACGAACAAGAGACAAGTGCTGAACAGCCACGAGACGAGTCCAGACAAGAACGACGTCCCGAGCAACGACGAGGACCTTCCCGCTTCAGGAGCGGTGGCAGTTTCAACAGGTCAAGGTTTAGACGAGAATAATCAGGTGAAATGATGAATACAGATAAAACGTACAAAGAACGGATCAGCAAACGGGCATTCGACGAGGTCAGGAAGATCGATGCCAAAGCCGGCGTCATCAAGAAAGCGGACGGCTCTGCCTATTTCAAAATAGGAAAAACCGTCGCCTATGCAGCAGTGTATGGGCCAAGGGATCTCTACCCGAGATTCAAGCAAGACCCTAAGAAGGGAATTCTGCGATGCAATTACAACATGATGCCCTTTTCAGGCGCTGGCGAACGAGTCAGGCCGGGAAGCAACCGACGGGCGAAAGAGATTAGTCTCGTGACAGAAAAGGCATTGTTGCCTGTCCTCGACTTAAGCGCATACCCTAACGCAGTGGTCGATGTCTTCATCGAACTTCCCGAGACGGATGCGGGCAGCAGGTGTGCGGGCATTTGCGCTGCGGCAATTGCGCTGGCAGATGCAGGTCTCACCATGAAGGACATGGTCGCGGCAATTTCTGTCGGCCAAGTAAGAGATGCATTGGTCGTCGACCTTGACGGTGACGAGGAGCATCTGGACGAGAATGCCAGCACGGACATCGCCCTGGCGATGATTCCCGAGACTGAGGAAATAACGTTGATGCAGATGGACGGCATCATCGAGAAGGATAAACTGTTCAAGGCGCTCGAGATGGTCAAGCCAGCCATGAAGCATATTGCCCAAGTGCAGCGTGCAGCGCTCAAGCAAAAATACAATTCAGGTGAAAGCAATGAATGAAGAGCTCAAACAACACATTCTCAAGGCGCTTGAGAAGAACATACGATACGACGGGCGCAAGAAGGACGAGCTGCGAAAAATAACGATCAGCAAGAACTTCACCAGCACGGCGGAAGGCTCTGCGCAAGTAAAATTCGGGGACACGGAAGTCCTTGTAGGAGTGAAGATGTCCATTGAGAAGCCGTACGCAGACAGACCGGATGACGGCATGCTCATGGTGAACGCAGAACTGCTGCCCTTGAGCAATCCCGCATTCGAATCAGGACCTCCTGACGTGACATCCATCGAGATTGCACGCGTCATTGACCGGGGCATCCGTGAAGGTCACGCCTTCGATACGAAGACGCTATGCCTCACGCCAGGGGAGAAAGTCTGGTCGGTATCTGTGGACATCTGTCCCATCAACAGCGATGGGAACTTGCTCGATGTCGGTGCGTTCGCTGCCATCATAGCGATCCAGAGCACACGCTACCCGCATTATGAGAATGACAAGATCGACTATGAGAAGAAGACGGACAAGCAGCTCGCGTTGGACAAAGTGCCCATTGCGATAACGGTAATCAAGATCGGCAGTCATTTGCTCGTCGATCCTATCGAGGATGAGGAACGCGTCCTTGACGCCAGGCTCACCATGACCTTCCTCAATGAAGGAGAGTTGTGCAGCCTGCAGAAAGGCGGAGACAGTCCCTTGACCATTGATGAAATCACGCAAATGGTCGAGCTGGGCAAGACGAAGAGCCTCGAGCTGCGAAAGCTGCTCTGAACTCTTCCTGAGATTGCGCGTGTAAACAGAATCTTTTTAAATCCTTTATTTTTTCCAAAGGTGAACCATGATGACCCCTCTTGAAGAAGCAGAATTTACGAAGTACGAACGCGCGCGGATGTTCGGTTCACGAGCATTGCAGCTGAGCATGGGCGCTCCTTTTCTGATTAAGATTTCCAAGAAGGACCTCGAGGAGTTGCAGTACAACCCTGTCAGGATTGCCATGAAAGAGTTTGAGGCGGGAGTCCTGCCCATCGCTGTGCGGAGAGTTCTCCCGCATGAGCGACTGCATAAGTAAGCCTGGCTCTTAGGCAAATAGTGCTCCCGAGTGGAGTTTTCTTGTTTTGCAGGAATTGCGTCATGCTCGGTTCGGGGTTCGTGTACACGGCATAACGGAACGGAGCACGACCATTTGCCTAAGTGCAGGTAAGCCCATAAACTATTTAAAAGACGCTTTCTTTCAAGGAGTATGCGCTACTTACGCATTACCATTATCAAGACAGACAGTCCTGGTGGGCACAACATCAATGATGCTTTGCAGTGGCTCGGCCAGAGCCTCGGCCTCTTCGGTGAGAGGGACAAGGACAAGAGCTGCTTCAGGATTTTTATCGAATTGCTCAAGCATCTCAAGAAGGGTGGCATGAGCAGCGATGAGCTTGCCGCGCGTCTAGGGCTGACGAGGGGAACGGTAGTGCATCACCTCAACAGGCTCATGGAGGCAGGTCTTGTCAGCAACAGGAACAGCAAGTACTTTCTGAATGTCGAAAATCTTTCTCAGCTCGTCGACGAAGTGGAAGCGAACCTGCAGCAGACCTTCTCTACGCTGCGTAAGGTTGCCAAGAAAATAGATGAGCAACTGGAATTATAGATACTTATCTTGATATCCTTGCAAGAAAAAAGGACTATTGTTCTTTCTTGTTTATGGTTATTATTTTCTCGATAGCTTTTTCTAAAGTTGCTTTTATGCTATCTGCAGTTTGTACCTTTGAATAATCAACGTTTATACAAGATACTCCTCTGTGTCTTACTGCTTTTGCTGCATCTACTTCCCTACCTTTTTCTTCCTTAAAGAAGACTCTGCCATCTCTTATGTATGGAGCATATGTATCAAGATGATTCTCAGAGGAACTATCTGCCATGTAATCTAAATCTCTTATTACTATCAAAAGTCCTCTCTTTGGATTAATCTCAAGATGACTATATCCGCAGCCAGAGCCTCCTTCTGCAAATTGTATCGGATGTCCATATTCTCTTATGGCATCAAGTAGTTCTGTGTCCCTTAGAAGTTCTACAAGTGTTGCGTGGATTGCCTTTTGTACCTTTTCTTCAGTTTCATCCTTCAGTTCTCTTTCTGTTTTACTCTTTCTTAGGTCGTCCAGATACATTTTGTAGTGCGGTTCATCCTTTTTGTCGTGGTTGCTCATATTATGGAAGAGGCTGGCTGACTATATGAATATTAGTATATATTTGTTACTCGTGAATGAACATGAACGAGATTTGAATATTGAAACCATTTACGTATGTGCTTTGGTGAGTGACGCTCTTGATCGTAATCTGTTTTCGATTAGTATTTAAAGATAAGATTCACTCTTGCAGTATGATCATCACTCTCGGTGGCCAGATGGGCAGCGGCAAAAGCACTGTCGCTGAGATTCTCGCAAAGCAATTGCACTACAAGCGCTATTCCATGGGGGAGTTGCGCAGGAAGATGGCATTGGCGAGAGGCATGACGCTCGAGGAATTCAACAAGCTGGGAGAGAAAGAGTCGTTCACGGACAAGGACGTTGATGAGTATCAGAAAGAGCTTGGCGAGAAGGAAGATGATTTCATCGTCGACGGCAGGCTGAGCTTCTTCTTCATTCCCCTATCGTTCAAAGTGTTTCTCACTGTTGATCCGGACGTTGGAGCTGCACGCTTGCTCGGCAGACCTAAAAAAGAAGAGCAGTATGCTACTGTCGAAGAGGCGAAAGCTGCCCTGGAACGCCGGATGAAATCAGACAAGAAACGCTATTTCATGTATTATGGCGTTGACTGCTATGATCCGAAGCAGTTCGACCTGGCCATTGACACGACGCACTTGGCTCCTGAACGGGTAGCAAAGGAGATTCTGGATCGGTTGCCCTGACACAAGCAATTTTGTGTTCACTATGAAGTAAATACTATATAGGAAGGTTTAAATAACCAGGGGCATTTCTGTAACCATCAGATCATATCATATTATGTGGGCCACGAACAGTGGATCATGGTGTGCAGGTGATGTAATGAAGAAGCAGACCAGCATCACGGTCGAGGAGAACGTGCTGCTCAAAATCCAGGAAACACTCAAGAAAGGATCATTCCGTAATCAGAGCCATTTCTTCGAATTCGCAGCACGGAAACTCTTGGAGAAGAATCATGACGCTCATGTATGAAGACATCCAGTTGGGAGAACGACTTACGCAGCAGTATCTAAAGAAACAACCATTGGATGTCGGGCATCCGACGTATCTCAACACGAGACCGTTCTTTGCCAACCTCAACGTTACTGATGCGGTCATGGCAGCAGTATTGGGCAAGCTCAACATCCTTCTCGTAGGTGATACGGGCAAAGGAAAGACGCAATTGGCATCGGACATTTACAACTACCTGTTCAACGGCAACATGAAGGAACAGGGCAGTGGTGTCTGGATGAAAGGCAGACCCGACCTCGAGGTATACACGGAAATCTTCACCGAAATCAATATTGACAAAGCACGCCGTGACCTAACAGAGAAAATAGAGGCCATGATCTATGTCGTTGACGAACTCAACAGATGCCCGTCAGCAACGCAGAACCAGTTCTTTGGCATGGGCGACGGTACGATGGACTACAACGGCAGAACAATCAGCCTCGGCAGAGACGGCTATGCCATCTGCATTGGAACGGCAAACATCGGCAATGGCGAATTCAAGGGAACGTTCGACACGGACAAGGCCTTATACGGCAGAATGCACGTCGCTTTTGATTTTGACCATAACAATTTCAAGCCAACGAGGGAAGATAGCATGATCATTGACGCTCTCCACGAGGCAGATCCCCGCGTCAAACAATCCAAAAAACGAGATCAAACAGCTGATGTGCTGGCTGCGTACGCTGCAATCAAAGAACTCGCTGCTCATCCCTCCCTGGAAATGCTTGCGGCCATTAACTACATCCGGTTTGGGCTGGACAACTGCAGGAAAGAGGCAGGCGCAAAGGAGAAGAATTGGCCGGGTGCGTGCCAGGACTGCGACCACAATAAGGACGGAAGAGCGCTCTGTTCGTACATCAATACACCGGTCATTAGAACCACAAAAGCCATACGATTGTATTCTGCCGCCCTGCAATTCGTTGCAGAACTCAAAGACCCCAAAGTAGAAATGGACACTACCGATCTTGTCTTCAAAGTCTTCGAGGTAACGGGAGCATATCAGGAACTGCTCAATCCCCTCTTGCTGCGACAGAACTTCAACGGCCACAATCCGAAGATGATGAAAGAAGTCGTTGAAAAACTCAAAGTGGACTATATGAGTGTCAAGGACTACATCCTCGCAGCACTGTACGAGGCGCAGCAAGGCAATCGTGTCACGAGATTCTTCAAAAAAGGGGACACCCTTGGCAGTTACGATGACTTATCCGATGAGAAAAAACCATCTTTCACGAAAGAAGAGCCCTTCACTGACGCAACAAAGACAGGCATTGGTATGCAGTGGGTTGTCGACCAGGTCGAGCTTATCATCAAGGCGAGGTGAGCACATGCTAAAGCCAAATAAACTCAAGTACGATCCCAACCTTGCCGAGAAGATCAACGCAACAGGAAAGAAACCAGGGTCGATGCAGACGCTCACTATCGATGTTGCGCTCGTGCATAACGATGACTGGCAACCCCTCGATTCGGGCATAGTCGTCGGCATAAAGGATGTCGGGAAAAGCCGCTTCACCTACTATCCGATAGATGCCAGGAAGAAAAAAATATACGAAGACAAGGTCGACCAGTGGAGCGCCTACAACAATGGCATACTCTTGCGTTCAGGCAGCACGTTCACCTTCTGTACGGTGTCTGGCGAGCATACGGTGATAACACCAGCGTCAGGAGATGGGTGGAGGGCATACGGCGGGCAGATTTATGTCCGCAGAGGCGATGCGAGCAAAAGCACATTCCTTCTCAGCGATGAGAATGGTGCTGAGAACGAGATTTGCATTGCCGCATATGATGACTGGAACGCGACCAAGGATGGCATCATCATCCGCAAGGAAGACAACTTCTCTTTGCACACGCTCGATGGAAAAGTGGCCGAGCTCTATTCAGGCCCTGCACAGCATTGGAACGCCTGCATCCGTGGCATCATCGTGCAGAACGGCGACGAGAAAGAGAGCACGGTCAGCTACGCTCCTGCTAATGCCGAGATCTACAAAGGACCAGTCCTGCGCTGGTACGCCTCGCCGAGAAAACTCTTCGTGCAGTTGACTGAGAAGGACTTCAAGGTGATTACGCTATGAACGAGATACACCTCCTGTCCAAGACACCAGGAAAGTATGATCCTGATTTGGC
>JAZDHK010000024.1:0-4033 GCA_043806035.1 archaeon
CAAGTGTTTCAAGTGCAGCTCTGTCTCTATCTTAATCTTAACTGAACGTGCCACAGTATATACCCAGTATATACTAAGTATAAATATTTTTCGGTTTTCACAAAACTACTCACGAGAAGTTAATCAGTTACGGAGATACTGTTTGTGGAGAATGCGGTGTGTGGACACTTATCTTTTCAAATTGGCAATGGCATTTGCAAGCTCTGCAGGGGTTGGTGTTACTTTTGACTCGAACTCTTCTTTTTTGAGAAACTCGAGAAAAGGAAGAATGTCTGCTCCTTCTGCTTTCGCATACAGTGCAACGCCTGTGATTCTTGCTTCGCTGATGTGTTGATACTCTGGTTTTTTTTCTGCTCCTATGGGTTTGACGTTTTTTCCAAGGATATATACACCATGTGCGCTTTCTGCGGTTATGTTGATAGATATCTGTTCTGGAGCGTATATCCAAATTGCAGTATCTGCTGTTTGTATTGCTTTGTTGCCGAGCAATTCCAGTGCAGACGTCATGGCTGTTGTGTAGTCTGTCTGCAGTCTGGTGTAATCGATGTCAAATGTGTGTATTTTTGCATAACTGTTGATGCAAGTGAAGCTTTGGTCATACAGATCTTGACTCTCTTTGAGTTTTGTCTCCTTGCTCAAGTACTTCTCGAGGGTCGGCTGGCTGATTATCTTGGTGAAGTCGATACGCATGATTTTGGAAATGCAACCACCTTTATAATGTTATCGCTGAATAGTAGGGACAAGACTTATAAAGGCAGCTGCATTTCTCTCAGACATGGGACTCACGGACATCATTCAGAGCCACTTCGTCAACGCAACGGCGCAGCTTGCTGCCTTCACCCCTATTTATGCGCTCTTCGAGACGACACTTGGCAACTATCCTGACAAGGCATCACTCTCTGCAAGGGGGCTGACTGCAGTAACGCTATTCGCCGGAGGAGGATATCTTGTCGCAAGAGCAAGAGAGAGATTCTCTGCGTGGTCAAGCAAGCACCGCCTGACAAAAAACATGAGTGCAGGCACAAGGGACAGCATGCTCTACGGAGGAGCGCACTTCCCCACCGGGTACGCATTATATTATGGAGGGTATCTTATCGTTAATCCCCTGCTCAACCTATTTGGTCTTCCAGCTCTTGGCGACCATGAGAAAAGAAATTTTCTGGATATCACCTACACGGTTGTTGCTAGCTTTCCCGTCAGTGTCTTTGCAGGCTACATCGCGGGACAGGCTATGGACACCTATCAGCACCTTGCGGGCATGCATGAGAGCAAGCGTATGCCGAAACGCATCAAAGAGTTTGTCAAGGATAAGGCAAATAGACTCGTATTTGCAGCGTCGACTCTGGCAATGGCAACAGGCGTCACCATTGCCGCGTACAAGTACATTCCCGAATCCTGGAAGTTCGATTTCATCAGCTATGTGAAAACGATCATCACGGGAGCACCGTAAGCAATTTAAAGAAACCATTCTTTATACCTATATGGAACTGCTCGGCAGCGTCGTCTTCCAGATGGCCTTATTGCTCTTCGTCGCTCTCGCGGGCTATCTTATCGCCATGCGCATCAACCAGTCCGCAGTAGTAGGAATAATTCTTGTCGGTGTCCTCGTAGGGCCGAGCCTGCTCGGGCTGATAACGTATACAGAATTCATTTCGGGGCTGGCAGAGCTAGGCGCGATCTTCATGCTCTTCGTCATAGGCCTAGAGTTCAGGATTGATGAAATAGCCAAGATCAAGTATGTCATTATTGCACTCGTTGGCGTCATCGTCCCCTGGCTGGGAGGATATGTTCTTGCCAAGCTCTTCCATTTTCCCTTCGGCAACGCCGTCATCATCGGAGCGGCGCTCACAGCAACGAGCATAGCCATAACGGCGAATGTGCTCAAGGAGATGGGAAAACTTCACCTGCCTCTCGCAAAAACAATCATCGCCATTGCGGTCATCGACGACGTCCTCGCACTGCTCGTCCTGTCCATGAGCACGAACGCCATTGCAGGAATATTCTCCATGACCAGCATCCTTTTGCTGCTCGGCAAGGCAGTGCTGTTCCTCCTTCTGGGCATGGTCGTCGGCTACTTCTACGTGAGCCGGCTTATCATAGCTATAGATCGCTCGAAGCTTGCAGAACGCTATCCTGAACTCGTGTTCATCATAGCCCTGCTCTTTGCATTCCTCTGCGCACTTGTCTCACACATCATCGGGCTCTCTGCCATCGTCGGAGCATTCCTTGCAGGAGTCTCTCTCAAAGGATTGTCCTTGAGAAAAAGCAAGAGCTATCAAGAAGGCACGGAATACCTCTACATCGTCTTTTCAGCCATTTTTTTCGTGAGCCTGGGCGTCCTCGTCAACATACGCATTGTCACGTGGTTCATCGTCCTTTTCGTTGTTGCTCTGACGCTTCTTGCCGTCCTCACCAAAATCATCGGCTGCGGTCTCCCTGCTTTGTTCTTCGGCTACACGCCCAAAGATTCACTCGCTATCGGCTGCGGCATGTCTCCGCGAGGAGAGGTAGCCATGATCGTCGCCCTCTTGGGATTGAATGCTGGAATTATCGGACAGAACATTTACGTGGCACTCGTGCTCATGGCACTTCTTACTACCGTCATCACGCCGTTTATGCTCAAGGAGTGGTTCTTCAAGGAACGCATCAGACCGTAAGCAATTTAAACCAATGCCCTTCCCTTCCAGCAACAGCCCCGTAGTGTAGCGGTCAATCATACTGGACTCTGGCAACTGAACTCAGTTGACACGTAGGCGGGCTTGCAGCCCACCGAAACTGAAAGTTGGAGACCTCCGGTGACCTCGGTTCGAATCCGGGCGGGGCTATTCCGTAAGCTCGTGCACTTCTGGGGCTAAATGGTATGAGTTTTCAGAACAACGCTTAAAAAAGAAAGGATACTATGACCGCTCTGTGAAAATTCATCAGGAAGGCCACATACCCATATGGGACGTAACCTTTGAACGAATACAGGCACGCCTAGACGCAAACAAGGACGGTTTCTTGCCCGATAATCTGGAGCTCATCAAACGTTTCGTTATGGATGCAAAGCTCGGCAAAACCATAAAAGGCAGAGCCAAGAAAAAAGTGGGTGAGAAACGCATTCTCAAATACCTGCAAGACCTCAAAAAGCTAGACCAATACCTGAACAAACCGTTTAATCAGTCCACCGAACAGGACATAGAACGATTCATCCTTGATCTTGAAGAAGGCAGGGTAAAGACAGTCATAGGCAATCCGTACAAGCAGGAAACACAAGTCGTAATAAAAAAACTCGTAAAAAAATTCTACAGATGGCTAGGAAAGCCAGAATTGACAGACTGGATAGATACGAGCATAGAACCGACGGAATACAGGGCAATAAGCAAAGAACAAGTAGACAACATCGTTAATCTCTGTACGAGCACAAAAAGCCAACTGCTCTTGAGAAATCGTGCAATAATGATGTTCCTCTTTGACGCAGGAGTACGTGCAGATGAACTCCTGAACATCCGTATAAGCCACTTAAGCAGGGAGAACGACATTTACAAAGTCAGAATTGAGTTCAGCAAAACAAAAAAACGCACCATTTCTCTGCCTTTTTGCACGAAATACTTGAACGAATGGCTAGACGCTCACTCCTTACGAAACGAGCCACTGGCACAGCTTTTTCCCCTGAATTACAACATGCTCAGGGAACTGGTAAAGAGGATGGGTTGTGTCATTAAAGTGCGCCTAACACCTCACTCTTTGCGGCATTCCTCAGCGACGTATTGGTGTCAGCACCTCACACCTTACGAACTTTGCTATCGCATGGGCTGGGGAATGAGCAGCCGAATGCCCCAAAGATACATTGACCGAGAAGGATTGCAACAAGAAAAAGCAGCAAAAATAGTCAAAGCCGCCCGAATGGAACAACTAGAAGCAGACAACACTACACTCTCAAGACGCCTAGCCATCTTAGAAGACCAGCTAAACAGGCTAGATATTGAGGAAGCAACAAAAATAATAAACATGGTAAAGACAAGACGAGAATTTTTTTAAATTTTTTGTTCGG
>JAZDHK010000025.1:0-24062 GCA_043806035.1 archaeon
GTGATAACCCTGCAAAGGAGCGGACATTAGGAGGGATTTGTTGTCGATAAATTCTGCGATAGTATCTCGGGCAGTAGTCTTATCCAGTCTAAAGCGTCTCAGATTGTTCAAGCGTTTTCGGAGTCACTATCTGCGTTTTCTTTATGTGCTTGAATGTCTGCTTGATTTCATTGAACGCATCAGCGTCAGCTGTCGTCAACGACGCCTGGTATGCGTTCTGCTCTTGCACGAAGTCGACCTCTTTCTTTCCCATCCAGTAATAGAGTGACTGGTCCTTGCGCCTCAGGATTTGTGCGACGATCGACTCGAATAATGATCCTTTGTTCGCCCTTGTGCTAAGAGCGAATGCAAGACCGTTGTCTATGCAGTAGTATTTTGATGCCCTGCCTGCAAGGTATTTTGTCTTGGCAGAATAGGAGAAGAACGGAACTTCGAATATCAGGTATGCGTCTATCATGAAAGAGAGATAACTTTCTGCTGTCCTGCTGTTGATGCCAAGTTCCTTCGCCAATTTGTTTGCGCTCACTTTGAGGCCTGTGTTCGAGAGAATGTATTGTGCCACTGCCTTGAATTGCTGCGTCGGAGCTATCTGGTGCTTCTCGAGAATGTCCCTGAGCAAGATATCGTTGAAGTACTGGACAAGCAGCTGCGTCTTTTTCTCCTCATCTTTCTCCAGAACGACTTCAGGGAATCCCCCGAACTGCAGGTACTGCTCGATTACGCTACCACCGAAGAGCCTAAATTCCTCAAAATCCAGCGGGAAGATTTCGAAGGTTATGTTCCTTCCCGTCAGCACAGTGCCAAAAGATGGAGATAACAGGGATATGTTTGAGCCACTGATGATAAATTTCTTGTGCGATTTTATGTCGTAGTGCGTCCGCAACCAACTCTCGAACTGGGGAACTTTCTGGATTTCATCAAAGAAGAAGTATTTCGCTTCTTTGTGTGTCTGCAGGATTCTTTCAAGCAATTCCAGCCGTAAGTGTGGGAGCAGCCTGTAATCGTCGAAGTTCACGTAAACCGTTTTTTTCAGACGGGCCGCCACCTGTTTGAGAATAGTCGATTTGCCAGAACGCCTGACTCCTTTTATGATGATGATTTCAGGTCGGGACAGCCATTTTTCTATCTGATCTACATATTTCTTGCGGGGGATGCCTGTTTGTTTGAAGGAGGTTATTGCAGTTGCTCTAATGGTTTCATCCATGCGTATACGTAGATGTTGCTTATTTATAAACGTTTGTATTGCAATACAATCTTATTTAAATAGTCGTGGAGTCCTCTCCGAGCGATGCCACCGACACCCGTCGGACGAACTGCGCCAATTGCCAAAATTTGGCAAGATTGTGCCAATACTCGCAGACTGTAAAGCCGTTGCTGAAAACCACAACATTTAAATATGTGTAACATTATTTACAGCATTATGATGTTTTTGGTGTTATGGTGAAAGGGCTGTCGGATAAGGAAATGGAAATAGTGGCATTTCTTGAATTTGAGCAGAAGTATTTCTTCACAAAAAAGGACATTGAAAAATTCTTTACGACAAAAAACCAGCTGCGTCATACAATATACAAACTGCTCAAGAAAGACAGAATTATATCCCTCAACAAGAGCAAATACTATCTCATTCCTGTGAAAGCTAAGACGGGCAAATGGTATGAAAACTCATTCATCATGGCAGATGAAGTAATGAACGGAAAGAACTATTGCATAGGCGGCTGGGCAGCGGCGCATTATTGGCGCCTCACAGAGCAAGTGCCCATGAAAATAGAAGTATATACCACAAAAAGACAAGGGACAAAAAAATTCCTCACAACAACAATCCTCTTCAAAAGAACAACCCCAAAGCATCTACAACAGACCATAAAGCAAGAGCTCAACTATCACACCTTCATGATTCTTAACAAAGAAGAGTCCAGAAAATGGCTGAAATCACGAACATAAGAAAAAAAGATTTTGAAACAATAATAGCAGAGCGAGGCTTTGAAGAACAGCTTACCGTCAAGGACTATTACATCACTATACTGTTGTATCTTCTCAAGGATGCCAAGGGCATCTATTTCAAGGGGGGGACGGCGCTCAACAAGATCCTACTCGAGCATGCAAGAATCAGTGAGGACATTGACTTCACGCTTGAGAGACCGCTCTCGGAGATAAGAAAGGAAATCACCAAAGCAGTGAACACCTCAAGAATATTCGGGAAAATCACTCAGGACAAAGACGTCGACAAATTCGTAAGGCTCATAGTCCCTTACGATACCGAACTTGGGAAAGGAGAAATATTCCTCGATCTCAACGAGCGAGGAAAGCTGCTCACCAAGCCAGAAAAGCTCGAGATAAAACATTTCTACACCAACATTCCGACGTTTTCCACATTCTGCCTCTCAAAAGAGGAAATAATTGCTGAAAAGATGGCAGCAACTATCGGCCGGAACAAGCCAAGAGACCACTACGACCTCTACCAGATAATAAAGAGAAAAATCCCGATAAACCTCAAACTCGTCGAGCAGAAATGCAAACAATCAGGAGACGAATTTAGCATCATCAAAATGTTCAACCAAGCGCAAAAACTCCACAAACGATGGAAAGAAGACCTCGAACCCCTCATTATTGAAGACGTCACCTTCCAAGAAGTAATGCAAACACTCGCCAAACACTTCAAGCTCATAGAAGCCAAGGATGCAAAAAAGGACCACATCAAGAACTAATGGTATCTCATTATCGGAGATAGCATAATTAACTGCCACCGCTAATTACCTGATTATGCAAAACTCGTATGATCACAATATACCAATGTTGCGATACAAACGTTGAGTCCTTCACGAGCGGTGGCACCATCCACCGCCGGGCGGGGCTATTGGTTATTATGTTCTTTCCAGGGGTCTACCGATTTGCCGTCTGCTGTTTTTCAGATTTCTCCTCTGAAACATTTATATATTAAAACATAATTATTTGTTATGTTTTGTAACAAAAGGTGATTTTATGGTTCAAGCAATGGTCAATATTGGAGAGCATGAAGATAGGATACTTTCTATTGTGAAAGGTAAATTCGGTTTTAAAAACAAGTCTGACGCAGTGAACTTTGTTATTTCCCGTTTCGAGGAAGAGCTTTTAGAGCCTGAACTCAGACCTGAATTCGTACAGAAAATACAGAAACTAGATAGGCAAGGTAAGTTCACTATGTATAAGACTACATCTGCCTTGAGAAAAGAGATTGAACATGCGTGACTTCGGCATAGAAGATGGATTGAAAAAAATGTTAGCAAGACTGTATAAGAAAGACAGGGTAACATATGAGATCATCATGAAAAAGATAGAGGAGATTCTCTCCTGCAAAGATATCAATCATTATAAAAATCTCAGAAGCCCGCTCCAGGAGTTCAAACGCATTCACGTACGAGGTCCGTTCATTCTCACATTCAAATACCTGGTTTCAGACGATAAAGTTTTTTTTCTACGATTTCGACCATCATGATTACATCTATACCAAAAGCACATGATGTAGTACATTATCACGACGGTGTAATACAAAAAGAAGTCCTTTGTGGCGGGTGGCACCGATCAACAGCGAACTATGCGTTGTGCAATCCTTTCGGTGCGGCTGTTTTGGTGAAATCGCGGCTTTTCGTCTCGTTGAGTCGGGTGAACAGCTGTTCCCTCACGGAAGCATGGCAGAGCTGTGCCTCGAGCAGCGTGCTCATGTCTCTGATGAACACGTCTCGGTCTTTGAAAAAAAGAGTGCGGTGCTTCTCGAAATCCTTCCGTTCCTTCTCGAGTGTTTTCACGTCTTTCTCGAATTGTGTGATGTTCTTCCTGATCAAGCACTCTTTCTGTTCGAGTAGTCGCTGTTTTTCCTTCAGCTTCTGTTGCCGTGTCGTGATGTGTTCCCTGCTGCGCTGCACGTCTGTCTTTTCTTGCTGCAGCAATGCTTTTTCCCGTTCGAGGGACAGTTGCTGCTTGTCCATTGTGGTTTTGGCGTTCTGTATGTTCTGCTCTTGCTGATCTATTTCTTTCTTCAGCGCACGATACTGCTGCATCTCTTCGAGTTTGGCGTTCAGTATCTTGATGTCTTGTTTTACTTCTTGCTCCAGGCGGACGATATCGTCCTGGTTCGGGACGCTTGCGTTTACTGCTCTGATGAGCGCGCGGCCCAGAGACTCTTTCTTGTGGAAGTAGGCAATGCTGAGTAGGTGTGTATCTCTGAGCGTGAGTCTTGTGCATACCAGTCCTTGCTCTTCGAGCGATTCGCACCAGTGACGCAGTATGTGCAAGGGCACGTTTAGTTCTGTTGACGCCTTGCTCAAGGAAATCTCTTCATGGGTATTCACGAGATTCAGCAGCTTGTCCACGCCGGTTACTATTGTTTGTTGTTCCATGTGCTTCACGTGTTGCAGTAGCGAGCAGTGTTCTGCACGGCTACCGTTGTTCGTTTCATTTTTTTCTTAGGATGACAAGTCCTCCTGTCGTGATGACGATTGCTGCGCCGATGGCTATGGGTGAGAATTCGGGAACGCCGTTGCCGCCGCCGTTGCCGCCGCCATTGTTTCCGTTGTTGTGGTTGCAGAACGTTATGTGGCTTATGTCTTTTCTGCTGCTAACCTCACCTGATGCGCTGCCTGCATATTCTATTCGCTCATTGCCTGCCTTGACGAGGACTGACGTCACGTCAGGGGTGGATGTCCAATTTGCGGCATTCAGGCCTCCCGTCACGTCGATGTCGAAATAGTCGTACGTAGGGTTTGCTTCATCAACTACGTAGTCTCCTTCACTACTGTCGTATGACCATTTTTCTATTGCTTGGTATTGTGCGTCGTTGTAGAAATTCTGGCATTCGCAATTGAATCCTTCGTTGCCGCAATCGCTTGGTGTTGCGATGCCCACGTGTGTTAGTGCAGCGAATGTGCCCAGTGCAAACAAAGCCAATATCATGTATTTTAGTACGTTCATACGTGTGCCCCAGTGTAACTACTTGTCAATGGGATTCTTTTCTTTTTTAAATACTTTTTCATTTACGCTGCCTGTTGAAGACTCACGCGTGCCGTGTCCAGCAGTTTCAGCGTCGATAAAGTGTGCGGAAACCACATTATACCACTAAGAAGTGGCAAACATTTATAAATGGGGTGGTATTCTCCTGGCACATGGCACCATCTCGCAAACGAAGATTTCCTCTTGGTAAGCTGCTCTTCCTTACTGCAGCAGCGGGCGCAGCAACGTATTGGGGCTTGCCAAAAATAACCAACCATGCAGTGCAATGCAAGGTAAATGCAAATGCAACGGTAAGCGTTGTGGCATACGAGCGCATGAACGTTAATCTTTCCCTAGAAGATCCTCTTGATATCTTCAATGAGCCATTCCGTAAGGACAGAACCGTGTATGTTGATGATAGTTGCAAACGCATCTATGTTGATAAGCATGCGGATAGGACGTTGGACAAGGTCATCTACGTGCTTGCTAGCAGGGATAGTGTGGTGCAAAAGCAAGGCCCGTGGGATGCGAAGCAGTGGTTTGTGCACGAACAAGCGTACACGCACATGCTTGACATACTCGATGAAAAGGCAGTGCTCGACACCCTGCCAGCAAAACACAACACCATCATTGCAGACACGTTGCCAGCGAACCCACAACCAGAAACTCCCGTGCAAGATACTCTCCCCTCACTGGATGCAACCACAGATACAACCGCAGGCAGGGTAGCAGGCAGTGCGATGCTCGATGCCTCACGAGAACAGTTCGAGTGGACATACGAGGGAAAGAAATTTGTCATTACCGTTCCTACAGATACTGTCCTACTTGCCGCGTTCACCGACGTTTCTCAAGAAGTTCGCCTGAAGATGAATCTAGAGGATTTCATTTATGAGGCGAGAGATGACACTCTCCTCGAACGGCTCAGCGCAACAGTAAAGACTGATGCCGCACGTACGGGCTTGAGCGACATTCGTTTGGCACTGTCCTTCGTCCAATCCATACCCTATAAGAGTGATGATGTCATGACGAACAACAAAGAATACATTCAGTACCCGTATGAAACGCTGATGAAGTACTGGGGTGATTGTGAAGATAAAAGCATCCTTTTTGCCGAACTCGCACGAAAGCTCGGCTATGACTGCTGCCTTTTTGAGATTCGAGGAAATCCAGGGCACATCTCCGTTGGCATTGTTCTTCCTGAAGAAATAGCAGGAGACTACGTTCCTTTTAATGGTCTGAAATACTATTATGCGGAAACGACCGTCGAGGGCCTGCAGCTCGGTGATGTTCCTCAAGAAATGCAAGGCGTTAACCACAGCGTTATTCCCATACGCCAGCATGTGCCAAGAACTGCGCAATATGTAGGGAAACAATCTTGCTCATAGGCGCGCTGCAACAACATTTTTATAGCCAGGCTGCATCTCGGTGCGTATGGTCCTCGAGAGTGTCCTGCTGAAATTCCTGCTCATCCTCATAGTTCTTTTCCTCGTTCCCAAACTGCTCTATAGATACACGAAAATTCCCTCGCCCTTGATCGAGGTGCTGCTCGGCCTGGGATTGGGCATGCTCTTCCCAAAATTCTTTTTTGCTGATGACATGATTCAGGTGTTGGCGACGCTGGGCATCATTACCTTATTTGTCGTGTCGGGCATGGAGGTAGACACCAAATTCATCCGCAAGAATGGGTTGTTTTTCATCGAAAGCCTTTTCATGCACTTCATCCTGTTCTTTCTCGTAGGACTGGGGGTGCACGCCTTGTTTGGCTTGCAGTACCAGCTCTCATTCCTCGTGTCTATTGCATTGACGACGCCGAGCGCTAGCTACATCCTCTCGTGGGTGAAGCACAGCAAGAAGCATGTCAAGTGGATTGAGGCGAAAGCGCTCAGTGCAGAGGTGCTTGGCTTGGCATTGATGGTTATTCTCGTGCGGCTCGACCGACCATTGCACTTGTTGCTCGTCTTAAGCGTGCTTGCATTGATCATTTTCCTCCTGCCTGTTGCGTTGCGTTTCCTGTACAGGAAGTTCTTCAGCAAGCTTGTGGGCACAGAATTCAGCTTCATCTTTGTCGTTGCAATCATCTCTGCGTACCTCACCGAATTCATTGGCATCCATTTTTTGGTAGGGGCGTTTATCGCGGGAGTTGTTGCTCGTCGATTTGTGCAGAATATTGTCAAGGACAAGGAATATGCGAGCATCTCGCACATCGAAGGCAAGAACATCATCAGCAGCTTCGGTTTTTTTGCGTTGACGTTCGTGCCGTTCTATTTTTACAGCGTCGGGTTGCACATGGCTTTGGCGGATATGACACTGATTGCGTTTGCTATCGCCGCAGGATTGTGCATTGTCCTGCTGCTTTTGCGTTCGGGACTTATGTTTCTGCATCGTCGGTTCAGGCTCAAGGAAAGCCCGTTGGCTTCTGCGCGCATCAGCGTTGTGGTCATGCCGACCTTGGTCTTTACGTTCGTGCTTGCTGAACTGCTCTATTCCCAATTCGGCATCAGCAGCCAGCTCTTCACGGTGCTGATGGTGTACGGCGTCTTTACGGCAATCTTCAGTCTGGTCTTGGCGAGAAGGGTGCATGCATAAGATGTGCGGGCTGCATGTTAGCACTACTCACGTCGAATACCGTCTAGAGATGCTCTGGAAACAGCAGGGCTAACTGCTCAAATCAGTATTCATTCTTTAGTAGTATTGTATGAAAAGCTTTAAAAAAGAGGGAACATTCTTGCAATCGTTCAAGGCGCTTTCCTGAACTCGGGGTGGTACATGACTGATGCAATTCTGACAACGCTTGCATGTGTGGCCGATCGCATACTGCACACGGCAATTCCCGACTTCACTATCTGCGGTACCACCTTGTCTGGCATCAAGCCATTATTCGTCAGCATACTGCACAGGGAGAACGTGCAATACGCTGCCATGGTTCTGAACGGTCATCTTGTCAGTCCTGCGGGAGAGATGAAGCAGGATGCGCGAGCGTCCCTGGTGAGATGCTATGGCGGCGAGCTAGACTTCCTTGGCCAATCCGTCGCACTCCTCAACTCGCTGCCTGCAACGAGCAAAGGCATGGAAAAAATCATGCTCGGACCGAACGTGAGTAGTGCCATCTATGGCAGCATCCAGAGCCATTTGCTCAACAAGCAATCCGCGTTCGGCTTTGCTGACGACCACCTCAACATATTGCGCCTTTCCAAGGAACAGGCTGCCGTCCATGAATTCCCTGCTCGCTTCGTCAAACCTGACGTCAAGACATGGGTGGCACAGGCAGAAGAACTCACAGAAAAACTCTCCGCACAACCCGGTGTCATCCAGGCAAAGATGAGCTATCAGGCATTCCATGGAAAACAACGCATAGTCACGAGTGAAGGGACGAGGCTGCTGCTTCCTCGAGAGATAGGCGTGAGTTCCTTGGAATTAAGTGTTCTTACGGAAAAGAGCGAACGATACACCATAGGTTTGCCCATCTACAGGAACAAGGCGCAGCGTGTTGTCGAAGATTTTTCCTTGTATGGCGATCCTGCATTCTTGCAGAAGAAGCTTGACGTTGCTTCTTTGGAGGAGCTTATAGTATATATGCGCAAGGCGGTGCATGCACCGTCGGGGCAGCGCGATGTCGTCCTCGACCCGCACGCATTCGGTGTGCTTCTGCATGAAGGCATCCTTGCCCACCTGGTCTCGCTGTCGTATTTGCTGCAAGGCTACAACAATACCTTCCAACCGAAACGGATAGGAGAACGCATCCTGCCTGAATGTCTAACGGTCATCGACGATCCTCTCGTCAGCAAGAACCTTCTCGGGGAGGAAGGATTGGGAAGCTACCCGTATGATGACGAGGGAGTCCTTCCCCAACGGGTCACGATCGTGGAAAAGGGCCTCTTCAAAGGAGGCTACCTCTCCGATAGGGAGAGTGCTGGGCTCGCTCCAAAGATGTATCCTGAGTTGGCCATCACGGGAAGCAACGGCCATGCGCGTATAGGCGCACTGACGATTGATGAGGAGGGCAAGCCGATAACTCCCGAACCGCGCATCAGCAATCTCATCGCCATTCCCGAAACGTATGGTGTGGAGTGCGTGCAGGATCTCGTCGAGAACTTGAAGGCAAAGAATGGCCTGTACGTCATGGGCGGCGGTGGCATGGTGGATGTGGAGACGGGCAATTTCATCATGGATCCTAATGTGGTGTGGGAGTATACGAAAAAAGGAAAGACGTTGCTGAATGGTGCATTCCTTCCGTTGAATGCGCTCGCCACCGAATACATTAAGACAGTTTCTAAGGAAACTGCGGTGAACAGCGGGCTCTGCGGGGCAGTCTCGGGATTCGTTCCCACGACAGAAACCACGCCAGGAGCATACTTAGCAAGGGTGGCCGTGCAGCTGCAAACGCCGGAGCCCGTCCAGAAAAACTTGTTCAAGGAGGCAGGAACATGAACCACAAGCTGTTGTTAGGATGCATCATCGCAGGCACTATTGCAGGCACTATGCTGTACGGCTGTAAGAAGAAGATCGAGTACGAGTTGCCGCAGGTGAACTCTTTTGCGCACATTCCCATGGGCATAGCGACAGGCATGGCCGTGACGAGCGGTGATTATGACGATGATGGGGATGTTGATGTCGTGTGTGCAGCCAAACTCCCTAATCTTCGTGAGGGTGCAGTGTATCTGTTGTGCAATGACGCTGGGAAACTCTCAGAGCCGAAACGGTTCGCCACCATTCCTATGGGCATTGAGTCAGGACTCAGCCTTGCTTCTGTTGATGTTGATGATGATGACTATCTTGACATCATCGTCGCAGCAAAGATGCCCGAAGTGCTTGAAGGCAGGCTCTACCTGTTCACGAATGACGGGAAGGGAAATTTCTCGCAATAGCAAAACTTTATTAATTTCCTTTTTCTCTTCTTCTTCATGTCCTGGTACAAGTTCTGGAAGCGCAGCGGGCCTGCAGGCATTCTCGATGAGGACTACAAATGGATTGCGGACAATGACCACCTTACCGAGGAATCTATCAAGTATGCGTGCGAGTATTGGTCGGAGCATGTCGGTGGAGGCTTCAACACGCACTACCGCTATGGTTTCGAGAAAGTCGACGTCCCCCCAAAAGAAGTGCTGGAGAAGAAAATTGAGTCCCTGCTGAAGTATAGTGAACCCTCAGAGGGCAGGCAAAAACGCATTGATTTCCTGGTGAGATTCTTGCAGACGTACTTGCAGGAAGACCTTTTTATTTGAGTGCTACGATGCATGACATGAACAATTTCCACGGATTTTTCCCTTCAGGATATTTGCGGAAGGGCATCTTTGCACATCAGCCAGAAGTTCAGAAGATTATTACCGAGATAGATGCGCTCATCGGAGCAACGCAATTCGACCTCGAAACGTATCAGCGCATTTGCGAGCGACAACAGCAGGCATCTAGCAAGATAAGCAAATTGTGGGATGATGCTCTGAAGAAAGGAAAAGGCATTCTTAATCCCTACATTGAAGAGATGGACGCTGCACAAAAAGAACAAGATGCCATGATTGCCCCTTTTTTCAAAAAGCTTCTTGAGATGGGGTACTCGGAAAAAGAGTTGCGGCAGTGAGTGCAGTCTATTGTCGTGTTCGTTGCATCAACTCATGGATGTGTATTGCAGTATCCATGTTTCCCGCTTCTGCAAGCGCATGAATCAGAGGATATTCTGGTCGGGCATATGAAGCGCGTGCCTTCGTATTGTTGATTCGTTTGCACTCTTCCATGTCCTCTCCCTGATAGTGTATTGTTGGGTAGACTTCTTTGAGTGGATCATCCGTGCCATCCTTCATGTTACCAGCATACCGTGCATTGAATGCTTCTTGGGAAGGATATGAACTCCACGTGATTTGTCCTATTCTGTTTTCCAAAGAAACGTACCATGCCATGATATCCAACCTCTAATAATTATGTGTTTAAGAATGCTCATTTCTTTATAAATTTTTTCATCATTAATCACTGATTAGTGATTATGAATTATCGTTTGTGCCGTAATCTATTTAAGCTGTTCCCTATTTCGCTCAGCAGGTGAAACCATGACACTGATGAAGATTGACGAACTAACGCCTGAGCACATTGCGAGCATCTGCGACCACACCTTTCTGTACAGGTCGGAATCGTACAAGAAAACTGTGGTAAAGGGAGAGAGCCCCGTGCGGTTGCGCCAGGCAGCATTCGAGGCATTCCTTAAGAAAACGGCAGCGGGAAAATTGCAGCCATATGCCATCTGCGTCAGGCCTGAAGACGTCAAGGCAACCATTGCCTTTCTCAAAGAAGCAAAAAAAGAGCAGATTCGTGTCGCTTCCGTCGTCGGCTTTCCTGATGGCAGCAACTACACCACAGACTTCAAAGTTGCAGAGACCATCCTTGCAATAACGCATGGTGCGAAAGAGATCGACATGGTGCTCGACTATGATAGACTCATGGCAGGGCGTTTTGCAGACGTCAGTGCGGATATCAAAAAGGTGGTTGCTGCAGCGCATGAACGCAAAGCAATCGTGAAAGTCATTCTGGAAACCTCCGAGCTGGACAAGGAACACGTGCAGAAGGCATGCCAGCTGTGCACTGAAGCGCATGCCGACTTTGTCAAGACCTCGACGGGATTCAGCGCAAGTGGTGCGAATGCAGAAAACCTCACAATCATGCGACAGCACTTTCCTGGCGGAGTGAAGATGTCCAGTGGAGTAAATAAAGAGAACGTCAACGAACTCCTGCACGCCATTTCAGGCAGGCCTGATGGCTATATAGAACTCGACCCTACAAAGATACGCATCGGAGAGAGCTCGCTCCTCAGCAAGATCTCAGACTACTGATGTGTTGCGATGAACTCATTGCTTCCTGCCCAGCGCATGCTGCTCGGCATAGCCATAGGAGACGCGTTCGGTGCAGGCTACGAGTTTGCCAAGCAGACTATTGACTTTACAAAATACACGCCACATCCAAAATTCAACCAGAAACCAGGCATGTACACGGATGATACGCAAATGTCCATCGCTGTCGCCGAACTCCTCCTCAACGAAGAGCAGCCGACGAAAGAGCATTTCGCAAAATATTTCTTCACCTGCTTCAAACGCAACCCTATCAAAGGATACTCGAAAGGATTCCAGAAAATTCTTGAAGAAGCGAACTCTCCAGAGGCAATGCTGAAAGCGATCATGCCAAAATCTGAGCGGAACGGCGCTGCCATGCGATCCGTCCCTCTTGGCCTGATGGATTTTTCACTCCTCATCCCTTATGCGACGGCGAACGCTTCCGTCACGCACAACACACCAAAAGGTATAGCGTCTTCCACGATTATTGCACTGCTTGCTCATTACCAGTATCATGAAGAACAAATTCCCCGTCCAGACGATATCATACCGTATATCAAGGATAGGGCGACGAGAAAATTTCTTAAGGAGAGCTGGGACAAGCCAGACATGCACAAAGACGTCCCTGCCGATGGCATGCGAACTGCTGGAGCAGTCTATCATCTCCTCAGGACGTACCGTAACCCCATGGACGTGCTCAAAGCTGCGGTCTATCTTGGTGGGGATGTGGACACGGTCGCCAGCATCAGCCTGGGAATAAGCCTCATGCACAAGCCCATTCCCGACGACCTCTACAAGGGGCTCATCAACCACACCTATGGCAGAGACTATCTTGTCGAGCTGGGAAAGAAGCTAGGAGCGAAGTATCCATCAGCCCATGGTCGCTAATTCTCGCAAAACATTTAAACCAACAGACGTCATTCAATATGTATGATGAACAAAGACCAATTGGCAGAGAGTATCAGGAAGTACGCATTGCAGAACGCAATACGCTTCAAAGGAAAGGCGAATCCTGGAGCTGTCCTTCCGAAAGTCCTCGGCGAAGACCCTTCATTAAAAGATAAGATCAAGGAGATCATGCCCGTCATCAACAAGATTGTCGCTGCAGTCAATGCGTTGTCGGTCGATGCGCAACTGGCAGCGCTGCAGGAATCAGCACCAGAGCTTCTGGAAAAGAAAACAGAGGAGCGGAACATCTTTGCCGTGCTCAACATCAAAGAAGGACAGCAGATAAAGACAGCATTCCCTCCAGGGCCTGAAAAGTATCCGCACATCGGCCACGCCAAGGCGTGCCTGCTCAACTACCTACTCGCGAAAAAATACGATGGAAAATTCGTATTGCGGTTCGAGGACACGAACCCGACACTTGTCAAGGCGATATTTTATGACGTGCTGCTCGACAACCTGTCTTGGCTTGGCGTGCAGTGGGACGAATTGCATTACGCGTCCGACCATATGAAACTCTTTTATCAGTTCGCAGAAAAAATAATCAAGGAAGGCAAGGCGTACATGTGCTTCTGCAATGAAGATGCCATCAAGAAATCACGAGCGGAAGGTACGGCCTGCGCTTGTAGAGACAACTCTGTAGAGGAGAACGAACGCATCTGGAAGGAATTCCCTGCCTACGAGGAAGGCAAGGCAATTCTTCGGCTCAAGATAGATCTGCAGCACCAGAACACGACCATGCGCGACCCCACTATTTTCAGGATCATCAGGACTCCGCATGCCCGGCACGGGACAAAATATACGGTCTGGCCGAACTACGACTTCCAGAACGCCATCATGGACGGCTATTTCGGCATAACGCATCGGGTCAGAAGCAAGGAATTTGAGCTACGAAGTGAATTGCAGCGCTACATCCAGGACATGCTCGGCCTTTCGCGGACGACGACATATGAGTTTGCACGATTCAACCTGGAAGGCGTCGAAAGCTCAGGAAGAATAATACGAGAAAAGGTCAAGAGCGGGGAGTTCGTCGGCTGGGACGATCCGCGGCTGACGACCATCGTGGCATTGCGCAGGAGAGGCTTCCTTCCTGAAGCAATCAAGAGTTTCGTCATCGCTACCGGCATGACCAAGAGTGAGAGTACCTTGACCTGGGATGATTTTATCGTGCACAACAAACGCATTCTCGACAAAACTGCGAAGAGGTTCTTCTTCATCCACCTTCCCGAAGCGATAACCGTCACGGACGCACCCGCGCAACAGGTCACGTTGCGCATGCACCCAACAGAGGAATTGGGAGAGCGGCAGTTTGTGACGGGAGAGCGATTCTTCATTGCCAAGAGCGACGCCCTCGAGCTCAAGCAAGGAGCGTTGTATCGGCTGATGGACTGTCTCAATTTCAGAAAAGAAGATGATGGATTTGTCTTTGACAGCCTTGAGTACGAGCGGTTCAAGAAGCAGGGCAAGCGGATCATGCACTGGCTTCCCGAGCACGGAAATGTAGATGTCGAGATACGCATGCACGACCAGTCCATGTTGAAAGGCATAGCAGAGCACACGATTTCCCAACTCAAGGTGGGCGATGTCATCCAATTTGAAAGATTCGCCTTCTGCAGGCTCGACGCCATAGAAGAGAAGGACGGAAAGAAACTCTACAAGTTCTGGTACACGCATAATTAGCACTGCCATTAACTTTATAAACCTCTTTTTCTGATACGCTTATGTGAAGCAGTTCAGCAAGAAGATACTCGCGCTTAAGTCATTCGAGTACGTCATTCTCTCGTTCATCATCCTGCAGGCTGTAGCACTCATCATCGAGACATTACCTGTTATTCCCGAATGGATGCAGGCAGTCATTCCGTATGTGCACTGGGTAGTCATCATCGCATTCACTCTTGAGGCATTGCTCAAGATCGTCGTCCTCTCACCAAAGACATATCTTAAACAGGCATGGAACGTCTTTGATGCGTTCATCGTCATCATCAGCTACCTGCCGTTCGGCATCATCATACCCCTAGCAAAGGCATTGCGAGTAGTCAGGGTCGTTGGCATGGTGCACGAGCTGAAATCACTTGTTGAACATTTCCTTTCTGCGTACAGGCATGTGCTGGAAGTCCTGTTGCTCTTGCTCATCCTGCTCTTCGGGTATGCGCTGCTTGGCTTTCATTATTTTGCAGGTATAGACCCTGACCATTGGAATACCCTCGGTTTGTCCTTCCTGAGCTTGCTGCAGGTCATGACGCTGGACAATTGGGGGGGTATTATGCAGGTAGCCATGACAGGCGCTCCATACGCGTGGATTTTTTTTGTGAGCTTCATCTTCTGTGTTGCCATCTTGTTCATCGTGTTGGTAGTTGCTCTCGTGAAAAGCGTTGAGAAGCTGAGAACATGAAACTCATCATCTGGGATCTCGACGGCGTCATCGCAAACAGCCTGAAAACCAGCATGGACAACTTTCGACAGGCAATAGCTCCGTATGTAAAAAAACTGCCTCCGTACAAAGAAATTTTTGACAAGTACCTTAGCTCCCACGAGGAACTCACCGTACTGCAGATGCTCAAGAAGTACAAAGTCCCTGAAGAATTTCACGACCACATAAAGCAAAAATTCCTGCATGACAAGACAAGGAGCCTGCACACCACAACCTTTTTTTCCGGCATTCCAGAACTCATTGTGAAATTGCACAAGCGCCACATAAAACAGCTGCTCATAACAGGACGAGATAAGAAATCAGCGCACGTCATCCTCACCAACCAGCACAGCATCATTGAGGGAAGATTTCTCATTCACTATTTTGACGCAATCCACACGGGTGACGATTCCATGAAGAAGCTGGAGGCGTTCAGGAGCGCCATGCGCCACTTCGGGGCAAAAGCGAAGGACTGCATTGTCCTTGGTGATGAGCCGCACGACATCGAATGCGCGAACAGGCTCAAGATGTACGCGTGTGCATGCCTGTGGGGGGCATTTGACAATTCTTGCCTAAAGAAGAAACCGAAAAAAAGATGCAAGACAGTACGTGACCTTGCGTTATTTCTTCGTACTCTTGAGCGCCGCTTGCGCAGCAGCTAATCGTGCAATGGGCACTCTGAATGGCGAGCAGCTCACATAATTTAGTCCTGTCTTGTGGCAGAACTCGATGCTTGCAGGGTCGCCGCCGTGCTCTCCGCAGATGCCGAGCTTGAGATTAGGCTTTGTTTTGCGTCCTTTCTCACACGCCATCTTCACCAATTGTCCAACCCCTGCTTGGTCGAGGCTCTGGAATGGGTCCTTTTCAATGATGCCTTTCTCGATGTACTCAGGCACGAACGTGCCCACATCATCCCTGCTGAATCCTAGCGTCATCTGCGTGAGGTCGTTCGTTCCGAAGCTGAAGAACTCTGCCTCTTTTGCAATCTCATCCGCAGTGAGTGCAGCTCGAGGAACTTCTATCATCGTTCCTATAAGATACTTGATTTTTGTCTTCACGCCAAGGATGATGTCTTTTTGGTGTTTCAATTCTTTTACGTTGCCGACAAGAGGGACCATTATTTCGACGCTGACGTTCTTCCCTTCCTTACTGATATCTTCTGCAGCTTCGAGGATTGCTTCTGCTTGCATCTGCGTGAGTTCAGGATAGGTTATGCCGAGCCTGCAGCCGCGATGACCGAGCATGGGATTGAGCTCGTGCAATTCCTGGATTTTTTGCTTGATGCTCTGGACGCTCACCGTTGTCTCTTTGGCAATGATTGCTATATCCCTATCCTCATTTGGCAGGAATTCGTGCAAGGGCGGGTCGAGCAATCGTATGGTTACGGGTCTGCCGTCCATAACCCTGAATATCCCTTTGAAGTCCTCTTTCTGATAGGGCTTTATTTTTGCGAGCGCCTTTTTCCTCCCGTCAACATCTGAAGCAAGAATCATCTCGCGCATAACCTTGATGCGCTCTCCCTCGAAGAACATGTGTTCAGTCCTGCACAGGCCTATGCCTTCTGCCCCGAACTTCACTGCTTGCTGGGCATCTTTTGGCGTGTCCGCATTCGTGCGTACGTTGAGCGTCCTGTACTTGTCCGCCCACTGCATGACCTTCCCGAAAGAACCAGACAATTCTGGATCGATGACGGGCAGTTGTCCTTTGAACACCTCTCCTAGACCTCCATCGAGCGTGATGTACTCGCCTTCTTTGAACGTCTCCTTTCCTATGGTGAGCGTCTGTCCGTTGATCTTTGCGTCGTTGCATCCGCTGATGCAGCACTTGCCCATCCCTCTTGCTACGACGGCAGCATGGCTGGTCATGCCTCCTCTCGTTGTGAGAATGCCTTGTGCAGCGTCTATGCCGATGAGGTCCTCAGGGCTGGTCTCTGTCCTGACGAGAACAATAGTATCTCCTGATTTTCTCATCTCCACTGCCTTTTCTGCCGTGAACGCTATCTTGCCTACTGCAGCGCCAGGACTTGCGGGCAGTCCTTTTGCCAAGACTTTTGTCTTCTTCTTCGCGAGAGGGTCGAGCTGCTTGTGTAGTAATTGGTTGAGACTCTCAGGATGTATTCTCAGGAGTGCTGTTTTTTCGTCGATGAGTTTTTCATTGACCATGTCCACGGCGATTTTGACTGCGGCATGCGCTGTCCTCTTTCCCGTTCTCGTCTGGAGCATGTAGAGCTTGCCTTCCTGGATGGTGAATTCCATGTCCTGCATGTCCTTGAAGTGCTTCTCCAATTTCTTGTACGTCTGGACGAGCTCGTTGTAGACGTGAGGCATACTTTTTTGCAACGTGCTGATGGGTTTTGGTGTCCTGATGCCTGCGACGACGTCCTCGCCTTGCGCATTCATCAAGTACTCGCCATAGAACGTGTTCTCTCCCGTGCTCGGATCTCGTGAAAAGCACACTCCCGTTCCTGAGCTCTCACCCATATTCCCAAAAACCATCGCCTGGATGTTCACTGCCGTTCCCAGAAGTCCCTTGATGTCGTTGAGTTTTCTGTACGCTATGGCTCTGTTGTTGTTCCAGCTCCTGAACACTGCCTCGACTGCCATGAGCAATTGCTTCTTGCTGTCCGTCGGGAATTCTTGTTTCGTCTCCTTCTTGACCATCTGCTTGTACTTCTGCACCACGTCTTTGAGGTCATCATCGGTGAGTTGGGTGTCATACTCCACTCCCTTCGTCTCTTTCTTCTTGTCCAGGATCTCCTCGAACTTCGCATGCTCGACGTCCATGACGACGTCGCCGAACATCTGGATGAATCGTCTGTATGAGTCCCAGGCAAATCGTGGGTTCTTCGTTCTTTTGATGATGCCCATAACGACATCGTCATTGAGCCCGAGGTTGAGAATGGTGTCCATCATGCCCGGCATACTTGCTGCGGCGCCGCTGCGCACGGACAGGAGCAACGTCTGCTCCGGGCTGCCGAGCTTCGCCTGCATTGCCTTTTCGAGCTTTGCAAGATTGACATCAATGTCCTTAAGAACAGGTGCAGGAATCTTCCTGCCTTCCTTGTAGTAGCAATCACACGTCATCGTTGTTATCGTGAATCCAGGTGGGACGTTGATTCCCAGAGACGCCATCTCAGCGAGATTGGCTCCCTTGCCACCGAGAATCTCCTTCATCTCCTTCCTGCCTTCCGTCATTCCCGCACCGAAAAAGTACACGTTCTTTTCCTGTTTTGCTTTTGTCATGTGTTCTTCACCAAAATGCCTGCCTGAACTGCTTATTTATATGCGTTGCGATATGCTTAAATATTCTGGTGAATTTCCCTCTCTTTCCATGTACACGAACGAAGAACTTGCAAATGGGTATAAACGGGTGCTGATGAATCTTGGCTGTTCTAGGAACTTCGGACAAAACCTTATCAAGAATAGAGTCGCTAGTGCACCTGTGAACATTGCCAAATACTATGCTGAGCAAGGCAGCCTTCCTGAACTTCCCGGTGTAGGCAAGACAGCAAAGGCGATACTGGTCATGATTCTCGGCGAGAGCATCGACAAGGTGTGCGAGGATATCGTCCAGAGACAGCTCACTGAGCCGAACGTGTCTCCTGTTCATCACGTACCTCACCTTATGGATGACGGGGACAGTAATTTCTGGCATAATGTCGTCAGGCAGTATGAGGAATGCTGAGCCGCGCTATGCAGAATCCGATGATTGCCCCGATGAGATTGAATACGAGATCTAATGCGTTATTGAGATAATTGCCGACTTGGGCTGCTGCATTGAAGTAAATGACGGTGATGAGTTCGCCTATCTCGTTGATGGCGCCTATGCCGGAGACGGCAAGGATGACCAGAACGAAAAGAGCCAGCCTGCTCGTGATGTTCGGGGCGTATTCTCTGATGAGCTTGTACATGACTATACCGAGCAGGATGCTTGCAAGCAAATGCACGACGTTGTCCATACGCAGCCAGGTCAGCAGCTGCACGTCGTACAAGCGCTGTCCGTACACGTGGAGGTTTCCTGCGAGGATGTGCATGGCTCCGATGAGAACAAGACTCATGACACTGAACACATTGAGATGTAGTTTCTCGTTATTGCGCATGAGCAACAGGATCAACGCTCCCATGATGAACGTGTAGAAGAGAAATTCGGTGTTGTGCTGCAAGAATTCTATGAACGTGAATACGATGATGTACAGTGCCGCACCATACAAGACAAGCATCTTTTTCTCGTCTTCGGTCATGATTGCATGTACCTCTCTTTTGTTTTCTGGTCGAGCTTCTCCAGGGAATACCTTAGCATGGTTCTCGGCATGTGCATCGCATGCTTATCGAGGAATCTTCGTAATGTCGGCTCGTCTTTCTTGCCTATTTCCCTGAGCACCCAGCCGACTGCTTTATGGATGAGATCGTGCTTGTCGTGCATGAGCTTTTCTGCAAGTGCGAGCGCATCCGTGTAGTCATTTTTGTTGATGAATGCGAATGTGGAGATGATGCTGATTCGTCGCTGCCAGAGACTCTCTGACTGAGCGAGCTGGTAGAGCAACGCCCTGTCCTTGTCAAGAAGATATGCTCCGATGATGCGGTGTGCGGACAAATCAACAAGATCCCAGTTGTTTATCTTTTGCGAGTTATGCACGTAAAAGTCGAAGAACCGCTTCCTCTCTTTTTCATCTGCATGCGCGAATTTGTGTACGAGGATGAGCACGCCGACGAGGCGCACTTCGTGGATTTTGTCATGGAGCAGCTTCTTAATCTCATTCAAGGAAAGGTTTGCATGTTTTTTTGCAACTTCCCTGCTCTGCGGGACCATCACTCCCAGGAAAACATCTCCCTCGCCATATTCTCCTTTTCCCGTCTTGAAGAAGCCGCTGAGGAGCTTCGCTTTCTCCTTGCTTGCATGCTTTCGTAGATCAGCGTGAACGGTCATTGTATATTCAGCAGGAGGAATCCGATAATAGCAGTGACGATATTTGCGCAAAACGCAATGAGTGCTGCCCGCTTCCACGACGCTCTCGTGAGTAGTTTCAGGAGTGGCCATTCGGCAAGTGCCACAAACAGTTCGATGATAAGATAGAAAGGAAGATACCATGAAGGGACTAATGAGAAGACAAGCATTGCCAGCGGCCACGTCAGACAGTTGATCAGGACAGCATAGAGCAGCAGCCACCACTCATTTTTGCGCAGGAACAGCCAGATGATAAAAAATTCGACAACGATGGTGATAAGCAGGAGGAGTACGTTCATTTTTTCTTCCTCAGGAGAAGCACGAGGATGATGCCTATCGCCGCCAGGACGGGAACGGCATACCAAATGCCTGCATGCCATGCAGACTTCGTCGGAGTAGGAGGCATGTCTGTCGTGTACGGCAGTGTCTCCGTGCTGCCGTCTTCATAGGTGTACAGGACGCTCTTCTTGCTCAGAACGAATGAATCTGCAGACAAAGAGTCGATGTGCAGGATGTCCTGCCTGCTTTTGAGGGGATCGTCCTTATTCGTGGCTGACGTGTATTGGAGAAGAAGTCCTGATTGCAGGGCGCCGGTTAACTCCTCGTTGTAAGCGGCAGTTGGCATAGCAAAAACTGAAGGTGTTCGGAACTTGTAGAAGCGAACGCATTCTCCTTGTGGGATAACGTAAGGAGATCCTCCTGCACCGACACCAAGGCCAGTGTCATCTACCATGATGAAAACATAATCAGGATACTCTGCCATGTTGTCGATGGTGAAGCAGTAGCTAACACTCTTTTGGTTGGGCATGATGACATCAGCAAAGACTGCTGTTGACAGCAACGTTATCATGATGAGCAGCACAAGTGATTTCATGCTCTGCTTTTACCTGTTAAGTATTTAAATATTCTCTTGACTGCAAGCAAGATGGAAGCAAAACCTTCTTAAATCTGCGCAAACGCATACGTGCATGGTTTCCGAGAAAGCAGTTTTTGCCAAGACCTCTCCTGAGAAGCAGCACAACAAAGCCATAGACGTTCCTGTCAGCAACGCCATCGAGGCGGCAGAGCACATCAAGGCAATACATGGCGTTACCCCAACACTGCCTGTCGAGACCATCGTTAGAGATGGCATTGTCATCCACCTGCACTGCAAGTTCGAGAATGTGCAGAGCATGTACACGTTCAAGGCACGCGGTAGTGAGTGGTTTGTCTACAACCTGATGAAGCAGTACCATGAGAAACGGGGCATGTTCAAGAGCTCTCGAGACAAGCCGGAGCTCGTGACGGCAAGTGCTGGGAACCACGCGCAGGGTGTCGCGCTTGCAGCAAAACGGTATGGACTTACGGCAACCATCTTCATGCCAATAACAACGCCTGACATCAAGAAGCAGAGAGTCAAGGACATGGGAGCAAACATACAATTGGTTGGGGAAATATTCGACGATGCATTGGCCGCAGCGCGAAAATACAAGCAGCAATCACGCTTACGAATATTCATTCCTCCGTACGAGAATCCTACGGTCATGGAGGGCCAGGCAAGCATCGGCGTTGAGATTCTTTCCCAATTATGTCCTATTCATCCCGCATACTGGAGAGTCACTAACTATTCATGGCCGGTCCCCGATGTCATCATTTCAGGATTGGGCGGCGGCGGGCTGCTGTCAGGAATTGGTGCTGTCGTGAAAGACTTCAATGCAAAGAGCGGCAACACCATCAAACTCATCGGCGTGCAGACAGAACTCTCTGATCCCATGTACCAATCCATAAAGGCGGGCAAGCTCATGCAGGCAACTCTCGTAGACAGGAAGAGTATCGCTGATGGCATAGCAATCAAGCATACTTCTGAGCGGATGCGTCTTACTGTCAAAAAATATGTGGACCAGGTCGTCTCTGTCAGCGAGGAGAACATCATCAAGGGCATGGCATACCTCTACCAGCATCCTCGCCTGAATGGAGACGTGTGGGACACGAACGAAAACTACATTCCAAGCATTCCCTACAGGAAACTCCCTAACAACGTGCAGAGCTTGTTCCATAGGCGCCCTCTTTGGAAGGTAGAAGGTGCAGGAGCAGCCAGCTACGCTGCAGTCGTCTTCGGAGACAAGTATGGCGAGCTGGACTGGAAGAAGCTCGCGAACGGCAAGAAAAAACTCTACGTGGTCGCCATCTTGACAGGTGCGAACATCGGCGATGAAACATTGCTGGAACTCATAAAGGACATTAAGCGACCGAGAGACATCTGAACATAGTTACAGAGGTCTCACGCCGACAATGACAACAGCGTCTCCCTTCTCCACAGCAATATTCGACCATACCTTCCTCTCCTCTTCGGTCTTAGGCAAGGGTGTGTCATCCATCAAACTCCTGCCGAAATACACTCCTCTTGCGATGAGCTGCTCGTCAGCGCCGCAGTAAGCGCGCGCTATCGCTCTCATTGCTTCAGGAACGGCTTTACCATTCGGATGCAGCTCATACCCTCTCGAAACGCAGAGCCGTTGCATGCTCCTGTACACGACGGGATTCTGCGTTCGAGTCATGACGATGCTTGCGGGAAGCGCATCTGCCCTGTGCTCGTTCAGCAGCTCATACAGTCCGTGCTGCTGGATCTCCCTTCTGAGCAGTGCCGTGGCGTAATAGTTCACCCTCTGCCCTGCAATCTCGAGCAGGTCATTCACCGCATAGCCAATAATCCTTCCTTGTCGCTTGAGCAGGAGCAGATACTCTGCCGTTCTTGTTCTTTCATCAATCGCTTCGTATGGCAGGCTTTTTCCGAACGCATCCACGGCGACAGCATACAGTTCGGGAATGAGTCCATCTAAGAATTCCTTTCGTTGCACTTTAGGAGAAAGCTCCTCTAAAGAAATAGCTAGTTCATGCAGCCGCCCAGAAAAGGCGACCAGCGCATTGCACCGAAACCATAGTTTCACCTCTACTCGTTTATTGTTCTCCGCCACAGAATGTCGTGACGGCGCTTACGCAAAAAACTGCACACTAGCAAAAACCTTGCTTGACTTTTTACTTGCGTGCGCATTCATGAAAAAAAAAGAAAGAAGAAGAACTATTTAAATGTTGATGTTTGCATTCACGTATACCCTGGAATGTTGGGGATGTCAGGCATGGCTCCCGGCTCTGCAGGAAGCACAAACTCGCTATCATCCACATTCGTCGTGTATTCTCGTGCAGTCATCTCCGACGTCACGTCCTGTGCAGTACTCTTGATGTACAAGGGAACGTAGTCGGGACTGTAGCAGTACTCGACAACAGCATTCTCTTGTGTCAGTTCAAAGCAGGTTGTCTGCACGCCTGCAATAGTCTTTCCTGGCTTTTCCACAACATTGTAGCTCTGCCAGTTCTCCTTGAGATCATCATTGCGCGATATTGCGGACGTGTCGCCTTGCTCAAGCTCGAAGCAGAGCATATCTTCTGAGACGGCAGTGCAGCTGTACAGCTTGCCATCGATGAAGAACGTCAACGCCTCGCCTTCAGAAGTCTCTGTTGTCATCTTCATCTGCCCATCCTTTATGGCTTGGGTCATGACTGAACTCATGCCTGCGGTGACGACATCGTATGTTACCTTGTAGGCAACTGCAGGGAATGCTGCAAAGTACCCGCTAAAATCAGTATTTTGCTGCTCTTCTGCAGGTGTTTGGTCTTCAGCAGGTGCATTGACGTCCGCTTGCGGTTGCTCTGGCGCAACGGGCTGCGGTGCAGGAGGGACTTGTTCCTGGGGCGTTGTCTGCTCGGGAACAACCTGTTCAGGAGCAGATGGTTGGTTGCTCGTACATGCGACAAAGGAAATCGCCAGCACGACAAGCAGTAATGCTAGTGCTTTCAAACATATCACCTCAACGTTTTTTATCAGAGCAACCCGCAGCCTTTTTAAATATGCTTGTTTCAACTCAGAGCAGGAACTGGCTTGAACTGAAAGCCAATCCTGCCGCAATCCATATAAATACGGACTTTCTTCGATGACGTATGAACTGCATAGT
>JAZDHK010000026.1:0-51270 GCA_043806035.1 archaeon
CAAGATGCAACATCGCTTATCGACTTCATCAACAACCAGCTGCAGTATTACGATGGAGAGCTCAACATACTCGAAATCAAGTCAATATCCTACCAGAACTTGACCAATGCCACGCGTGACGAACGCCTCGAATATCAAGCAGTACAGCGCGAGATCGCTGCAAAGAACAAAATCTACGATTATCTTCTGACCAAGAGGGAAGAGGCAGGGCTTTCGGCAGCAGACTCAAAGACAGGTAGCGTAAAAGTCATCAGCTATGCAGAAGCCCCACTCATTCCAGTTAAGCCAAACGTCCCGCTGAATATCGTTCTTGGCATCGTTCTTGCAATAGGTGCAGCATTCGGCATGGCACTGACCGCAAACGCGCTAGACAGGAAGCCTAAGAAGAAGTAGCTAAAAAACGCCATATGCGAGCAACAGCACGAGCACACCGAGCAACGCACAGTACAGCCCGAACCAGGCAAATTTTCCCTTCTTGATGACGTGCAGCAGCAGTTTCAGCGAGAAGTAACCCACAATCACGGTAACAAGAGTTCCAACGAGCAAAGCACCGACGTTGGTTATTTGTCCTATGTCTTTGAATTCTAGCAGTGTCGCTCCAAGAATTGCGGGAATGAAGAGCAAAAAGGAGAACGTTGCGACGGTCTCTTTCTTTATGCCCAGCATCATTCCCGTGCTGATGGTCATGCCGCTCCGTGAAATGCCTGGAAACAATGCAAACACCTGGCTACAGCCTATGAGCAAGCTCTTCCCCAATGTCACCTTTTTTTCTTTTTTCAGGGGATAGCTTGACAAGTACAGGATGAGCGCAGTGAACAATAATCCGAAACCAAGGATGCGCAAATCATTGAATGTATTCTTGATTACTCTTTCCAGAAAAAATCCGCACACGGCGATAGGAACAGTGGCGAGTGCAAGGAAGCCGAGCATGAGCCAACTCTCACGATTTTTCTGAAACAGTCCCAGGATCAATGCTTTGATGTCTTTCCAAAAGACGAAAATAACGACCAGGAGACTTCCCATGTGCAAGATCAGGTCAAAAAGCACAGGCGGAGCTAGGTTGAAGAGGTGCTGTATGAGCAGCAAGTGGCTCTTGCTGCTAATGGGCAGCCATTCGGTTATGCCCTGCACAATCCCGAGTATTATCGCTTGGAATACATCCATGAATACACCGCTCCTCCCACAATACATCCTCCTGCATCGACAAGCATGTCCGTGAGCGAGAACTGCCTCGTGCTTACCAATAATTGGATGACTTCAGTGAGAACAATCAAGAACAACAATATGCTTGCGGAGAGCATCACGTTGTGCTTGCACTCGTAGAATTCGACTGTCTTGAACGTGATGAACGCGAGCACAACGAATCCAAAGAAATGAAAGTAAGGGGTGTTTCCCGAAAATAGCGGGACAAGCGAAGGGTCTGGCAGCAGCGCTCCTACAATCATGAACAGCACGTATACTGATAAGATGAGCGTGAAAATGAGTTTCTGCTGCGTGCGTTGCATGCAACCCTGAAGGATAGGCCGTTTATAAACGTTATCACAAACAAACTTCTGTTTGAAACAATATTTATAAACATCTGTTCCTGTCCTAGACGCATGGCAAAGATCATCGCACTTTCTGGCATGTGCGGTTCTGGAAAGTCAGTCATAGCTGACGAGCTCGTGAAGAAAGGCTACCACTTTCTCAGGTTCGGGCAGATAACGCTGGATATCATCAAGGAGCGAGGACTCCCTCCAACGGAAGAGAACGAACGCCCAATCCGGGAAGAGTTGAGAAAAGAGCACGGCATGGGCGCTTTTGCCTTGCTGAACATTCCTAAAATAGATGCCCTGCTCAAGAAGGGAAACGTCGTCATCGACAACTTGATGAGCTGGTCGGAATACAAGCTGCTCAAGGAAAAGTACGGGGATAGGTTCATCGCCGTGAGCGTGTACGCACCGCCGAAAATGCGATATGACAGGCTCACGCAAAGGACACTGCAGGACTACGACAAGGCGTTGCGCCACAGGCCCATGACTGCAGACCAGGCACAATCACGAGACTATGCAGAGATAGAGCACATAGAGAAAGGAGGCCCTATCGTCATGGCAGACTTCCTGCTCATCAATACGGGAACGGTCAGCGAGCTGCTCAGCCAGCTCGATGCCGTACTCACGTATATCGAGGGATACACATGAAGGTTGAGAAGCGCAAGGACTACATTTCTTGGGATGATTACTTCATGGGCATAGCCATGCTCTCGGCGATGCGCAGCAAGGATCCCCATACGCAGGTGGGCGCGTGCATCATCAGCCCAGAGAAAAAAATCGTGGGCATCGGCTACAATGGATTCCCTCGCGGCTGCTCTGATGACGAATTGCCATGGGCGAGAGAGGGCAAGAGCACGCTCGACACAAAATATCCCTACATCGTCCACGCCGAGCAGAACGCCATCCTCAACGCAATTACTAATCTGAAGGACTGCACGATGTACGTCGCATTGTTTCCCTGCAATGAATGCTGCAAGCTCATCATCCAAAGCGGCATCAGAGAGGTCGTTTTTCTCGAGGACAAGTATGCGGACACGGAAGCCGTGCAGGCCTCGAAGAGAATGATGGGCATGGCGGGCATGCAGTTCAGGAAATTCACGCCAGGACGCAAAGAACTTCCTGTGCGGTTGAGCGTGTAGCCATGGAACAGCACATCGAGAACGAGAATGTGCGCAAGAAGAGGAAGGAGAAGCGCATGAAGGCAGGCGGGCCTGGACGGACAGTAAAACATTAATAGATTGCCTCATTCTCAACAATATGACCACGTATTACGCACTGGGTGTGGAAAACATAACAGAGGAACCTGCACGCTATCCCTACTTGTTGTATTCTGAGGAAGGCCATTTCCGAACAGCATCGCTCGATGACCTGGCAGATGCGTTCTGTCATCTTCACCTTGCGGAGGCGGGACTGGCATTCAACACATCTGTCCAGTACGTGTGGACGGAGAAGCAGGAATTGTGCAGGGTTCGCTTGCTTTCTGCTGACGAACGAACGACGCTCGAGCAGCATCTGCTCACATACAAAGAACGACTGAAAGAGCATGATCGTGAGCCCAAGTACGATTAGTGTTCGGCGTGCTTCCACATGAAGTTGAAGTAGTCTCTGTAGGCGTCTGCCGCTTTCTTGTTCTCGATGAGGATGGCTTCAGGCTCTTCACTCCAGATGATGATGGCAATCTTGTCCCCATAAATGTTTGTAGTTACTGGACTTTCCACCGAGGAAGGGATCCTCCTGATAGTCGCAATTTCTCGTTCATCAAGAGCCCTGTTCGTCCTGATGATGCTGCGCAGACGAATGCCTTCACGCTCGAGACGGTTCGTGAACTGCTTGGCAAAAAGCGGCATGGTCTTCGAGAATTGCCCCTCACTGCCAAAAATCATGTTCTCTTGCGCATTCCTCAAAATATCTTCGAAGACCGTGTTGACGCCACGCTGTCCCTTGAAAAGGCGCACGTTCTCCTTGAGCTTTGTCTCTTTGCGTAACTTATCGATAAAGGGGACTATTGCTCTCGCCAGCTCTAGCCTGTTCGTGATGTGCGTGATGAGATTCTTTGGATCAGAACATTGGAACCATTTTATCTTTCCTATGACGACGTAGCTCACCATGCCTTTCTCGATGAGCGATTGCAATGCATTATACGCAGAGCTCCTGTCCAATTGCGTGTGCTTTGCCAGCGTGCCTGCCTTTGCCGAGCCGATCTTGGCCAACCCCAGATAGACTTTTGATTCATTCTCCGTAAAACCTATTCTGGCAAGGCTTTCGATGACGTGTGGAGAATCCATGTTCTTGGTCGTGCAGCCCAAGTATTTAATGGTTTCTGTGGAAGAAATATCTACAACGTTCCAGAAAGCACATTGTCGACGAGTTTTCGTGCATTCTCTTGTGCATCAGGCATAGAAGGAAAACCAGAATAGTTCGTGCATGCCTGCACGTCTCCTGCAAGATCAAGCTCGTCCTGCTTCACCGCATGGAACCAGTGCTGCTCTTCATAATAGCTTGCAAGATATTCCTGCTCAGTAAGCCCTGGAGTGGGGATGAACAGTGCACGCCTCTTGCGAATGTTCGCAAGCTCCATCATGGTCGTGTAGCCTGATCTCGTAACAACACATGCTGCCCTATTAAGATGACTCTCCATATCTTGACGGTTCAAATGACTATACACGTACGTCTGCTCATCGAGAGCATACTGCTCCTGCTTGTGCGGCTTGCCTAATGCCACCACTTTCTTGCCCGGCAGCTGCGTGACTTGATCGAGTACAATGCGTTCCAGCTCGGTTCGTCGGGGCTCTGGACCGCTCACGGACAGCAGATAGTCAATGTCTTCAGCAACGGGCTGATGATCAATGCTGCAGAGTATGCCTGCATAGACTAACTTTTTCTTGAGCGTTTTGAGTTTTGGCTGGCTGAGCTTTCCCGCTAGGCTTCCCACTGTCGGATGATTGTCTGGCACGATGATCTTTTCGAAGGAATCGAACGAGTAGAGATTGAAGATTTCTGCGCCGATCTCAAACTTCTCAAACGGGTGTGGAATGCTGAAGTGCAGCTGATGGCTGATGATATAGGAAGGGACGGCATCCAGGTAGGAGCCATATCTGCCGTCGCTGATGACGAGGTCAAAAGCATGCTCCTTATGCAGTGCCTCAAGCTCCTTGTGCTCTTTCTCGAACGAGAGTGCATATCGTGGCAAGTCATAGAGAATCCTGAAGACGAACGCCACCTGGGAGTTCGATGCCGAGTATTTCATCGTCTTATCTTTGAGATGAAAATGCGTACAGGAAGGAAATTCTTGCTTGAGGAAGGTAAGTGCAGCGCCGCTTGAAGCCAGGCTCACTTCGCAACCGCGGGCGAGGCATTCGCGGATGAGAGGCACATCTCTCGTCGCATGGCCTAGCCCCCAGTTCGCTACGGAAAAAAGCACGTGCACCATTGCAGAGGGGAATGGCGGAGCATATTTAAATATTGCTGCCCCGACAAAGCATGTTCTCCCGTTGCAATAGTCATCATTTGTTGTTGACATTTCATCAACAAATCAATATATAGTGTGAGAAGTACCCTGCAGGGGTGGAACCATGAACGTCATGACTGCACACATACCAGATATCACACCACAGGACCTAAACACGCTCCGACAAACGCATAACCGTTTCTCCGTGCTCAACTCCCCCATCGCACAAGCAGTAAATACTATCAACAGCAGCCTCTATTACGGCGCCAGCCTCTTCGCCCAACATTATGGATATACGTGGATCGAAGTGCCCACCATAACAAAAGTAACAGGCGCATGCGAGAACGTCGACACCCTGCACGCCATTGACTATCACGGCGCAGAAGCGTATCTTGCGCAGACAGGCCAACTCTACCTGGAAGCAGCCATGACCACCTTCGACAAAGTGTACACGAGCATCACGAGCAGCAGGGCCGAGAAAGAAAAAGACAAGCGACATCTCAACCAATTCACCCTCCTCGAGATCGAACAGCACGGCCCCTTCGAGGAATTGCTGCCGAGCATCGAAAACATGATCAAGCACATGCTCTTCGAGGCAAAACATGGCGCAAGAGCTGCATTGCAGGCACTTGAGAGGTATGACGAAATCTGCAGGTGGCTGGCAGAACCCTTCGCCCGCATCACATACACTGACGCCATACACCTGCTGCAAGGCACGGAACACGCGCTCTCCTGGGGTGATGACTTCAAGAGCGAGCACGAACAGTACATCATTCAGGAACTCGGCAACAAACCAACATTCATCACCCACTTCCCAAAAGCGATAAAGTTCTTCAACATGCGCCAGAACGACGATAACCCAGATATCGTCAACAGCTCTGATCTCATCATGCCCTATTCAGGGGAAACAGTGGGAGCGGCAGAGCGAGAGAACAACTACGACCGGCTCGTGGAACGGTTGCAGCAGAGCGAAATGTTCAAAAAACTCAAAACACGAGGCAAAAGCCTCGACGACTTCGAAGACTACCTTACCATGGTGAAAGAGAACCCCATCCTACATAGCGGCTGCGGCATAGGCTTCGGCAGACTCAGCCAGGCAGTGCTCGGCGTGGACGACATCCGCATAGCGACACCGTATCCGCTGCAGCCAGGGACGCTGTACTGAATAGGACAAACGTCGTATCAATGACTGCAAGGCGGCGACGCACGAATATTTATATACTCCTGGAAAAACGGACATGCATGGACATCGTTGATTTTTTCAGAAAGGCTATTCGTCTCAAAGATGTGCAGCGCACCGGGTGGGTGCATAAAGGAATCCCCCATCCAGAAAGCGTCGCCCATCACTCGTGGGGTGTCGCTCTTCTTGCGCTCATCATTCCCACTCCTCCTGCGGTTGATAGAGAACGGCTTGTCGCGATGGCACTCATTCACGATCTTGGCGAGATCGCTATCGGCGATTGGGTCTGGGAGAAAGGAGCGTACAGCGATGTTGAGAGACAGAAGAAGAAACACGAGCATGAGCTTGCATTCATGAACAATACATTGATCGGCGAGCAACGGGAGCTAGGCATCGAATTCATCGAACAGCAAACGCCTACTGCCAAATTCCTCAAGGAACTCGACAAGCTCGACATGGTCTTCCAAGCGCTCGAATACGAAAAAAGAGTCCCCGCAGCGACGCTTGACGAGTTCTGGGAGAATGCGGAAAAGTACATCACCACACCTTCGTTGAAAGAAATTCTTGCAACACTTAAGCTGAAGAGAACTACACCATCTCCTTAATATCCCCAATCTTTCCCACGAACTTGTAGAATTGCGGCGGGCGGTGGCTCACGTTCCGGTCTATTTCCTTCGTTGGCTCAACTATCTTCAGACTGAAGAGTTTCTTCCTGAAATTGCGCTTGTCAAATGGCTTGTCGAAGACGACTTCATAGAGTCGCTGCAAGGAGGTGAGCGTGAACTTTTCAGGCAATACAGAAAAGGCGACGGTGGTGTATTCGAACTTCCAACGCAGCCGTTGAAGTGCATATTCGAGGATGTTCTTGTGGTCGAACGCAAGAGAGGGAAGTTTTTTTATAGAGAACCAACGTGCGTGTTCAGCATCCGTTGACGCCTGGAGTGTCTGCTCGAGCGCCGTGAGCCCAAAATAGGTTATAGTGATGACTCGTCCTCGCGGATCTCGGTTAATGCCTCCGAACGTGTAGAGCTGTTCTAGATACGAGACATTGACTCCCGTTTCCTCTGACAATTCTCTCTTTGCAGCATCTTCAAGTTCTTCCTTCTCCCTGACGAAACCTCCGGGAATGGCCCACATGCCTTTGAAGGGAGGGATGCCTCTCCGTATGAGCAGCACCTTGATTTCTTCATTGATGATGCTGAACAGGATGATGTCTACCGTTACGGACGGCTTGAAATAGTCCTTTGGCATCTACGCACTCCTCTTTTCGAGCAGGACGATGTTGATCGTCTGCCAATACTCATATCCCTGCTTGTGCTGTTTTTTAAGATTGTGCTTTTCCAAGTACTTCAACCAGCGCTTGTTGTTGAGGATGTTATTCACTTTCAGAGGAACGGTCATTTTTTCGAGAAGGGTCATCTTCATGACGGGTTTCTTCTTCATGACGACATCCCAGCACAGACTGCTGATGTTGATGACCATGACGCCGTTCTCGTTCAAATAGTCCTGACCGTGATGGACGAGATGATTGAGGAGCTTTACTCCCTCATACGGGTTGTCGTCGATGCTGCTCGGTCTGGGAACGTATGGCGGATTGCAAATCAGTAGATCAAACTTTGCATGCTTGATCTTGGGAAAGCCGTCGCCTGCGTAGAATGATGCCCTGCTGTCCTTGATGTTGTCCATGGCGCATTTTATGGCGTACGGATTAAGATCGTTGACGAGAAAGGACTGCACCTTGCTCTTGGCGAGGACGTACTTGCTCAAAAAGCCCGAGCCGCAGCCCAATTCAGCTCCCGTCCTGAACTGTTTTCTTTTCCTGAACACGTTCCTGAGCGCTTTTGCAAAAAGGAGGGTGTCGATGCTCGGACACCACACGTTGAGGTGCGTGTGATCCCAGAACGTGCTCACCCCATCATACGAAATGATGCGGGGTTTTTGCGTGTACAGAGAGAACAATGTCTCCCGCAGCGGTGCAGACAGCTTTGCTATCCGCCACGTGTCCGTCACCAAGACAGGATTCCTGAACGTGTGCACGTACACTTTCTTCTCAGGAGGAAAGGTGAACACTCGCTTGCCGTTGAGCCTGTCCTTGCCCATGATACTGCACAACTCAACGCCGTTCGCAAAAATATCCTGCCGGGTAAGGTCCGGGCTGAATACAATGATCATAATCCATCCTTGAAATCATGATTTAAATGCTTTGTTCTTTATCCTGCATACAAGCCGTGCTTGCGAATGTACGTGCTGACTGCTGCAGGAAGATGTTCCGGCTTTTTTCCCGCTGCTATGCATTGCCTGATGCGCCTCGAGGAAATGTTGTCTGCAGCTACGTGAATCCTTGTCATATGCATGCCGGGCAGAGCGTGGACGGGAAATCCCTGACGGTGAAATACGAGGAAGTGCACCTTGCGCAAGAGTCGCCCATAATACTTCCAATCAGGCAATTCCTTGATGAGATCACTGCCAATGATGAAGCTGAACTGAAACGGATAGCGTTTTTCCAAGAGTGCGATGGTACGATAGGTGTAGTTGATGTCTTGTGTCGTGAGTTCGACAGAGGATATGTGCACGCCACGCATGCCCTTGAACGCAAGCTTGAGCATAGCCACGCGATGCTTAGCAGATGTAAGTTCTTTCCCGAATGCATGTTTTTTGCAGGGAATGATCCACACTTCGTCGACAAGCTTTCTCTGAAGCACGGTGTGTATGAGCTTGATGTGCGAGTTGTGTATGGGATTGAAGCTTCCTCCTAACAATCCTACGCGCAGGCTTTTCCTCATTTCAGGTCACGCAAGAACTCATACTGCTTCTTCGCCAAATCTCCGATGATGGTGAGCTTTTCTCCTGGAACGATGTGGATGGTGTTCCTGGATGTGAACGGGTAGTGCGTGTAGGACCCGTCGATGTAGAGCATGCCGTGCTTTGCCTTGAGCTTGACATGCAGGTCTTCTGCAAAGAGATGCTGTTTGTTTCGCCTGCTCAGGAAAGTGTACTGCAGTCGTGGCTCGTGCAGAGGCATGACCAGCCCTCCTTCATTCCACATCCACGCAGTGGATGCCTGCGGTGTGCACGCGAGAATTGCATACTGCTTTCCCTGCAATGCCTTGCCATTCACTCGCACGTCATCTATGGTTTCTGCAGGGTTGCTGTCTCCTATCCTGACATCGTTCAGCATCATTTCTGGGATAGCGTAGTCGTCGATGAAAAGCCTATACCGTTGGAGTGTAGTCCGTGGAACGGCGTCGAGCGTGGAAAGCATGCTTGCAATGGTGTCCCCCGTCGCTGCCGTGTAGAAGCCGACGCTGAACCTCGTGGCATTGACGCCAAGCAAAGGAGTATCGCCGATGGCGTGCGAGGCGCTGATGAACGTCCCATCACCTCCAACGGAAATAACGAGATCCTTGTTCTGCACATGCTTGAACTGCTCTCTCAAGATCAGGTCGTGCGTGTACGGCTGTAACGCCTGCATGACCTTGTCTAGCGTCACTTTCTCCTCCTCATGCTTCAGGAGCAGATGGGCAGCCTCTTGCGGGTCTTTCTCGAGGAGTTCCCTCCACGTCCCCCGTTCTTGCTGCTTCTCATACTCCGTCTTCCTGTACACGGCAAGTATGTTCATGCTGTCACGAATGCGGTTATTCTTAAAAACATTACGGTCTCTTTACCACCTTCACGAATACCGTTCGGCTATGGCCTCGAGCAGGTTGAGCGCGCTGAGCACGCTTTCCTCACGCATGCACACGTCATCTCCCAGCATGAGGGTTCTGTAGCCCATGCGCAGTACGTTATCAACGTCGCCTATGTCCTCGCAGCTCGGGTAGTTGCTGTTCGAGAGGCTGGCAAAGAGCCGCGAAGCCATAATGGCGCGCTTGTCCTTCTTGATGATGCTTTCTGATGCTGCAATGATATCATGGGGAAGGGGCACTTCCTGGTAGAGATCCCCTCGTGCAGTCATCAGGCGAACTCCTTTCGCTTCTTTCTGCACGTACTGCAGGCCTTTCCTGCTCTCAATCTTTGCAATGAGTTCTGCTGCAGGATCAAGCGCTTTCACATCATCAAGGTCTGCGTTGCTCTCCACAAAACTCATCATATACTTGCTGTTCTTGACGTTTCGCGCTGCTGCGATGTATGCCTTGTCCGTATCGGTGAGGTTGCCTTCAATCACTAAGCTAGAGTCGATGATGTTGACGCTCTCCCCTGGTCCCACGACTCGTCTCGGCCCTTCCAGCGTGATGAGCTTGTTGCCGTCAATGGCAACGACGGTTGCCTGGTCTGTGCCGTTGCTGAAATACGCAGTCGTTGGCACGTTCACCGTGATAGGATGGCTCAGCTCGATCGAGGTGAAAGGTGGTGCCCAATAACTAACAACGCGCAACTGCCTCCCCTTCAGGTCTATCCACACGTCCTTGCCGTCTGCAATGTCCTGCAGTCGCTTGATGACCTCTTCGAGCGTCTCTGTCTTCTTGATTGGCATGACGGTATTCAGTCGCAATCCCGAGACCAATCCGTGCCGTGCCACCTTCTTGAGGAAGGGAGCGTAGGGGGGAACAGTCACTATAGCATCTACCATGATTTCACCTTCTCCTTGCTTTTTTTTTCAGGCGAGCGGCTTGCTCACTTTCGCTGACTTGCTTGCATGCGTGACGCTTTTCGTCGCCGTTCCCGGGTCGACATGGCGCAGGCTTTTGTGCACGCTGATCGCGTCGTCATCGTCGTGCCGTGCAGAGAGATTGCTGCTGAAGTCTCCATACTGCCCCCATTTTTTGGCGATAAGGCCCATGGCAACATCCACTGCGCGCTGCTCGTCATACAATTGGATGACTTTCTGCTTGCCCAGTACAGAGGACCATTGCTGGACGATCTCTTTCTCCATGCCGCCGCTGTAGGGCTTGTGGAGCATGTACACGTCGAACTTCTGCTGGAGCTTCTGCCACATCTCCCTCGAATTCAACGGGTTCTGTAGTGTATCCCCAACGTAGTGTTTGACTTGTGCAGGGTCTACTTGTTCGTAGAAACTCTCGTCCCCGAACATGATGAGGAACGGACTCTTCGCCTTGGGAACGTTTGCGTGGTTGAGCATGTGATAACCAAAAAGCTCATAACTCTCAAAATGCTGGCCTCCGCCACCGCCTTCTGCGCACAATGCCTTGATGTGGTCGTCTAAGTCTACGCCCTTGCCGAAATTGTTGATCTGCAAGGGATAACTGTCACAAGTCGCGTCGCCGATGGCTGCAAAGCTAATTTCTAGGTCTGGTTTGTACTGCGATAACGTCTTGTACAGCAGCGGCAGTCTGTCGAAGATCTCGCCAGGCCAGCTCGCCATGGATCCCGTCACGTCGACCGCAATGATCAGCGGGTTTTCACTGTCGCTCGTGATGTCCTTCTTTGCAGTCACGAGTTTCGAGTTCGGCGCTGACCTGTTCACGTACGTCCTGTTCAGCTTTCCCGTTGCTGCAGCGTCTGACGCCAACTTGTCTAAGTACGGCTTTCGTGCGCTGTCAAACTTGTACTTTTTTGGATTTCTCCAGGTGTTCACATCATCTACCCATCCATACATGTTCTCTCCTCCATAGCTTACGCTATCAATCGCTCTACTCTTTGCAGTGCATCAGCAGCATCACATGGTGTGGCGTCTGCCGAATACTGCTTCCCTGATGTCAGAGAGCTTCTGAATCAGGTTTTCCTTCTCCCAGTTTGGCCTGTCGACAGGATTGTACTTGAGGAATGCCTCCGCATACTGCTTTACTGGATCGGGAACGTGCTTGGGAAAATTCTTTGCCAGCACATCTCCACCCAAGGCGTGCAGCATGACCATGCCCACCCCATAAAGATCGCTCTCAGGAATGGGTGGCTTGTTCTGCAGGAGCTCGGGTGCCGCATACGCTTTTGTATATCCTAATGGAGAGGTGTCATGTTTTGGTCTGAATGCGCTCAAGCCGTAATCGATGAGTGCGATGTTGTGGATTTCTGGCTGCAAAATAATATTTTCTGGCTTGACATCGCAATGCACGATACCGTTGGCATGCAGGTAGTGCAGTGCATTCAGGAGCCGTTGGGTTATCCAGCACACGTCCTCGGGATGGATGGGTCCCTTCTTGCTCACAATCTCGTCGAGGTTTTTCCCTTTCGCAAGATTGAGGGCAATGACGTAGCTGCCATCTCCCGCAGGGAAGAAATCCTTGATTTGGGGCAGGCTGTAGTGGTGAATATCCCAGAGTACTTTCGCTTCCATCTTCATCAGCTCAGTGTCTTGAGGGCTGACGTTGATGTTCTGTTTCAGGCAGGCTTTCGTCTCGAGGAGCGTGTGTTCTGCCTCGTATGCCCTCGCGAATCCTCCTTGGCCTATCTGTTTGATGATCTTGTAATTGCCGAGCGTGGTCATGCTCTCACCCCTCCATCATCCGTAGTGAGTATTCGTTCTTCCTCTGCGCTGAGCGATCTGTTGTAGTCCTTGCCCATGGTCTCTGCCAGTATCTGCAGGCCAAATTCTTTCCGTAACCGCTCGTCGAGTTTTTGCTGGACGATGTACTGGGCGACTTCTGGAGGGACAAGCTCCTTCCAATTCCCTCCCTTTGCCATTTCTACCCTGACTGACGTTCCGGTCATGAAGACACGCTTCTCGTAAGGAATGTACGTTGCCGGCCCGGTAGTGAGGTAGATGTCCGAGAGTAAGTCGAGGACGTACTTGTCTCCGCTGACGAACACGTCGAGATCTCCGAATTTTCCGTGAACGGTTTCTGTCCATTTCTTGCCGTCACGATATTCGGGAATGTGCCCAAAGTCAGGAATGTGAACAACGTCGTACTTTCCTTTCCAGCTCTTGTCCATGTAGCTTCTGATCATGCCTTCTGTCTCTTCTGCAGTGAAGGGGCAGCGGTAGTTGTACTTGTTGCTGCTGCCTATGCCAATAATGAGATGGTCTGTCCTTTCGCAGATGCTGTCCAGCAGCAATGCCCCACCGAGGTGGAAGGGCTTCCATCTGCCTATGACGCCTATTTTCATGGTAGACACCTCTTGCGAAGTTGTTCGTATTTCTTATGCACATCCAGTTCATCCCACTCCTCTCGTTTACTGTCTCTGTCAAATTCCAGAAAGTCCAGGTATGCCTTCAGGATTGCATAATGGTCGAATGCGAACGCATCAGGAGACAAGGCACGTATCTCATCAAGGCTGTAGAGCATAGCATCTTTTGCATCATCTCCCGCACGGAGAAAGCCTTTGCCTTTCGCCACGTACACGACGCTGACGACATGCGTACGAGGATCCCGTTCAGGATTTGAGCACACGAGGAATGGCTGCTGGTCTTTCTTGATGATGATGTCCAGGCCTGTTTCTTCTTTCGCCTCTTTCCGCGCATTATCTTCCAGAGAGAGGCCGTATTCCGCAAAGCCGCCAGGAATGGCAAGTCCGTATGGTGGGTTTTTTCTCTTGATGAGGATGATGCCGCTTTTTTCTTTCTGCTCGTACTGGATGATGATGTCCGTTGCCAGCAGGGGATTCTTGTAATTCATGGTTGTAGTCCTCCATCTAGTCCTTCATGTGTAGTACCGACACTGCCTGCTTTGGCGCTTATGCAGGCGTGTATTTTTGTAGGGCAAGGATTCGTTGTTTGAGTGTGTCGTATTTTCTTGAGAGTTCCCAGGGGAGCATGCTCTCTCTGAGATCATAGCCAAATGCAGTCTTTGAGGTGACGATGACGGGCGGGCTTTGGACGCGTTTGAAGACGTTCTTGTGCATCGTCTCAAAGAACCACGTGACATCCTCGACGAATGTCTGTGGCTTGTCCACTCCCCATCGCTGCATGAGCTCTAGGGGAACGTTGAGGTTCGTGTGCAGGTTTCCCTCAGCATACCATTGCATGATCGTTTCCATGCCTGCCTTCTTGTAATCCATGACTTTTTCGAGCAGTGCGTCGTGATAGCCGAATTTCATGGGATCAACCTGATTATCTTTGAGTTCTGCGCTGGGCTGGATCTGGTCTTTCCGGTAACGGAAGAGACCGTCGGGAATGAGAATTTCAGGAATGACTTCTTTGCCGTACAGCCTGTTGAGGTGTTTTGCCATCTCGATGATTTCTGTCTTTGTCAGATCGCCGAGAAGGGCAATTGCACCGTCGATATCGCCGTACAGCGTCGCGTAGCCGAGTGCCATTTCTAATTTGTTGCCGTTGTTCGTGAACAATGCGTGATATTTGGCTGCGATGTTGCTGAGCATGTTCGTGCCGCGAATCTTCGCCTGGATGTTCTCGATATTGAGCTCTGAAAGTTTTGTGTTCTTGCCGTCAAGGTCTAAGGTGTCTAGGAGTTGCGCGTTGAGGTCGACGAGTTCCTGGATGGGCGCCTGCACGTACGCGATGCCGAGCGTGTCAGCAATCTGCTCTGCAGTACTTTTCGTCTTTGCAGAATTGTATTTTGTCGGCATGTTTATGGCGAGAACTCGCTCTGGACCTATTGCTTTGGCGAGCAGTGCTGCCGTGACTGCACTGTCAATGCCTCCACTCAATCCCACGACGAATTTTGGCTCGTGAGCAGAGCGCATCAGATGTTTCATGTGCCGTATTCCTTGGATAATAGCATCGTATTTTTGCGCTATCTTCGATTGTTCCTTGCGCGATTCTGGTTTTCTTGATAGGTCAACGAGCATGAGCTCTTCCGTGTAGGGCTGGCTGCTGAATTGCACGGGCAGGCCATCCGCATTGTACACAGTAGACCCACCATCTAACGTGATGATGTTCTTGCCATTGTTCTGCACGCCGGTGCAGTTGACGTACAGGAAGGGAACGAATGATTCCCCGGACTCTGTCTTGAGAAATTTGACGCGCTTGTCGCGTGCAGCGTTCTTGCCATACGTCCAGGGACTCGAAGAAATATTTGCTATAAGTTCTGCGCCGTTTTCGATGAGCATCTTCGTTGGATTCAGTACGTTGCCGTTCATGCGATAATCTTCACACCACAAATCCTCGCACAATTCAAAACCAATTTTGTGAGTCTCGCCTTTCTTTTCGATGAGGAACGGCTGCTCGAGTTTCTCCAGAGGAAATCCTGCATCCTTGGCCACGTCCTGCAGACTGAAAAAGTAACGTTCGTCATCGAAGAAACGATAATTAGGAAGAAGTGTCTTGGGTTGCACACCTTCTGGCAGAATAGGTGTTTGTACTGCACGTCGTGCAGGCTTGCCATCCTGAACGACGTAGATGGCGTTGTACTTGCGTAGCCTGCCGTCCTTGTTGGGATGGAAGTTGCCATCAGAGAGCCGTGCAGCGACATCATCAACGTACACATTGCCGTAAGCAACAGCTATGCCTGCACTTGCCTTGCGGATGTCCTCATTGAAGCTCATGAGCATCTGGCAGTAGTCTTCGTCCGTGAACTTGTCGCCGAGCAGGTAGCCACCGACGCACATCTCGGGAAAGACAATCAGGTCTATATGTTGCTGCTTCGCCTGTTCAATCATGCGCAGCATGTTCTCCGTGTTCTTTCGCGGCATGCCAGGAACGACTTCCATCTGTGCAAGTGCAATCTTCATGTGTTCCTCCTCGACTCGTTCTTGCAAGGTCATAATGTTCATCCGTTTATATTCTTTACGACATACAGCTTCTTTTCTGCTGGCGTTATGGTAACGAGGCTTCCCGTGTTGAATTCCAAGTAGTCATCTTCTACGCCATCGCCAAAAATGACGCCCTGCTCGGCCATCCGCGAACGCACCCGTAACGGTTCTGTTTTCAGTATCCGCCCTTGCATCATGCTTGTCCCCGTTACTTTCGTGGGGAAAGGGTTCATTGCCGTGTACACGAGGAATGGCGCATCCCCCGAAAATGCACAGGATGACTGCTTACGCGCGGACAGGCAGTGTGCAGCGTTCATGATGGACGTGTACCATCCCGTCGATCCCGTTCCTGTTGTTATGAGCAGGCCGTCGCTGCTCTGCGCTTCCTTCTGCCGTTTGTGCATCAACTCATATCGTGATGAGACGTGCGTCTTTCTGCCGATGTAGATGTCATTGAGCGCATAAAGAATCTGGCCATCATCGAGCTTCGCTTCTGCCATGGTGAGTGCGGTCGTGGTTGCCCTTCCCGAAAGCTCCGCATTTAACAATGCAGGAAAACCGTCAGTCGTGCAGCTTGCAAGCACGCCATCGAACCGTTTGGGGTCGGGATTGACGAGCAGGACGTGGTTGTTGTTTGTGTACTTTGCAAGGTTCACTAACAGACCATCATCGCCGACAGCGACGATGCAATCCTGCTCCCCGAACTGGTATGTGGGCAGTTGCGTCTTGTCGATGCACGTGTGCCGTACGTGTTTAGGAATGCATGCCGCAACAGCCGCAAGGCCGGCATGGTAGTCCTCGTGCGCACTCTTGAATTCCGCATAGGAGTCACCTCTGCTTTCCAGGTAGAATTTTGCCTGGCTGAGCGTGGTGTGCCTTCTCAGCAAGTCTTCGAGTGCGGTTGTTTTCTTCACGAGGACAATGTCGGTCATGCGTTCACGTCTCCTTCACTTTTTTTGCATCAGCGCTGCCATCACCTCGGGAGTGATAGTTAACTGTCCGATGTTCTGCGCGTTCTTTCCTATCTGGTAGAATCCCAATGCTGCAAGCAGTGCAGGATCCTGTTGGTAGGCCTGCAATTCTGTGGTTATTGCCTTTGCCCTGAATGCTGCCTCTGCCAGGGTGTTCTGTCCTTGCAAGTCAACAAGATCCTTCTTGCGGTTTTCCATGTCGATGTCCGTTTGCATCTGCTTTTCCTTGATCTTGCGCGCATTCTCCTGCGCCTGCAATTGTCGTGCGTGGATGGCAAGATCCTGCTTTTGCAGAAGATTTTCCCGATAGTCCGCCTCAAGGGCCTTTGCAATCTCCGGCTTTGGCTTTATTGACGCAATGTACATCAAACTCACTTCAATGCCGAGCTCCTGGAAGTCCTCCGTTTTTAGTTTTTGGGAAATGTCTCGAGAGAGCTGTTCGCTCAGGCCGAGCATGTGTTCTAGGCTTTCTTTTTCCGCTATCCGCTTTGCCTCCTGCTGGAGGTAGTGCACGAGCTGGCCAGGCACGGCATCAGGGTCTTCTGACAAGTATCCTTTTGTTAAGGGATTGATGCTGAAGTTGTACTTGTCAATAAGCTTCTTCGGATCCGCTATCCTGTACACCAGTCCTCCCTGGATAGTGATTTCTTGGTTGTCTTTCGTTACTTCCTGGAAGGTGAACGGCTGATCGTTCGTCCCTAGCTGCACGAGCTCTATCGTTGTCCTGAACGGCAGGTAGAATCCTGCAATGCCCGCTCCTTCTTTAGCAATTTTTCCGCCGACGCGCATCCGCATGAATTCGGTCGGCTCTGCTTTGAAGTAATGTATTCCTAACATGTTTTCCCCTCCTTCGCAAATGCTTGCAAAAACTCATCAGTGGTCATGTAGTCTATGCCTATGTCTTTGCAGACGCTCATGCAGGCTTCCCTGCTCTGCTCCTGCGTTTCATAACCGAGACCGACGCCGTATAGTGATGTGGTCGCATCAGCAATGTTGATGACGCGCTCACTTCTGTTCGGGAACATTTGCTTTAATCCCGTAGAGGTGTGCAGTCTGCAAATGCCCTCGACGACCCCGGTGTTGACAAAGACGAGGTCATATGCTTCTTCAGGATATTTTTGCCGAAGAAGACTGAAGACATTTCCATTCTTGGAAGGAACTCCCTGCCACGTGCCATGGGGCAGTGCAAGATCACTGTCAAGCCGTGTCGCATCAAAGTACTGTTTTGGCGCGATGATGTAGCTGAAATCTTCCTGCACGAGTTGTTCTTCAGTGACGAGTGGTGCATTGAATGTTTTCTCAATGTCATGTGGGTTGCAGAATGGTTCTTTTGCGTTTCCTTGGAAGTAAACCCCGCGCGGGACATAGAGTGCAGTCTTTCTTCCTTTCAGTGCATCTTGCAAGATGTTGGTGAGGCAAGGACTCGTGGTTCGCTCATCGAGCGTGTACTCATTGCCGTGCTCGTCTCGTACATAAACAAAATCGTTGTCAAACCGTTCGGGAAGGATGGTGTTATGGACGGGATAGAGTCCTCCGTTGATTTCGAATTCTGGCGCATTGTCCGGATGCACGTCTGTCGAGTAGATGACCACATCTGCCATGCGTGCTATCCGTGCAGCGTTTTCCTTGTTGGCGTCTGTCGTGCCGCAGTAGAAGCTGCCGTTCTCGTCCACGAATGATTTTGACCAGTCGATGAGGTTTGCGATGATGATTTGTTGTTTCATGCTATCACCCTTGTTTTCTGGATATGAATACCATAATCAGTTTGCGTCCACCTATCATTATGAGCACTGGCAGTATAGGTGTGTTCTTCGTATCTCAACGCATAACTTCCCCCTGGCGTATCAAAGAGCAGGGGCGTGTTTTCAAGGCCGTGCTTGAAGAGCTTGTCGAGCACGTTCTTGTTCAGTACGTGTTCTCCTTCGAGCGTACCGAGAGTTCGTTCCGCATCCAATACAATATACCCTCTGAATCGATCATTAGCAGTCTGCCATGCATACTCTGTTGGTTTGCCCGTCTTTGAATCGTATCGTACTGCATCGTATATTTCCCTCATAGGATAAGACTCTATGATGTCCACGAGGCCAGCGATGACTGTCTTCGGGGAAGATGATTTGAAGAGTTGTGCTATTTTTTTGCATGTCTCTCGGGGCATACGAATTTGTCCATGCATTGGTGTTTTTTTATCTGACATGTTCTCACCCTCCATATTTCTCCTTGAGCTGCTGCACGAGTGCAGTGAGTTTCTTAGAGTGCTGCACGACGTACGTGTTGACAACAGTCCGTTTGAGTTCGTCAGGCAGTTTTGCGACTTCACTGAACGCGTACGCTCTGATATCGTTGAGTTCTCTTCGTGCAGTAACTCTCTTGCCTTCTCTGACAACTTCTTCGAGAAGAGGTTGGGCGTTCTGTACGTGTTCTGTTTCGAGCGTGATGATGTCCGTGATGTACTTGCCGTCAACACCCGTGATACGATGAACTTGCTTCTTGCCAGGCAAGGTTATTTTATCTTCGCTCAGTTTTATCTTCGGGCCATCACTGTCTTCCGCGAGCTTGTACACGCCGGGCAGTGCAGCAGTTGGCTTTGCCGTGATGAGTTCCGTGCCCACGCCGTAACCGTCGATGGGTGCTCCTGCCATTTTGAGTTCTGCGATCTTGTACTCGTTGAGGTCGTTGCTCGCGACAATCTTGACGTAGGGTAGTCCTTCTGCGTCGAGAATCTTCCTGACGTCCTTTGCGAGGGTAGCGAGGTCGCCGCTGTCAAGGCGGACAGCGCCGAGCGTATGCCCTTGCCGTGCTAGCTCATTGCCCACTATGGCAGCGTGCCTCGCGCCCTGCAAAGTATCGTAGGTATCGATTAGGAGTGTTGCCTGTTCTGGGAATGTTTTGACGTATGCCCTGAACGCATCTAATTCAGTGGGGAAGGACATGATGAAGCTGTGCGCGTGCGTTCCCGAGATAGGAATGTTATATTTCTTGCCTGCTTTGACGTTGCTTGTTGCTTTCGCTCCGGCGATGTATGCTGCTCTTGCTCCTTTCATGCCTGCATCTTCCTCTTGCGCCCTGCGCAGGCCGTAGTCGACGACGCCAGCAGGAGCGGCGGCTTCCACGATTCTGCTCGTCTTGCTTGCAATCATGGTCTGGAAGTTGATGATGTTCAAGAGTGCGGTTTCGAGGAATTGTGCCTGGCTTCGCTTCGCCGTTATTCTCAGAATTGGTTCATTAGGAAATACGACCGTTCCTTCTTTCACTGCAGCGATGCTTCCTTCGAACGTGAATGTTTTGAGGCTTTGCAGGTAGTCTTCCTTGAAGATGCCCTGCTCGCGGAGATAGTCTATGTCTTCGTCGCTGAAATGGGTGTTCGTTGCGTAGTCGATGGCGTCTTCGATGCCGTTCGCGATGAAGTATCCCCAGTCTTTCGGGAGTTTCCTGATGAACAAGTCAAACGTTGCAATGTCGTCCGCCATGCCATTATCAAAATAGGCGGCGTTCATGGTTAATTGGTAGAGATCCGTGAGCAGGGTTTTGTTTTCGAGTGTTTCTTTGTTGGCAAGGGTTGTCATGGTATCACCGATTTACTCGTACGGCCTCGCAAAAGGCCCATCGAACTGCGATGCGTTGGATATCCCGCTTTCGGGTTTGAACGTGAGGAAGTCGCCGTCTCGTTGGTCTGAAGTGTACTCGACGTCCCAGCCTTGGCTTCTGTATCTATCTTCTATCGTCTCTCGTGCCAGTGCATTCGGGAAGATGTCTGCGTCGATGGTTATGTAGCTAGAATTTGCCTGCATGCCCGTGATGAGGGCTTGGTCGATGCACTGCTCGAGTCGTTGGAGCTCGTCCTCTGTTGGGCGTGCCTTGCTTATTGCGTCTTGGGGCGTTAATGCCATGTCGATCACCTACGTGTAATTTTTACTCTCTTAGTGTTTTTATTACACTTAATTAGTGTAAAAGTAACACCAATATATAAATACTCTTATGCTTCAAGATAATTATTAAAAAGTATATATCAAAGAATATAAGAAAACAAGTGAAACAGCCAAAAAAAAGACAAGGATGAGTACAAAACGAGCAGCATCCAAGAAAAGAGAATAAACTTTATTAATCCTCTATATAAAGAACATGCATGCGTGACTTCACAGGAGACCTGAAACGATTCAAGGAATGGGGAATGGCATTCTGGCACAACCCAACACCAGGACTCCTGCGAGCAATGAAAACAAGCATGATTACGAAGATACTCATCATGAGCCTATTCCTCCCTCCTACTGCACAAGCATTCAGTGCCTTCATCCAGAAAAAGCAGGACGAAATAATACAGATCATGGACGCAGGCTGGTTCAAGCAGCTCAGCCCCGACCAGCAACATGCACGGCTCGCTCCGCACATCACCGACTGGCTCAGGGCCATGCGCAATGAAACTATGCAAAACATCATGGACGGCCATTATCAGACGGCAAAGACAGACGTCCTCAACCTCAAACACATAGCAACGGAACTCAAGCAAGACCGCCTCATCTTTGACTGCAAGGCATTGCAGGCAGACATTGATTCTCTCGAGAACCTGCAGACAGAACAAGACCTCGCAAAGAATGCAGCAGCATACAAGCAGATCAAGAAAGAGAACGGCATACAAACCGTGCAAGGCAGGCAGCACATTGTCTGGACGCACACCTCGAAGGATATCCAGTTTGCAGCAGACATCGCCAGGGCACACATTGAAAAATTTGCACAAGACCATCACCTACAGCTGCAAGGCCAGCCGCGCATGCACCTCGATCTGGAGACAGGCACGGCAACGCTCTGGTGGGAAGTCAGATAATCAGCACAAAGTATAAATATATCTTCACGCAGAGAGGAGTGTGCTAAAAAAATATGAGCGCAACCCTCCTGCTGTCGTCGCAACCATTCTTGCAGGAATAGGCGTCCTCTTCTCTGGATTTCTTACCATAGAAAAGCTGTTTACGGGAAGCTGCACCATCTCTGAAGGGTGCACGTCCGTCTTCGGCATACCGAGCTGCGTGTATGGACTCGTATTGTTCCTCATCATTCTCATCACAGGAATCCTGACCTTGTTCAGAAGAAAAAGGGGAAGAGGAGTCAGAAAGATACTGCTCCTCATCGCCTCGTTCATAGGGGTTGTTTTTTCCTTGGCCGTAACGCTCACCGAACTCAAGCCTTGCCCGGGCGGGTGCACATTCACCTTGTTCTTGCCCGCCTGCGCGTACGGTTTTGTGCTGTTTTTAGCAATACTGACTTTAGTATTAACTAATAAATAGTAACATTTTTATAGTGGTGGAATACACGGAAGACATGCACTGCCTCTTCCCGGGAGACAAGGTCGTTGTTCTGCAAAGAGCGACAACACCCGACGCCGAGCCACATGAATACAATAGAGAAGGAATTCTTACAGGCATACGGCATCCGCCGAACGCCTGCATCGCACTCGCCAACGTGCACGTCACGTATGCCTGCAAGGAATGTGCATCTCTGCCCATGGAGACGGAAGACATCATCGTCCCCAATACCAAGATTATACGCATCGGCAGGCACAGGGCAAAACCGAAAGAGCCACATCTCGATGACATCGTCCAGATCACGCGTGGCAAATTCTGCGGCAATCTCGGACTTGTCGTGGGCATCAGGAAGCAAGAGCACGTCATCTACGAGCTCATCAACCATGCCGCATACTCGAAACTTGACGAGATTAGGCAGCTGCTCAGCCAGTATGTTGACAGCAAGCACGACGCATACGTGCGCGAGGAATGTATCACTCCCCCTGAGGATCCCTTGCAACGATACCTCTTCGATATAGAGGTCGAATGTTGGAAGGAGGAAGAAGAACAAAAATTTCTCATGCAGGAGAACGTGACGCAATGCATGCAGCGACTCCAGGACGAGCTCACACTGTACCTTCCCGAGACGGACATAAAGCTCGTCGCGAGAAACATTTAAAAACAGAATATGCTCATGCGATGCTATGAGAGGTGTGGTATTCTTTAGTATATGTATTCTCGTCCTTCCTTTGGCATTCGCGGCATATCCTGCGTGCAATCAGCCGAATGATTGTCAGGACGCAAGATGCTGCACGAACACATTCTGCACGGACCATTCCTCTTGCCGTATCGTCTTCGTTTCTCACACCATCAACCAACCTTCACCAACAACAGTTGATGTTCTTGACGCTGGCTGCCAGCAAGAAGCAGAAATGGCTGGACTGACGGGAAGAAAATTCGTTGCCTGGTGGAGTTCCTCAACGGTCAACGCCTCGGACAGGCTTGCCGATGGCAGGTTCGTTCTCGTCGATGGAACCATTGTCGCGAATGACAAGGCAGACCTGCTCGATGGAAGCATCGACGCCACTATCAGTCGTACAGCTGCCGACCAGGAGTACTGCTCTGCCCTTGTCAGGACGGGAACGAACGCTTCAGGGGCACTCGTCAAAGGAACAGTCATCATAGGAGAACTAGCAGATGGCACAACGTTCTATGACAACATTTCTTTCAATTGCAATGATCTTGTGGGATGCAGTACACCACCTTATCCGTACACGTGCTATTATTATCCTACACAGCAAGTGACCGGGTATTGTGACACCTCAAGCATCTGGACGTACGTCACAAGACAAAGCTGCTTTTCGGCAGATCTTTACTGCTTCCAGACCACGTGCGACGTCGACCTCGATGGCCACACCGCAACGGGATGGTGTGGAGGGGATGACTGCAACGACTACAATCCTGCCGTCTATCAGAATGCGGTCGAGAACTGCCATGATGGCATAGACAATGACTGCAATGGGCTTCTTGACTGTTGGGATCCCGCCTGTTCTAACATTGTCGATTGCAATGTTACTGCTTGCTGCAAGCACCCCTCCTGTGCGTCAAACGAATCCTGCAGGCTGCTTTTTGTCACCGCAAGCACAACGCAGGGAGCAATAAGCGCTCCCGGCTTCCAGAACGGCATTTTCTCTGCCGATGCAATCTGCCAGCAGGAAGCAGAAACTGCTGGACTGTCCAACCGACGATTCGTCGCCTGGCTAAGCACCACCAGCACCAACGCAAAAGACAGAATAATCGACGGCAGGTTCGTGTCCACCAATAGCAACATCATCGCATTCAACAAGTCAGATCTGACCGATAGCTCGCTCAGCCAACCCCTCTATTGGGACGCCTCAGGAAATGCGGTAGGAACTCCGTTATGGGTGTGGACGGGAACATACAATACGGGGACGAAATACTCAGGAAGAACGTGTGGCGACTGGCTCTCTACCTCTGCATCGGGAATGAGAGGGCACCAGTTTTATCCCATTTATTTCTGGACAGAAGATTGGCGTCCAGGGGGAACGTATGGAAAGCTTGGTATTGGCTCATGCACCACAGATGCACACCTATACTGCTTCCAAACAACGTGTGATCTGGACAATGACGGGCACAATGCAACCATTGGGTGTGGAGGTCCGGACTGCAATGATTATGTTGCTTCTATTCATCCCGGCGCTATAGAGATCTGCGGGAACGGCATCGACGAGGACTGCGATGGCAGTGATGCTATCTGCTCATGCACTGATGTGGACATGGATGAGTATGGGAGTGCTCATCTCGAACAATGTTTACATCCTGAGCTGGACTGCAACGACAACAATAACGGTATCTATCCTGGAGCTCCAGAGATCTGTGGCAACGGCATAGACGAGGACTGCGATGGTTCTGACACAGCATGCCCTTGTCCGGACGCCGATGGCGACACGTATCAGGCAGCATACTGCGGCGGGCTGGACTGCGATGACAATTACGCATTCATTCATCCCGGCGCGTTCGACATCTGCGACAACGGCATCGACGAGGACTGCAGTGGCAGCGATGCATCGTGTACTGCAGCAACAGGCAATCTCACCGGATTCGTGCGTGACAATTACGGCGAGGTTGTCGGCAGAGACGCACACGTCATCATCTATCCTGAGGGCGTGCAGCTTGAGACAACTGTAGATTTCGACACGGGAGCATACGTTCTTTCTGATGCCCCGGTCGGCAGCTATTACGCTAGCGCCGACAAGCAAGGCTACTCGACAGACACTGCACGCATCAACATCACTGAAGACAACACGACAGAACAGAACTTCACCTTGTACAGGTATGGCTGCAGGGGAGACTGCACGGACTACCAAGGCAGGTGCAACGCTCTCTGCGAAGGCATCAGCAGGGGCAATGACACGTGCACGTTCTTCAGCGAACAGACACGGACTGCTTGCAGTGGCAGGAGAGGAGGGACATTGCTCATCCTCAACGCCACAGAAAACACGTACACGTTCGTGCAGTGCTGTGAGAGCAGCCCGTACGAACTGCCACGACCGCTCGCCTCACTGGGCGGCATCATGGAGAACATCGTCACGTACATAGAAACAGTAACGTTCGAAGGATTCCCTGCGAGGCTCGTTATCGTAACCTGGTCATGATCTGCTCATACACGCCAGGATATGCTGTTGGATTAAGGAGCAAGTTATGCAAGAGTGCAGTGGTGCTGCAATTGCCCTGCACCACCGTTGTTTGAGAGAGGCGTGCGCTGCTCAAGGTGACGATGCCATCACCATCCGTTCCCTGCATGTCGCAGCCGCTGCCTGCAATGACTTCCCAGTTCTGTTGCTCGCTGTTGAGCTTGTTCAGGAATAGGCTGCCTTGCTGCATCTCCTCACATTCTGTTGCCGCTCCGAAGAGCGTGCAGTAATCATATATGCGCCCAATAATGCCTCTGTTCGGTGTGCCTACAAGGATGACCGTGCCTAGCTTGTCTTCGCCGAAGACTTGTGCGTACCTTCTCACCACTAATCCTCCCATGGAATGCGCGATAACGTCCACCTTGTCCTTGCCTGTCAGCAGGAGAATGTTGTCTATGCTCTCCTTGATGCGTATGGCGTACGTGTCGAGATTGCTCGTCTTGCTCTCCTCGACGACAAAACTGCCTATGCCTTTGTACGTTTCCAGATAATACGTCACTTTGAAGACGAACGGCAACGGATTCATGCCCAAATCTCCTGCAGGATACACTTGGTAGTTTGACGTGAAAACACCGAAGGGAATGTATACGTTATCTGCAAAAAGTCTATCCTCAAATGGTGTGAAGATGTCCGTTGACAAGAATGCGGAATTCTGCGTGATGAAGGAATGGCCATGGACGAGCAGTAATGGATGTCTTGCGGAGCCCGCGCATGCCGTGCAATGGCTGAATGCGCAGCAGGAAGGTTCAGGGTCAGTGATAGCTGCTATGCTTGGCGAAAGGTTGAGCTGGGGAAGCTGCACGGGAATGATTTCGAGCTCTTTTGGCTGCACAACCTCATCCGCCGCACAACGCGTAAGTTCTTCTTTGACAAGGATTGCGCTCGAGCCTGACGTGTTTGCCAACATCTCAGCAGTTATGGCTGCTATCCTTTCCTGGATGTAGTCGTTGATGCGTGTGTTGTTCGTCGTGAATGATTGCAGAATGTCTATTGCGAGCGTGTTGTTGACGCTGCTTTGGTTGATTGTCGAGAGGTATGCGCAGAATTGCTGTTGGGCGAGCAGCAGCGCATCTCCCGTTGCGGTCATGCCGTGCTCGACGTAGGTCATAGGAATGCTGCAGTCTTGGCAGGAGAGCTGTTCGAGGAGGAATGCGTCGATGTAGACGAGTAGGGAGTCCTGCACTGCTGTTTCGTTTATGGTGAAGTTGACGTGCGCAAGTTCTGCTGTGGCTGTCGTGTAGTTTATTCGTTGTCGTTTGTTGAGCAAGTCAGTGTACATGTTAAGGAGGCGTTGCTCTGTCGTATAGTTGTGTGTTGTGTACTTGCCGAGTGCCGCCGCGCGCTTTGCTAGGTCTATCTTTTCTTGCACGAGCAGAATTAGGAGATTGTGCATGCTTGCCCGATCGAGCGTTGCCTGCTCAAGTTCTTGGATGGGCAGTTGCGCGTACGTGTAGATGGAGAAGTCAAGCTGTTCCCATGTGCGAATTGCATCTTGCAACGTGAGTTCTTGTTCGTGCAATTGCCTGTCGAGCAAAAGCGTGGTGTTCTTGAGGTCTTCTGTGAACAAGTCCATGCTGGCAAGGTCTGCCTTCGTCCGTTCTATACTCACCTTGTTTCTTGCCAACTGCAGTGATGCGTTAAGGAGCACGTCTTTCGCATATGCCTGTTCTGCCTTCTCCTTGTTGTTGAGATCATACGTTATCGTGATTGTGCTCTTCCGGGAAATGGGTGTATTCGTGGGGCAGAGGTTCGTGTGCTTGGTCGTGCATGATACGCTGTAAGAAAGTACGTCCTGCCCTTGCCCTTCCCTCACTACATACTGCAGGCTTGTGACGTGTTCTTTGTGGTTGGAAAAGGTGAATGTTGCATTCTTGAGCATCTTTCCAGAACCAACATCGAGAACCTGCGCCGTACAGGTCGCCGTGCACAGCCAGGGCGTGTCCAGCACTGCAGCAATGGTGATGTTTGCCTCGTCTCCATGCACGAGGGAAAGTTGTTGGTAGGTGGGATTGAGCTGGATACGTATGGCTTCCTTGATGAGGAAGTTGACGTTCAGCAGGACGAGCAGGATGATGAGCAAGACCGCTATCATGCCGAGCAGGATGATGCCGAGCTTGAGATGCTTGTGCATACCTGTTTACTGCAAAAATCGCTTTATAATGGTTATGAAAATCTTTATAAACGCTGGGAAAACTGTTTTCTTTGACGCCTCCGTAGCATAGTAGCTATTGCGTTGCCTTGGTAGTGCAGAGATGCAAGCAAAGAGGCAAAGGTCGCGAGTGCAACTCTCGCCGGAGGCTTTCTAGAATTGGGTAAAGCTCTCACACTATCCAAATATGGCATCATGATGGTCATAATCTAGAAGTCTGACGATTTTCTTCTCCTCATCAATTTCATAGGTGAGCACGAAATGTGAATCGATGTGCACTTCCCGTTCGCCATGCATGTCTCCACACAATGGCTTGAAATGGTATGGCGTCTGTAGAATCTGCTGCACTTTCTTGTTGATAATTTCTAGTTGTGTTTTGTTCTTCTTTCTGAGCTTAGACAACTTCTTGTCTAAGACGGCTGAGATGTCGAGTGCATACATTGTTCACAGCTCATATCGTTCAGCAAAACTTTTCACGCGAATGAATTTCCCTTTCTTTATCTGTTCGAGCTTTTTAAGATACTCTTCACGGACTTTCGGCTCTTCAGTAACGACTGACTCCATAAACATTTGTACTTGTTTGCTCATACTCATTCCTCTATCCTTGCAGAACCGGGAAAACTGCTGGAATGTTGTTTCATCAACATTGAACGTTTTGATAACCATGCACGCACCTCAATTATGTGATGTTATATAAGATTATTTAATGTTATTTAAAAGTTTCGGTTTTCTGGGCTCTTGGGCAAATAGTGCTCCTCAGTGGAATTTTCTGAGTGTTCATAGATTGCGTCGAGCTCGGTTCGGGGGTTACGCGCATACGGCATAACTGAGCACGATCATTTGCCTAAGTACCTGATGTATGACTAAATTTAAATACAGTATAAACTTTCCAAACAACCGAGAATAAAAACACAACGACTGAATTGACAAACTATGTGCTGAAGAGCAATACGAGTAAGATTTTTATTCAATAATCAGAGGTGGATAGTATGGACATAAAATTTCTAGGACACGCGGGATTCATTGTTGAGGATGTGCTCATTGATCCGTGGCTTGAGAGGATGGAATCATTCGGGTTAGATGCACCTTATACACTCACGAAAGAGGACAAAGCAAGAATAAAAATAATTATCATCACGCATGGGCACGAAGACCACATGCTCGGAGCCATAAACCTAGCAAAAGAGATACATGCGACCATGGTGGGCATGGGAGAGAATATCGGTGAGGCGATGGTGCAAGGCATTCATGTGGAAGTCCTCAATATAGGCGGACCGATAGACGTGCATGGCTGGAAGATTCAGTTTGTCCCTGCGTTCCATTCAGGAAATGCAGCGGGAGTGGTGCTCAGCAAGAACGGAAAGACCACATATCATGCAGGAGATACAGGATTATTCTCGGACATGAAACTCATTGGAGAACTGCATGAGCTGGATGTTGCGCTGCTGCCCATCGGCGGAAGATTCACCATGGATGGAGTTCAGGCGGCAAAAGCTGCAGCGTACCTGAACGCAAAACACGTCATTCCCATGCATTACAACACGTTTCCTTTGATTACGGCAGATCCTGAAGCGTTCAAGGCTCTCGTGGAAAAGAATACCTCGTCAAAAGTGAAACTACTGCATATTGGAGAGACCGTCAGTCTGTAACGTCTATTTCTTTTCCGTATAGGCGTGCTCAAATTTTTCGTTATTCCACGAATAGAGCTTACCCGCCAATAATCTATTATACCAGTTCTCTTTTCGTTTCATGTTCCCAACCCGTAATAGCTCAACTCATCGACAGAGCGTATGCGCTTGTTCTGTTCCAGCGATTTCATTCTTTGTTCCTTAAGATATCGTACAATTTCACTGTCTGCCGTATCATTGACCAGATCCTTGAGCACATGATGCCCTCTGTCTTTATGATTCTGCATCATCTGCCACCATCTATATATGCCAATGTCGCCCATACCTACCACGCCCGACCATTCCCGTCAATCCACATCTCTATACCTCTCTTTTTCCTCAAAACGCATCATTCCCATCATCATTGATCATGCAATGCAAAATCAGGGTAGATCATTACTTCCATCTACCCTGAAGTTGCCTATTCTCATTCATCTCTACCACACCCATGCTCCCACTGGACACACTCGTATTTTTTCTTCTCTATCGTTCTTCTCAAAAGTTCTCGTATATTTCGGTCCGTTCGGATTACAATTCACCACAGGTGTTGTATCCGGTCATGAATGCGGATTCTGAACCTGATATCTCATCATCTTCTCGTAATTGCTCAATACCTTCATCCGAATAGATAGTATCGGTGTCCCACGAAAAGTAAGCATTCACATCATCCTCTTCAAAATTAGTATATACCACACTCCACCACCTACGGACACAGGCCCCTTATGAACGGCCAAGACGCTCTTGGGATCCACAAGAGTTTCTACCTCTCACTGCGCCTCATTCCCTCTTTTCTTCATAATAATCAGGCAGCTATAACAATGTTATGTAGTTGAAATCAACATATTCGTACAGAATAGTTAATGCGTTCTCGTACATTACATCGGCAAGCCGCAATGCGGACACACGAGTGAAAGTCCGTTCAGCCTCGTTTCGTAAATGTCCTGATGACAATGCGTACAGAGCAAACGGGTACTATTTTTTTTGGTTTGTTTCATAGTAATCCTGGAGCTAATGCAATAACTATTGCATACTCCCTACAAAGAATGCCAAAACAAGTATTATATCGTTTGGTAGAAAAAAACAATCAGAGCGTGAGGAAAAGTTTAGTATACGACGATGTTTCTATTGTTTCTTGTCGTGGTTGAAGAGCTGATAGGGTGAGAATTCCTTCTTGTCAATAATTTCGTATAAGAGTCCAAGCGGGTTTTGCAAGATCACCTTGTCGACAGAAAATGTGTAGACATCTTTGATCTCGATTTCCTTTGCGAATTTCGTCTGCAACTGCGTAAAATACTGTTCTTTCTGGTAGAGGTCACGAAATCCCATCAAGAGGATATGCGAGGCACGAACATCAGCAACTCTATATGCGCCAATAATGTAGGGGATGCGTGCGATTCTCTCAGACATCATATCATCAGAATATTTGCCCCACACCTCTGGCTTGAGACGGATGATGAGCAGGACCATGACATGGATGCCTATTTTTTGAAAATCGATGATGGGCATGTATCCTTTGATGATACCCAGGTACTCTAGCTTGTTTCTGATCTTAAAGACTGCCTGCGGCGATATCCCTATCCCTTTTGCAATCTCATTATCAGGAATTTTCGCATGACCTATAATCTTACGCAACACGCCCTTATCATGTTCTGTCAATCGTGGGGCATCCGGATCGGGTTTTTTCACCATGCACATAAGGTAAACTAGTATAAACAACTTGTGGTGTGCACGATACTGTTGCAATATGCTCTCCCTTCAACTCAGTAGGCTCTAGACGTGAGAGAGTTATCTCATCCTTCGTTTTGCTGGTTTTTCACCAACACTGAAATCTTTTTAAACACGTGCTCCTTGAGAGGAATATGCGAGGTCAGGGCGCGCTTGAATTCATCGGCACATACGGTTGGGCACTGCTCATGGTGCTCGTCGCCATGGCAGCACTAGCGTATTTCGGCGTCCTGAACCCGAGCAGTATGCTGCCAAAGAAATTCATATTCGACAATCCTGGCGTTTATGTCGAAGATTTCGGAGCGTCGGGCGTTAGTTACGTCGGGTTCATCCTGCTCAACAATTATGGCAAGACAATATCTGCCTCAACGTGGAACATCACCGTGACAGGAAACGGCTGTCCAGTCACCCATCCCATAGGTCAGTATAGAATGGGGCAGAACGGCAATTACGTATATGCTCCTTTTCCCCTAACCATCGGTTCTTGGCCCGCCGAGGAAAAGCTGTACTTCAAAATATGTTGTCTTTCTGAAGTAGGTGAAAGCTGTGGTAACTTCAAATCAGGAGCACAAGAAAAGATCGTGGTGAACGTGAACGGCACCTTCACAGGAAGCACATACACGTTCCGTAACAGCGCATCAACCACGATCACTATCGCTTAAGTCTCTTAGCATAAATCTTTAAATACACAACAAGTATAGTAGGACACATGCGAGGTCAGGGCGCGCTTGAATTCATCGGCACATACGGTTGGGCACTGCTCATGGTACTCGTCGCCATGGCAGCACTGGCATACTTTGGCGTGCTCTCACCGTCAAGCTTCATACCTGAAAAATGTCTCTTCGAAAAAGGGATAGCGTGCATGGATTACGGATATACCTATTATGAAGAAGACGGAAGCGGTGGCTCAATGAATCCTGTTCCCATACCAAGACCGCATATTAACTTCATCCTGCGCAACAATTACGGCAGGACACTGCAATCGCCAACATGGAATTTTTCTTTGGTCTCCGATACGTGCAATAGCAGAGCTTTTTGGAAGCACATGATTAATATATTGCCCGGTGATGGCACAAACTTTGGTTTTTTAGGACTCAACAAGACGGGCAGCACAGTCTCAAACGGAAAAAACTGGGAACCAGATAAAGACCTTATCATAGAACTTAGTTGCGAGAACGGCATCTTCCAGAGCGGCACCTATCAAAAGATTAGCGTCACCATAACGGGCAGGCTTGAAGGAAGCCAGTATCCCACCGTTACAACAGGCACGGTAATGGTCAAAGTGCCCTAAAAGGAATTAAAAAAAAATTACACGTCATCGAACTTGATCTTTCCTATTTTCGGATCCTCTAGTTTCTTGCCGTCTGGTCCGGTGACGCTATCGGAAAGGCAATTGATACGCAAGCACAAGTCAGATTCTGTCGTTCCGCCATAGATGGGTCCGTGCCAGGACGGGAACCAGTCTCGCCTGTACGGGCTCCTCGGATTGGGGTCTTTGCGCCAGGGCTCGTGCCTGAATGGTTCACCCCAAGGTGGCCAGGGCTCAGGAATAAGCGGTGGCGGATGCCAATCGGGGATTTGTTCTGGCTTGCCTCCTCCGTTCGTGTCGCCGAAGCTCACATACACGGGTTTTCCTTGGTGCACGAGTGCGTGGCCTTGCACGCTTCCACTAATAGTAAAATTTTGCCCTAGACTGATGGCGGGGACGTTCTGGAATGCTGCCTGCTGCAGTCTCGAGAGGAACACGCCTGCATCTTCTGGAGCGAGATCTCCTGCCCCGTGCAGTGCATTCACCGCATACCGCTCAAGGACCTTCGTGAACTGCTTTTCCATCGTCGCTGTTTTGTCGAAGAGTTCGCAGCCGTACGTTATCCTGCCGTTCCGCTTGTACTGGAAGACCACACCGACCGTTCCGGGCGTGTACGAGAATTTGTTCCTGTAGTCGTTGATGTCGCTCTGCTTTGCAGTAAACACATCGCCCAGGTTCGCAGTTGGGGAGTGGACGTGATGTTCTGACGCCATAAGCCCTACCATGCCCCAGACGGCGTTCTGGCCGTGGCTGGCGGCGTATGACACTTCCAACGGCGCCATTCTCGTAATAGGCTCAAATGTTTTAGGGCTTGAGGACCAGCGATGCTGCTCTATGCAATTCACGGGAATCTCTCCCCTGAAATTCTTGTCCAGATATGCAGTAAGGGAGACCATGCGGTTCTGCTTGCCACCCGTGACGTATTCTCCTTGCAGGATGAGCACGTCCCTGCCCGTGTTGTTCTCAACATAGAGCCGTTGCACTGTCCCTGTCTCCCGGATGGAGAGTCCTTGCTTGAACGCCTCGTCCAGGACAAGATACTCCAGAGAACTGTCCTTGCCGTAGAGCGGGGCAAGGGCGAGGTTCTTGTACTGTTGGACATTTCCAACAACCAGTCCTTGTATGTAGTCTTGCAATGCTTTCATGCCATCACCTTCCATGTGTTCATGAATGAGGGAAGAGCAGTACAGAGATATCAACATAACCACTGTATTATGTACTCAAATAAACAATTGTGTATTTTGTCCTTTTCAAAACATTTATATATACTTGTTCTTTCCTTGGAGCATGAAGCGCAAGATTGTCCGGCACGGCAGCAGCTCCCTCACCATCACCCTGCCCATCGCATGGGCGGAGACGTACAAGCTCAAGAAAGGGGATGAAGTTAATGTAGACATTGCAGGCAACACCCTCACTATCTCTACGGAAAAGGAAGCAGCGACGGCAAAGAAAGAGATTGACACGAGAAATTTTGGGCTTTTCACAAAAAACCATCTCTCGCACCTCTACCAGTTAGGGTATGACCATATCGAGATACGCTACGAGAGCGGCGAGACTGCAGAACTCATCAAGCAGCGCCTTCCCGACTGTGTGGGGTATATGATCATCGACCAAGCCCCCAACAGAATAACGATTAAGTCCATAGCGACGACGATAGAGTCAGAATTCGACACCCTGCTCAGAAAGTCTTTTCAGATAACGAACGAGATGGCCAAGGAATTGCAGGACATCATGCACCAGCAGGAATACACACGCCTGAACAACGTTCGGAGCATGGAAGCGCTCAATAACAGGTTCACGGACATCTGCCTGAGGATCCTGAACAAGAGAGGCTATACTGACCAGCGCAGGGTCAAGCAAATGTATGAAATAGTCAAGAGCATCGAAAGAATAGCTGACGAGTTCAAATACATCTGCGACGAACTTGCCAGGAAAAAGAGCCTGGCGAAGGAGACGCTGCGCCTCTACACGGAAACGGTCAACTATTATCTTTGCTTCTACGAACTTTTTTATCAGCACGACAAGAAGCATGAGATACAGATCCACAACAAAAGAATAGAGCTCATCACCAAGCTCGGCGAGAGCCTGCGTCAAGGAAAGGATGCCATGATCATGCATCACTTGATCAACATCGTCCAGAAGACATATGAAGGCGCAGGAAGCTACTTTGCGCTCGTCCTCTAAAGGTCGGCAATGCATGACTCAATACTAGACGCTAGCGATGCCAAGCCGGGATAATTCTTCTTGAGCGCGTCAAGGTCATGGGCAAGCTCTTTGCGATGATAGTCTGTCTTCTCTTCCGCAAGCACGGCATCAGTTCTCGTTGAATCGTACAGTTCGTAGATGTTCCACAACGCTGACTGAATCAGTGCATCCTTGCGTGGCTGGCGCAGCACTATCCCTCTTTCTTTCAGTGCACCCGTGTACACGTCGACAAAATCAGTGAGCGTGTACGCATACTCGGGATTTATCGCTTTCGCGTCCCTGCGATGATGAACCCAAAAGCCTATTGCATCGGCTAGAGGATGCTGTTCGTAGACTTCCCAATCAATAATGCCGAAATTGTCGAGCAGCACATGATGCCCGTCGTTCATGCACAGAATGTTGCGATTATGCATGTCTCCGTGGGAGACCAGCAGCATCTGTTCTTGCCAGCCTGCAAGCTCATCACACAAGCTTGCCAATTCTTCCTGCACCCCTCGAACGGGGTAGAGGCGTTGTATGAGCTCATCGTGCGGAAATCGTCTGATGATGGGCATATTACCGTCAAAAGCATTCCTGTTCTCGCTCAATACGGCCTGATAGTTTGCTATGATTCTCCCCAGGGTTTTTGCCGTCTCGAACGTCGATTCAGGGGAGAGTGCAAGATCCTTCAGCAGCATCTCGTACGGTTCGCCTGCATGCTCGAGGCAGCCGCCCAGCAGGGCGACATCATACGGATACGGCGTTGTCGAAGGCGTGTATCCTAGGGGTTTTGCTGTGGGAACGCCTAAAGCGCTGATGATGTGATATGCGAGGAGCTGCCTTGCCGTTTCCTCTGGGCTCGTGCTTTTGACCAGCCACACCTTCGAGAGGTGGTTGTTGAGCCGGTAGTGGACTTCCTTGACTTGTTTCCTCGTGCCTTTTTTCTCGACGATGCTGGTGATGGTCACTGACTTGGCGAAGTGCGCGGTAAGCAAGTCCTCGAGGAGAGCGATGGTGTTCGTGCTGTCAGGAATTGTCGTTCGTGCAATTGGTTTGACGTGCGCTGAGAGTTTCCTTGTCGAGAGCTGGAAAGATGATACAGCAGCAGGTTCGCGGAATAGCTTCTTGTTTTCGGCATTCTCGCCGAGCTCTGCATCAGGAAATTGCTCATACCTACATTCCAGATCATCGCGAGCGCTGGCAAGGACAGAAGTGCGCAGATCACGAGCAGTGCTCATGTCGTCCCTTGTCCAGAAGGAGGGGACGGCAGTGTAGGCAAGCTGATGCAAGGTCATGGTCTAAAGAATGCACCGCCGTATAAAAAACTTTTTATTACTACACAGGAAAAAAAAGAGAAAGGGTATACGCACACCTACAAGTACGGTTGAAAAAAAAGAAAAAAAATTTATTTCTTGTTCTTCTTGTAGATGATGAAGCCAACGATTAGCAGCACCAACACAATAAGTCCTATCCAGAGCACTGCGCTGCTTCCCGCCTGCGACTCTACTATCTGTTCAGGAGTCGGAGGAGTTTCTCCAGCAGTCGTCACTTCTTCCTGACCAGTTTCAGGCTCTGCCTGTTGCTCCACCTGTTCAGGCTCTACTTGCTCTTCAACAGGCGTCTCGACAGGAGGGCTTGACTTCGTGCCTATGGCAAAGTAGCTGAAGCCAGGAGTCGTCGCCTTGTAGTACACCTTGGCCGTATCCGCACTTGCCACTGATGTTGACAGTTCTGTCCACTTGTTGTCAACAAACCGGTACAGTTTTACTTGGTCCTGCGTTGCACTATTATCCGTCAGCCACTGCTTGGTTACACTGAATTCAATCAGCGCAGACTTCAGGTTTGCAGACTGGATATTTTCGGCAGTCAACGTGAAGTACTTGTACGAGCCCGCTTTCGTAGGCACTGACGTTGGCAAAGTAGCCACCTCATCATACGTCAATCTGACATTCTGCGCAGCCGCGTTCAAGACAAAAGTCACCTGCTCAAGCACCGCAGCAGCCGTCCCCGTCAAATACTGGTTCGTATTCGCAGTGACGGTCGTGTAGACATTCGACACTCTTGTCGTGCTCGTGCTCGAAGACGTCGTCCCGCCACCACCAGAAGAGGTGGAGCATTCCTCCGTATCCGTATCAGTCTCATCACCGCCATTATAACACGTCCTCGTTCCTGTCCTGGAACGCTCGCCGCCGCTGCAGCTTCCCCAGCTGCCATACGTGAAGATGTCCGAGCACGTCGCAGAAGATACATTCACTTCTGAGGAGACATAGCTCGTGTTCACATTCCCTGCCCTGTCCTTGCTGGCAAGCACAAAATAATATGTTGTTCCCGCAACAAGCCCTGTCGTCACTTTGAACCCTGTCGTCGCTTTAGGAATGGTGCTGTTGAGAGCGGTTGCCGTGTCAGACGTATTGATGGACGTGGTGTTCTTGTACAGCACATAATAGTACGTGTCGTCACTTGGATCGACCGTCCAGTTCAGCGTTATCGAACCGTCAGTACCTGCAGATATGTTCACACCCGAGACGTTGCTGTTCGGCTCTGTCGTGTCCAGAGTGAAGTTGCCTACTTCGCTGTTGTACGTGTTTGTCGTCGTGTCTAAGCAGGAGACGTTCCACGTGTAATAGCCCTCAGTCATGGTATCGTTTGTCCAATTATAGGTGGTGCTGACGTTGTCGAGGTCGCTGTCATTTGCTGCGAACGTGTCATTGACGTATAAGCTGCAATTGACAGGAAGGTTCGTGTCGTTCACCGTCCAGTTGAAGTTGATGTTGGACTCGTTCAAGTACGCATCGCTGCTCGGGTAGTTCAACGTTATGCTGGTCGCCATTTCGTCAACGATGAAGGAGAGCGTCGAAGAAGCGTTCTCATAGTTAAAGATGTCCGTGCAGTTCACGCTCCAGTTGTGCGAGCCTTCAGAGAACCCAGCGACCGTCGCGTTTGTATCAGATGTCGTCAGATTTTCCACGTCATCAATAGTCAAAATGCAACTTGCCACAGAGCTCGCAATGTCCGTTGCCGTCCAGTCAAAGGAAACACTGGTGCCTTCAACCACCGCTGCGCTTGCAGGGGTCACTTGCGTGACTGCAGGAGCTAGCGTGTCAACCGTGACATTGGTGACGTTCACCGCAGCTGATTGTCCTGACAGGTCGTACGTCGTCGCCATGATTCTCATAACGCCATCCTGTCCCGTGTCCAGGCTTATGATGAAATCATCATCAGTAGTATTGACGTCGCTGGAAATCAGCGTGTCGCTGCTGTTAAAGATGGACACATTCGTGTAGTTCCTGTTCGTATCAGTTACATTCACCGTTATGTTAATCGTTCGTGATGTGCTGTTGCTGTTGCTTGCAGGACTGTCGATGGAAACGGTCGGCGCAGTCGTATCGACGGTGAAGGAAACGGTCTCCGGCGTTTCTGTATTATTCAGCGTGTCGTTCGCGTAGAAGACAAACGTGTATGCGGTGTCTGCTGCCAAGGTCAACGTTACCGTATAGTTGTCATCCTGAACAGGCGTGCTGTTCGCCGTGCCGTTATCATACCAAATGTAGTCAACGTTCGAGTGGGTGTCAACAGCGGTGAAATTCACCACAACACTCGTATTGGTATAAAAGTAGCTGTCAACCGGACTGACGACAGTTATCGTGGGACCGGTCGTGTCCACCGTAATATTGCTCACCAATGCAGTGGTTGAATAACGCGAGGCATTATCGTACGCAACAGCAGTGATATTGTACACTTCATCCGCAGGCACAACCCACACTAGCTCATACGTGCCATTCGTACTACTGTTCGTACTATTGATAACACCGCCAGAACTATTCACGACAGTAACCGTCGTATAGTTCAAGTTCGTATCATCAACTGTCACATTGAACGTCAACGTCATGCTCGCCTGAGCAGTATCACTCGACAACACACCCAACGACACCGTAGGATCCGTCTCGTCAACGATGAACGTCCTCGATATTGGCGTCGAGGGATTGCCTAACGTATCATTTCCATAGAAGATAAACGTATACGATCCATCAGTCAACGTGTACGCTGTATCAACAGGAGAAGCAACACCCGTCGTGTTATCACCAGTATCATTCGTATACCAAATCGCCTCAACACCAACACCTGTGTCAACAGCGCTGAAATTCACATCAACACTGCCCGTATCATAATAACCCGCAACAGGACTATCAACCGTCAACACTGGACCCGTCATATCAACCGTGATGTTCGTGACGGTGTCATTGCCCATCAGCCCTGCAAGGTCATACGTTGTCGCAACAAGATAATACACATCATCAGCAGGAGCAGTCAACGTCATGGCAAAATCAGTGTCCGTCGTGTTCACAACAGAATCAACCAAGTCATCTGTGCTATTATAGATAGACACATTCGTGTAGTTCAAATTATCCTCAGTGACATTCACCACGAAAGACACCGTCAAAGACGCCTGAGGAGTATCACTCGCCGGACTGGCAATCGACACGGTAGGGGGAGCTGCATCAACCGTGAACGTCACCTCTTCGGGAGCTTCCTCATTGCCAAGCGAATCATTCGCCCAGAATGAATATGTGTACGTGCCATCTTCCAACATGCGATAGTTGGTGTAGCTGCTGCCCGACACGGACCAGTTGCTTGTCTCGTTGTCAAACCAGACCATGTCAACACTAGAGTACACGTCTGAAGCGGAGAAGTTGATGGTGACGTTGCTGTCACCATAATAATAGCCATCTGCCGGACTCACCACAGTCACTGTAGGACCGGTCGTGTCAATAGTGATATTCCATGCAGGGTCAGGGCTCTGTACTATCCCGTCATCATCCGTGCAGTTCACATACCAGAGGTAGGATCCATCGTCAAGAGTATCGTTTGCCGTAAGGGTGCTGAGCGTGTCATTCACAACAGAATCATTCGTTCCGTAGGGTGTTTCGTTAATGTAGAGTGTACAGAGTATGTCCGTTGCATTCACGTCGCTCGTCGCGTTGAATGTGAAATCAGGCATGTTATCATTTGTGACTGTTTCATCCGGTGGGCTGTTGCCTCCCGCATCGAAAGTTATCGTTGCATAGACGCCGATTGCGGCAACGACAAGAACGGTGAACAGCAGAAATATTTTGTAACTCACTTTCATAAACACACCCCTGAATACTCTTTACAGCAACCCTGCCCTAAATGGTTTATATAGTTTGCGCTTATTGGTCAAAAAGAAGTTTTCACCAGTTAGTGAAGTGCACACAGTTAAAATGTGAATACGTGCGCTGCCTTACCGATGAGGGGCAGTTTCTTCTTGTTCATGTTCAGCCCGTTGATCAGTCCTATGATGAGAAAGACGACAGGCACATAACCGAGAAGCAAGAATGTCGCATTAAAGAGGGGAATCCATCCAAGCACGGTCTTGCACACATCCAATGCAGCTGCCCAGATGAGCGAGAACAGCAGGAAGACCAGGCCTTGCTTGACGTGAAACTTGACAAGAGGGTTCTTGTGCATGTTCTTGTCCAGGAAGAACCAAACAATCCCGATGATGACATAGCTCAGCGCGCAGCACAGTGCAGATTCCTTCTTCATTGTCCCTCCTCCACCACATCAGGGTAGTTGCCGTCGAAGCATGCGTAGCACATGCCTCCGTTCGCCCACTCGTGAGCGAGCTTGTCCAGCTCTGACCAGGGTAGATATGCCAGCGTGTCCGCTCCTATATATTCTCTGATCTTGTCTTCAGAGCCAAGCTGGTTGAAGATGAGTTCTTTTTTTGTGGGGAAATTGATGCCGAAAAAGCACGGGAACTTGTGCGGCGGGCAGCTCACCCGAAAATGAATTTCCTTTGCGCCTTGCTCACGCACGAACTGCACGAGATCCTTGCTTGTTGTTCCCCGAACGATGCTGTCGTCGATGATGACCACGCGCCTGTCGGCGAGCATGCCGTGCACTGGGATGAGCTTCTCGCGCACTTTCGTCGCACGAACGTCGGCAGAAGGGTCGATGAATGTCCTGCCAACGCCGCCATAATGCCTCCTGAATATGCCTTCCTCATACGGCAGGCCGGACATTTTTGCGTAGCCCTGCGCGGCATACTTGCCAGAGTCGGGGACGGGCATGACCACGTCAGCAAAAGTCTTTCCATATGTTGCAAGGTCCTGCAGTGCAAGCCTTTCTCCAAGTTTCTGCCGGAACTGGGCGACGGGAACGTTGAACGTCTTGCTCTGCGGGCTGCTGAAATAGATCAGCTCAAAGATGCAGTGCGCACTTTTCTTTGGAGAAATTAATTGGGAATGCATGCCTTCCTGGTCAATAACTAGCAAGTCTCCCGACTGCATACCTCTTCGCTCTTGTATCTTGATCGGAAAGAGACTCTCTAGATAGTCGAACGCGCAACTTTCCGAGCTCACCACGACAGCATCTCCTGCCCTGCCGAGCGAGAGCGGCCTATTCCCCAATGGATCACGGGCAACGTACAGTTTTTCCTTGGTCATGATGAGCAGGCAGTACGAGCCGTGCAGCTGCCGAAGACCATCGACGATAGCACCTTCCAAGTTGCCCACAGCAGATTTGGCGATGAGATGACTGATCACCTCAGTATCGGTCGTGCTCTGAAAAATAGCTCCCTGCTCCTGTAAGGTTGCGCGCAGCGACCGCGCATTGCTGATGTTGCCATTATGCGCTATGGCGAACTTGCCATATCTTGAGTCGACGAGCAACGGCTGCACGTTCTCCAATCTCGACTCGCCCGTCGTGCTGTATCGGACGTGGCCCAAGGCGATATTGCCGTGCAGGTGCTGAAAGTCCTCCTCAGAAAATGCCTTGCTGACCATGCCGGGATGCTTCCTGCAATACACATCATGATAGTCAGCAGTGGCTATGCCCACCCCTTCCTGGCCGCGATGCTGCAATGCATGCAAGCCATAATAGACGAGCACGGCATTGTCCAGTGATGGATGGAGCTGCCCATACACGCCGAAAAGCCCACAAGATTCAGTAAACATACTCACCCTCAATTTGAGAAGAAGGAGAGGCGCTTAAAAACTTTTTGAAAACATTTAAGAAGCATGCCTGCCCAGGAATGCAGAGAGGTGAGCATGGGCAACGCAAGACCAGCAGCGGCACGTTCTGCACGAGTGCATGCACTAGTGCTCTGCTTCCTGCTGTGCATCCCTGCCGTGCTTGCCGCGAATCCTGTCATCAGAAGCACCCCTCCCGCTCGAGGGGCTCCCAACGTGCTCTACCAGTATCAGGTCAATGCGACGGATGCGGACAACGACACGCTCACGTATCAGCTGGACGGGCCCTTTGGAGCGAGCATCTCGTCCACAGGGCTGCTGACGTGGACGCCCATCGCCGACCAGCGAGGGACGCACAACTTCACCATCACCGTCAGCGATGGGACAGAACAGGCAGTGCAACGATTCTCCGTGTCCATACAGTTCAACAGTCCCCCTCAAATAAGCAACATTCCCGGCAAAGAAATCAATGAATTGGACACGCTCACCTTCACCATCTCCGCGACAGACCAAGACAATGACGCCCTCGCATTCTACGCCAGCGACCTCCCCGAGGGCAGCACGTTCTCCAACAAAAAATTCACGTGGATACCGACGCAAGAGCAGGCAGGCACGTACACTACGACCTTTTTTGTGACGGACGGCATCTTCACCGACAGCGACAGCGTCACGATTACAGTCAATGACGTTACCGGACAGCTCCTGCTCGACATCATCCCTGACAAGGTAGTGAAGGCAGGCGAGCCGCTCACGTTTTCCGTCAGCGCAGCGCAATTCTACCAGCAAGAGACATTGCTGTTCACGGCAAGCAGACTCCCACAAGGAGCAGTGTTCAATGGGACGACAAAAACCTTCTTCTGGACACCGACTGCTGCGCAGAAGGGCATCTATCAATTGAAATTCTCAGTGACAGATAGGGAAACTGTCGTGAGCCAGTACATGACCATCACCGTCAAGGTCCCTCAGGACATCACCATCTTTCACACCATTCCCAGCTCCAACTTCAGCCAGCTCAGCTTCATCATCGCAGATTCCCTGAACTCAACATTCACGCCCGTCTTGCATTTCCGAAGAAACAACACGGACTGGGCGATGAACCTCACCCGAGAAGAAAAGACGTACACTGCACTGCTCGCGAACAACGGCAGTATCGACTACTATATTGACTTCAGCGACGAGTTCGGCACGCACTACTACGGTGCGAAAGGCATTGCGGACAGCCTGCAAGAAACTGGCAGCATCAGCATACGACCTCCCTTGACCAACACGACACAGAACACCACGACAAGCAACAACCTGACGAGCAACAGCACGCAAAACACGACACCACCTCAAGCACTGCCAAATCTGCGCACGCACGCACTCGCTGCCGAGAGGAAAAACACGGCCGTCCTCGTCACCTTCACACCGAACACGACAGTTGATGAGGTGACGTTCTTCTACTCGTACGGCGATGCGTTCAATGAAGTGCCAGCAGAGAAAGAAGGAAACACGTACTATGCGTCACTGCCACTCCAAGACGAGACATTGCACTACTATGCACGCATTTCACGAAACGACAGCATATTCTATTATGGCAATGATCTCACGCAGCAACCCGTCCCGCTCACGCTTGACCTGCCGCAGAAGGAATTCGGCATCGCCTGGACGCTGCTCATCATCCTCGCTGTCGGCATCCTGCTCATTCTCGCCACGATGGGCGTGCAGCACAACGTGCACCATGAGGAGGACCTGCACCAGCTCATCCAGAGCCATCTCGACGCAGGCGTTCCATTCTCAACAATCGAGCGCCTTGCCAATGACCAGGGTTGGCAGCAGCCGGACATCCATCACGTGCTGCAAACGATCAACGTGCGCAAGAAAAAGCTCGCAGAGCAGCACAAGCAGCTGCACGAGCAGATAAAGGATTTTGTGCATGATGATTTCTGATTCAGAACATTTATTAATACAGGCTGAGATGAACCCACATGATCGTTTCCTACAAGCAGATCATCATCGCGCGTAAAGATCTGAAGCTGCCACCGGGAAAACTGGCCGCACAAGTCGCCCACGCCGCCGTCCAGGCATGTTTTGCCGCAAACAAACAACTTGTCAAGAAATGGATGGACCAAGGCATGAAGAAGATCGTGCTGCAGGTGGCCACTGAACAAGAACTGCTTTCCTTTGCAAAGCAGGCAGAGGATGCAGGCATCACCACTGCAGTGATCACGGATGCTGGGCACACGGTCGTCGCTCCTGGAACAATAACCTGTGTTGCGCTCGGCCCCGCTCCTGAAGAACACGTGGACAAGATCACGGCAGCGCTTGACGCGTACTAGCCCACACCCATTCTTTCTGCCCACACGTTATTTCTCGACGAGAACGCGCACGAACAACATTTTTATACCAGTGTTGCCTATATGTGGTGTACGTGGACACATAAGGGGGTGATACACGTGAAAGAAATCAAGCTTGAGGAAAAAGAAACAAAAGAAGAAACGGTAAAGAAAAAAGAAGAAAAGGATAAAGTGAAGAAGGACGAGAAAGAAGATAATGTGTACAACCATTTCGAGGAATTGTTGGAGAACGACGAAATCTCAGAGGAAGAAGAAGGATTCATGAAGGGATACACGGAGAAATGATGCAGTGCATCACAGCATATTCTTTACTTGGTCGATGCGTTCTGCAATGTCCTGTCCTTTCTTCGTCAGTGTCAAGAGTTTGAGCCTGCCTTGCTTGTCGAAATTGACGATGCCTGCCTTCTGCATTTCCTGCAGAATTTTTACGACGTGGCTGTACGTGCAGTCCACTTGTTTTGCAAGGTTGCTTGCATACACTTCATTGTTCGCGCGCAAGAGATTAACAAGCATCATTGCCGGCTTCTCCCGGAAGAAAACATCAAAGATTTTTTTTGTCTTTTGCGCCATACAAAACAGTAATGCACACCCATTTATAAATCTATCGTTTCTAACCTATAGCTTCGGAAATATAGCATTAATCCTCTGCAAGTAGTATTTTCAAAGAATAGCAGCAGCACACAATCCTGCTGATGATGCACCGACCCTGTCCAACGACTATGAACGAAACAGCACTCATGATTTAAATAGTTTACGAAAAAAGCGAATTTTACGACGAGAAAACACAATGCAAAAAACACGCACAACGCACAGCACCATATAAAAAAAACAAAACATAAATAGTCCACAACCGAAGAGCATGCATGCAGTACGTCCAAGCGCAGCTCAAGCAGAGCAAACTTACGCTCGAGCCAAACAAAGGAAAAATCCTGCTCGGCAAAATCATCACCCTGCTCGCCTATTACATTATCATTGCCGTACTGCTCATCGTCCTGCAACTGTCCGTCGGGCTCGACGTGTTCAAGGACATCTTCACCATCTTTGGAATAACGAATCCTGAACAATTGCTACTCTACGCACTGCTCGGATTCGGGGCAATCTTCCTCTTCATCAGCCTCATCACGTACGCGCTCATCAGCGGCCTGCGCTATGACGTGCTACAGGATAAGATCATCCATTACAAACTACAATTGCTCTTTCTCGTGCCAACAGAGATCCCCTACCGGAACATCACCCGGATCATCCTGCAGGACAAAGGCCTGGAAAAATTGCTCGGCAGCGGCAGCATCATCCTCGAGCTGACGGGCATGAAGCAGACAAGCGTGGAATTGCAGTTCCTGGATAACAGGCAGCAAATCGCGACGTACTTGCAGGAAACGCTCGACATGTACAAGGCAGCACGGCAGCTGCAGTATGCAGAGAATGAGAAGATAGAACGCATCCTCAGCGGTCAGCACTGAAATAACGCTCTGCGAGATCTTGCACGCCAGGTGTGCAACGCAATTGCCGTATCTCTTCCAATGAATAAAATGCTCCCCTCTGTCCTTCACGCACCACCAGGTTATCGATGGCATTATCGACCTTTCCATACGCGAACACTACATATCCATCGAAGATGAACCTGCCTAAAAAGAAAGGATCGACCAGGTCATACGCCAACTCTTCCTTAATCTCGCGTAGTAAGCCCGTGAGCGGATTCTCTCCTTCATCGAGATGTCCCCCGAACGTTCCCCACAATCCTGGTCCGTAGATGCCTGGCTTATCATCACGCAATTGCAAGAACAGCTTGTTGTTCTTTTCCAGCAAGAGCGCACACGTAGCAATCATCGGCATCACCTAACCATCTCACAAGTCTGCACGAGCATTTGCGGGCAGTACCTTGCTCACCGCATCAATCTCGACGTGGAGGAATCGTGCGATCTTACGTGCGAGTTGTCCGGGAACATCAGCACTCTGCTTAAGCTGCACTTCACGGGAGCAGTGCCTCTTGACTGCCACCATCGGCCCGAGCATCACACCCCACTTCTCAGAGACGCCTATTGCAAGATCCATGGGTGCAGTCACATAGTTTCTTTTTCCATACACCATGAAACTGCCTTTGGTGATGTACTCGCCCGCTTTCGTCTCTTTCGTCACTTGGTCGGGCAGCACCCAATACACTTCTGCCTCGCCCAACTCTTTCTTCCACGCCCTGCTCAGACTTGCTGTGAACGACGACGCCTCTGCAATGGTTTGTTCTGGCGCAGACTGCCCTTTCTTCACGAGCACGAAGGGGCTGCCAGGCATGTCCGTGTGGAAGATGATGTCTTGTTTTTCCAGCTGCTTCTTCACCAGCCGCTCGTTCGTGTCGGCATCCTTGCCCGCAAGGACGAGAAATCCGTCGCTCGAATAGAACCAGCGGAATGCATGATACCACTCCCTCCTGAACGTGCGCTGCTGTTGTGTTGCTGCACGTTCTTTCTCGAGCAGCCGCTCCTTCGCCAGGGCAATGGTTTTGTCAACACCCTCCAGTTTCTTTCTTGCCTTCTTCGCCTTTTCAAAATAGGCTGCAGCATTCTCCTCGACGGATTTACGGATGTCCAGAACGACACGCACCACAATCACTCCATCAGCAGTCAGGCAAGTTATCCACGGCTATGGCACCGTTCACGCAATACACGATTTTGCCGCCAACATTCACGAACGGCTTGAGCTCTGCATGCATCGCGCCAATTTTGGTGAACGAGAGACTCTTCGTCAGGACGGCACCGCTCGGGAGCGCTGAGCCGGGAAGCGGCTGATCAATCTCATTGCCCTGATCGTCGATGGTGAAGAGGTCTATCTTCTCTATGGGCTCTGCGCCTGCATTCTCTATCCTGAAGAACAACTCACGTTTCTGCACATCATAGCAGAATGCCTTGGACGAACCTATGGTCTTCTGGACCAGGCGCACGTCATCGCACGTATTCGGTTTTTTCGGGTCGACAGGGATTTGTGATGCCCAATTCATGATCATTGCTCCCAGGGCAACAGCGAATGCGATGAGCAACACCGTTGCTATAAGCGGACTGATACCTCTTTTCCCGACAAACATACAAACTACTGAGAACAGACTATTTAAAAATGTAGCGCCTCTGCAGCAGAAGCATCGCAACCAGGTACCGTTCAGCAATGAAGCACGGGCGGAGCTATTAGGCAGTATGTTCTTGAGGTAGGTCTAGGAAAATCCCTGCAATCCCATCTTGAGCACTACGTCTCTTATTTCACGTATCGTCTCTTGCTGGTGCTTCTTATCTGACATCCTCACGAATCGCAGCAACAAGTCAGTAAGCTCTTCTGCTGAGAACATCTTGAGTTTAAAACCGTCGGTCAAGAAATAGAACCTGAACGTCTTATATTTAATCTCTTTAATCAGTATACCTCCAACAGTTCCTAGAATTTTACCTTTTCGTGGATTGTCTTCGAGCGTATACATCAGGTCGATGACTTCATTCGCCTCACTTCTGCTGAATTTTTTCTTTATAGCAAGAACAAGTGACGTGAGTATTTCGACTTTTGCCATCTTACTCGTTAATCATACGTCTGGCTTCTGCAAGAGAAACCGTGTTCTCTGATGACATCAAGAATTGTCGTAGTTGTTCTTTTACCGCGAGTGCATACATTCGTTTAATGATGTCTTCATAGGAATCCTCTTTTCTCCCAAAGGTGCCTATGAGTTCCTTTGTCTCCTTGCTTAGTTGTATGGTCGATATCATTCTATAGCTACAATAGTGACCATAGTATATAAATCTTTTGATATAGTATTCGAAAAAATGACGATGTATCCGTACAGAGATGTCATAACAAATTAGAGTCCTTGCGAGCCTCGGCCGGGTGAGTGTTTGGGCTGGACTGTTCAGAAAACACGACGTCGCTGCAGCATCTCCTCTTCCATGAAGTGCAGCTTCCCAGGAATGATGAGTGCGTGCGGCGGCTTGCCGAAATCCCTCTCCAGCAGTTCTCCTGCCGTCCCCGAAAGAATGATTTCTGTGCTGCTGCCGATGCGTGCAATGCCGATGCACAGCGTTTTTCCCGAGAAGACTCCTTCTTTCTTTCTTCTTTCCGTCTCCAGCAAATACGTCAGTGCCTCGTTGACAGACATGAATCGTTGCTTGTCTGCCTGGATGTCGAGCAGCAATAACGTGTGCATGCCCAACGAGAGATTGTCTTTGAGTGCAAGATAGGGCGTGTCGATGTACCTGCCGTCACTATAGGGTATGCTCGTTGTTTTGCCAAACTTGTACAGTTCAAGGCCTATCTTCCCTATGGCAGTGAGGATGGATGCATTATGCACGACCCCGACAAGAACACCTGCGTTGAGCGCACGCAGATAAAGATCAGTGTGCGTCGTCGCTCCAAAAACATCGCCGATGACGAGAAAAGCGACGTCTTTCTTCTTCGCTTCTGCAACAACTGCATCCCCTTTTTTCTCGACAAAATCCCTATCGGCGAGAATGACTTTTTTTCCATACAATTTCTCAAGAGAGGAAAGAGGAACGTGCAGGAGCGACGTGTAGCTCTCCAGATAAACAACGTCTGCCTTCCTGACGAGCTCCAGCCCTTTCAGCGTTATGTCGTTCTCGTCATTCAATCCTATGCCGATGAGAAACAATGCCATAGCACCTAGCAAATACGTATCATTTTATAAACGTTAAGAAAATCAATCCGTATCCGTCTTCTGCAGAATCAATAAGTCTTCCGTCGTGAGCTTCTTGCCCTGCTTGAGCTTCTCCTTCACTTCTGATTCCAATTCCTTGAGGATCTGCGTTTCCGCTTTTTGCTTCTCTTCCTTCTGCTTCTGTTTCTTCTTCTTGATCTCTCCCTGCAGTTGGTGCAAAACAGAATATTTTTCCTTAAGCATTTCAGCGTCTTCTTGGATGTCCTTGATGATGTCCTTGTACGTGTCCTCGAGTTCCTGCTCTTCCTTCTTGAGCTGGTCTAGCTCCTCGCTGAGCTTGAGCAGCTGCGTATGATATTCCTGGCTGCTCTTCGCAAACGTTTGCAGTTCATCATGCACGGCATCCGCATCGTGCTTGAGCTTGCGTATCTCAGAACTGAGCGCGTGCGCCTGCTTGTTCTGCTTCGACGATTCCACTGCCGTCTCGAGCTTGCGCTTCATGTCCTTGATTGCCTTCATGAGTGTCCGTTCCTTATCAAAAGAAACACCTTCGTGCTCTATCTTGAATTCCATCTTCTCTATCTGCTCACGCAAATATCTCGGGCTGTCCCCACGCATCTCTCGCCCGTCACGCCTTCCCCCGTATCTTCCTTCAGGTCGTGCTTCGTGCTTCTCCTGAGGAATGGTCTTGAGTTCAACGATCTTCTTCTTGATTTCATCATTCAGGACAGTCCTTTGTTCCTTTGCCTCACGCACCTTCACCGTCAGCTCATCACGCTTGTGCCTCGCTTCCTTGAGCAGGCCTATCTTCTCCCGAATACTTCGTGAAAGCTCACGTTTACGCGCTAGAATGTCCTCACGCTTTGCCGCATGCCCTTCCTTGGTAGACTGCACATCATGCACTGCTGACTGAACATTGGTCAGGTCCGGTTGTTGTTCTTCCATTGCTCCTCAACTCGAAAAAAGCAAAAAATTACAAGGACTTAGCCAAAAAGGGCGCCAAGACCAGCGGCTGCTGCCTCTTCTGTCTTCTTGTCGTCCTTCTTCTCTTCCTTTTTGTGCTCGTCCTTCTTGCCTTCATGACCTTGCGCAGCAGGTGCTGGCGCAGCCATGACACTGGCATTCTTGATGGCATCGTCGATGTTCACGCCATTGAGCGCTGCAACGACACTTTTTACTCTTCCGTCGTCGACGGCAACTCCTGCCGCCTCGAGCACCTTCTTGACTTGCGCCTCGTCGATGGTCTTTCCTGCCTTGTGTAAGAGCATTGCCGCGTAGATGTATTCCATTGGTTTCCCTCCTTAGTTTATCATACCCTGCAGGGCAGCGGCTTGCGCCTCTGCCTTTGCTAAAATCAGTTCTTTCGTAGCATCCGTCATGACTCCTTGCTCGACAGCAAGCACGAATGCATCCTTATGTGCCTTGCCCAGGAGCAGCGGAGCAGTATCCTTCGTCGTGTAGACAATCTCGATCGCGACCGCATTCGCCTCCCTGACCAATAACTGGATGTCTCGTACGAACTTGTCCGTGTCAATGTCGAGGATGCTCTTCGTCAGAATCTCTCCTTTCTCATACGCTGCGACGAGATCGAGCCCTATCTCCATGGGCTCTATGCCGAGACGGGTCAGCAGCCCTGCCAATTTCGCATTGACCACCGTTCCTTCTTTGGCGACGACGCAGTCTTCCTTGATAGCGACTTTGCCGTTCTCGATGCCTGCCTTGATCCTGAATTGCCCTAATTCACCAATGACCGGACCTGGTGCAAAAGATGTGGGTCCTGCAGGGACGACGATGTCATTGGGTGCGGTCTGCCCGCCTTTGATCGCCGATGCGGACTTGTTCTTCTTGAGGACAGCGAAGAGCTTGAAGGGGCTTTCCTTGCTGAACAGCAGGGCAGGCATGCCTTTCAAGTGCTTAGCAAGATCCTGCACGTTTTCCTTCTTGCTCTGCTCGATAGCACGCTTGATGATGGTGCGCTTGGTCATGATAATGACGACTTGCTCTCTGAGATTCTCACGCATTTTCTGCAATTGCCTGGCAGGAAGGTTCTCGAGATTGAGCACGGCAACAACAGGATACTGCTCAATGAGCTTGGCAAGTCTCTCCGACGTGTCCAGCTTCCATTGCGCGACGTGTTTTGCTTTGTGCATTTCCATTATTCCACCTTGATGGGCTTGCCCATGGTGAGTTTGAGGTAGATGCTCTTGACGTTGTTCTTCTCAAGAGGCAGGTGACGAAGAAGTTGGTTGTAGAGGTCGAAAAGATTGTCGGCGAGCTGTTCATCGCTCATGGTTTCCTTGCCGACGAACAAATGGATGATCATGCGCTGCTTTGCGGCGACCCTGACGAGTTTTTGCAGGCGCTCATGCAATGGTTTCAAGGCGGCATTGCCCGGCACGACACAGCCCGCCTTTGGATTGGGCATCTTCCCTCTCGGACCTAACGTCCTGCCGAATGCTGCAGCCACTTGCGTCATGATATTCGCTTGAGCGACAAAATACGTGTAGTCCTTCGCGAGCTGCTTTGCCAATTTCTTGTTCTTCTGATATTTCTCGAACTCGTCGGTCGTGATGGTGAGGTCGAATGACTGCTTGCTCTGGTCCACCAGTTCTGGGCCGACAAGCCCGCACACCTTCACAGGATTGCCTCGCTCGTGATGCAGCGTGACGAAGAAGTCAACATTATGCTCGGGTTTCTTGAAGTCAAGGTCCTGCAGGTTGACGATGAAGTCCACTGATTGCGCAAAGTTGCGTTTCTGTGCCTCGGCCTTCAACTTCTTGATGTATGTGAGCGCTTTTTCCCTATCCATGATGCCCTCCTATGCCGTTCGGCTTAGTTCCTCACCGACGCAAGAAAATCCCCACGGATTTTCCGCGCAAGAGTCTTGCTCTTCGCGCAAGAAACGTCAGGTGATGACGGGATAGGCTGTGGGAAAAAAGGGCTATTTATAAATGTTGCGCATGCAGCAGTATCTCCGATTGAGTGAGTTGTTCTCGTCAGCTTTTTCCTGTTGGGTAACTTTTTGAGGGAGTTCCCTCAAAAAATCATATTTGTTCACCCCGATTCTGCTGTGTTGGCGGTCGGTATGCTGTGCAGTTCTTGAGAGC
>JAZDHK010000027.1:0-39882 GCA_043806035.1 archaeon
CCTTTCTTGATCACGCCTGATATCTACACCTCGACAGAACGTGTGGATATGCCCGATCGGCAGCGAGATCAAAAAGGCCACACCTCCACCACAAAAGACAGAGCGCTCAACCACCACACAACCCTACGGAGATACTGACAACTGCAAAACCTTTATAAATTCTTGAACCGTTGCTGCCCACATGAAGTGGTTGGTGTTAATTTGTGTGCTGCTTATCATCCCTGTAGTGCATGCTGAAGGGACGAACAATACATTCCTGCTCTGGTTGTCTGTAGGATTGACGGTCATCATCTTCCTGAGCTTCCTCGCATTCATCCTCCTTTCGGGGAAAGTCTATCATGCCATCACGCTCCCACAACTCATCGCCAAGTACGACATGAGCCATCCGGACAAGGCAAATTGCAGTATCACCACCTTCGTCAAAGAAGCCCACCTCAACCAGCACGGCTATGAGGACATACGTGCAGAACTGGTCAAGCTCGGCTGGGCCGCAGCAGACATCATGCAGGCATTCAAGGAAATACGCATAGATGACTACATCGCAGATGCCATGGAGAAAGGGGAGACGAAAACACAACTGCAAGAACAACTCCTCCAAGCAGGATGGTCCAGCGACCAGGTCAAAGGTGCATTCGAACGCTGCCTACTCTTCTGACAAAATAGCTTATCTCTTTCTCTTTTTTGCAGGGGCTTTCCTCATGCGGCACAAGCATTTGCCGTCCCATACCGCCCACTTGCCCGCACCGTTCATCATGAGACTGATGAGGATTGCCAGCAGTGCAAGGTCAAGCTCGCCGCCAAAGAAACCTCCCTTAGGCAGCTTCACTGCAAAGAATGCAACAATCATGATGACTGCCAAGAGTCCTGAGAAAATCCTCGTCCATAATCCAATGAGGATAGCGACTGCAGCGACCACTTCAACAATAGCAACAAGATATGCGAAGAACGGCGCAAAACCGATGCTGCCAAAAAAGGCGATCGTTCCCTCCATACCCATGAGTTTTGTCAAGCCATGGTAGAAGAACAAAATAGCGATGATGAGCCGTAATGGTAAGGTAGCGTATGCTGAGCATTTGCACTCCATGCTGTCACCCATCGAACCGTCCTTTGCGTCATTTAAATAGTTTTCTTATTTCATTCAGTCGATGCAGGTAGAGCATGCGTCTCAACAAGAGGACGAACGTGCCGTGCAGGAAAAGGTTGTCTCTGCAGAGCAAAGCATCATCTCCCAGGAAAAGCAAGCTGCCTTTTGACGAGAAAGAGAATGCTCGCGAAGGCAACCCTCTCGATTTTTGCATGATGTTCTCCGCAACCGCCTTCCCCATTGCTCTTGCTGTTTGCGCATTCTTGGGAAAGGACAAAGGACAGCAGTCTCCGCACACGAATATGTTCTCGTGCTCTGCAAACGACAGGTCGGGAAGCACATTTCCCTGCACTAACGGATGTGCGACAACGCCAGTCGCCCAGATGATACTATCTGCACGGAAGCCTCTCTGCTCAGTGAGCACCTTATTCTTCAACACCGCCTGTACGTTCTGCTTCAGAAGAATGGTGATGTTGTTGCGTTGTGCGGCACGGAGCACGTACGCTTTGGCCTTCTGCGAGAATCCAGGAAGGATGTCTGCGTTTCCCTGCAGAATCGTAATCTCTTGCACGTACTGTCGTAGCGTGAACGCGACCTCTATGCCCGTCGCCCCCGCTCCCACGATGACTGCGCTTTTTGCTGTCTTCGCCTGTTCCCGCAATTGCTCAGCATCAGCAAGCGTCTTGTAGGGCTGGCAGAATTCCGCGCCGCGCTCGGGCAAGCGAGGTGTTGCGCCCGTGCTCAGCACGAGATAATCATAATGGAGTGTCGTCTTGCCATCCTGCCTGTCTATCGTGATGATCCTTTCCTTCGTGTCAATATGCGTTGCCTTCCCTTGCACGACCGTTGTCTTTTTCGAGAAAGGAATGCACGGCTGCTTCTCGTTGAGCAGATAGTCCACGAGCAAGGGCGTGAACGTGAAGCAGGGTGATGGCTCGACGATAGTCAGTGATACCTGTTTATGCAGGTGCAGCGCGGCGCTCAGCCCCGCAAATCCCCCTCCAAGAATGACGACGTGCATGCTACTGCGCCCGCTCTACCTCGTACAAGCCCATGAACACTTCTCCTGTCGGCGTCTGCATGACCTGTAGTTGTTGGAGGGGTAAGGTGATGTTCTTTGGCTGGATGAGCAGCATGGGGAAGAGCGGCACGTCAAGGTTTGCCGGGTCGAGACGTATCCTGACTGGCTGCGTCGTGATGCCGTTGTTGCGCAAGTACTGCTCGTACTGCGGCGAGGTTGCCAGGCACACGTAGCCCGCATCGTTGTTCTCTGCGAACATGCTCCAGTACTGCATGCAGTTCTGCCGCGAGCTGAACGCATAGTAGTCGTCGAAGAAGTACTTTACATCGTACTTGTCGAGCAGCCGCTGCTGTTCTTTGCTGTCATTGCCATACAGCAGCACTGCCGCTTCGGCCATGCGTATATCAGCATCGACGAATGGGCTGGCATGTGTCCTTCTCATAATGACGATTTTCCTCCCTGTCGTGCCATGCAGTGCAAATCCCGTCTCGCCGTGCGAGGTGAGGAAGACATCGTAGGGGTTGGTGTTGTTGCGGATGAGCTCGAACATGGTGGCCATGGCCTGGTCTGTTGGCGAGTACTGCATGCCCACCTGTCCCCACTTGTCCTGTTTGAATGCGGAAATGGATCCGAGCGTCAGGAAAATGCTGAGGATGACGATGCCTCCTGCAACATAATAGTGCAGGTTCTTTTGCTTGATGAGGACGCTGGCGCAGCCTATGGCGTGAAATGCGTACAAGTAGCCGGCAAGCGTGATGAATATGGGAAAGCGATAGTAGCCGAACGACGTCCCCAAAAGCGGCTGCGTGATGATAGGATGAAGCACACCGATGATGCCCGTCAGCAGAACAAGATGTTCGAATGGTTTTTTCTTGAAGAACGCAAGTGCAAATCCGGCAAGGGCGAGCAGGGAAAGGATGGTGCGCGGGATGCTGCTAAAATTCAAGAACATGTTCGCAAGCTGGCCGAACACGTACACGATAACATTGCCGTTCATCGTGTATTCCTGCCAGGGATTGAGCGAATGGTAGTGGTAGACGAACAACGGTGCCCACAGCCAGAGCATGCCGACGGCAATACCTATGCCTATAATGGGAAGAAAGTGCAACGCCTGCTTCTTCACCTCGAGGAATGCATGCTTCCTGTTAGCCCACACGTTAGCAACGAACATGAGTGTACAGAAGATTAGCCCGCCAATAAATGCAACGAGATGTTGGATGCAGGCAAGACCGAGCACCACGCCTGCAATGACTCGCTCGACAGGTTTTTTTGCGAAAAAGATCAGTATGATGACGAGCGGTGCCATGATGAAGCTCGCTATCCATGTCGGCAGAACGTAAATGGCGCCTTGGCTCACCCAGAGCATTGCGCAGGCTAAACTCAGCGTTCTGCTCATGAACTTCTTGCAGAGCCAGTACAGCAGCAAGAACCCGCCTATGGTGAAGACGAGCGGAGCCAGAAGGATGAACACTTCCAGAAACGATAGTGGTGCAATCCATGCCAGCAGTGCAATGACCATGTGCGTCAGCCAAGGATATGCCTCGTACTCACCCAGATAGTGAGCGTTCGTGAAGGGATTGCCCGAATCATGAATGTGCAAGGCATGCCCGTAATGGTAGTACGTATCTCCCCCATAGAGCGGGCCAGGGATTTGCTTGAGCTGCAGGAACAACGGAAGCCAGAGCAAGAAGAGCAGTACACTGATTGCCACGGCAGCTATAGTTTCCCAACGCATGCCCTTTCAGAAGGTGCACGATTTAAAAAGTTTGTCAAGCCCGCGCACACCGCGAAGGACACATCTTAGCATGAGAAAAGCAGTTGACGTAGTTATCACGTTTTTTTGAACGTTCTCGAGCCCGGCATGTAAACTACTCCACCCCCACCCACCATCATTAACTATTTAAATGTGGTAACACTTCTCTTTTCATGGATACCCTGCAAGAACTCGTGCAATCACTCGAAAAAAAGCCAGGAGTCGCACTTTCGTGGAAAGACGGCCAGCTCTCGTATGCTGAGCTTTACGGCAAGATTACCGCATTCTCCAAAGGATTGCATGTCCTTGGTCTCGAACCAGGAGATACCATAGCAGTATTCTCAAAAAACCTCCCCGAATGGATACTCGTGAGTTTAGGCATAAACAATGCAGGCATGGTCGATGTGCCCAGAGGAGAGGACAACAGCCCTGAAGATCTAGCATACATCATCGAGCACAGCGAATCAAAACTGGTCATCGTCGATGATGAATCCACCCTGAAAAAAGTCACGGGCAAAATTGGTCAGGACAAGATATATTCCATAAAACCAATCGCCGGAGCAAAAAACATCGCAGACATCATAGCTGAGGGAATGAACACAGAAATTCCGCTTCCTAGCGTTTCGCCTGATCAAACAGCCAGCATCATCTACACGTCAGGAACGACGGGAAATCCGAAAGGTGTCGAACTCACGCACAGGAATTTTGCGAGCAACATGGACGCGGTGCTTGCACGGCTTGCCATAACAAGTGAGGATAAGAACATGTCCATTCTCCCTGCCTGGCACACGTTCGAGCGCATTGCCAAGTATGTCTTCCTCGCGATTGGCAGCGAATCCTACTACACCACGCAACGATCTCTCATGAAGGACTTGCAGACGCAGAAACCAACCGTCATGGCGAGCGTGCCAAGAATATGGGAATCCGTGTATAGCATGATCCTGAAAAACATCAGAGAAAAAAGCCCCGAAGGCAGCTTCATGGACAAACTATTCACGAGAGCAGTGGCATACGGCAATCACAAAACACCGCTCAATTGGGCAGCCTACCAACTCTGTAATATATTCATCTTCTCCAAAGTCAGAAAGCAGCTCGGAGGAAACTTCAGGTTCGCCGTCTCAGGTGGCAGTGGACTGCCACAACACATTGATGACTTTTACCGAGCAGCAGAAATCAAGATATTAGAAGGGTATGGCATGACCGAAACCAGCCCCGTACTCTCTGTCCGCTCATTTTATGCAGATGAAAAGCACAGTGTGGGAAAACCACTCGAGAATCTGGACATAAAGATATCTGAAGACGGCGTGCTCTTCGTCAAAGGACCAAGCATCATGAAAGGCTATTTCAAAAATCCTGAGGCAACAAAAGAAGTGCTCAGCACTGATGGTTGGTTGTGCACGGGAGATCTCGCGCACATGAATGACCAAGGCTGTCTCGTCATAACGGGAAGAGCCAAGGATCTCATAAAATTATCAAACGGAGAATACGTGAATCCCGCAGGGATAGAGCTGGCACTCAAAAACAGCCCGTATATAGACGCCGTTGTCGTCGTCGGCCAAGACGCCAAGCATCTCGGAGCCCTTATCGTGCCCAACCTTGACCTGCTGGAACTGTACTGCAAAAACCAAGGCATAGCCTTCTCGAGGAATCCCACAGCATTCAAGGAATACGTACTGCCGCACAAGACCATCAAAGCACTCTTCACCGCAGAGATCAAGAAATATAATGCTACCGCAGGATTCAAAAACTACGAAATCATCAACGACTACCTCCTGCTGCCAACACCGTTCACCGTCGGCAAGGAATTAACTGCAAGCCTCAAGGTCAAGCGACGTGCCGTTGAGCAAGTGTACCAGAGAGAAATACAAGCATTGCTCGGGAAGTAGTTCTGAAACGTGCTGCCCTCTTCTGTTCGAAGTCTTTGACGAGTATCAGTTTTGCGAAACGGGAATGCTCCCGTGTTTTCTTAGCAAGATGTTCAGATATCCACACAATATATTTGTTACTGATTAGTGGTTACAAAAACGAAACATTTATAAACCAAAAGACCTTACTACGTTAAATGGGCTATACACTATTCACAACCTCGGCCTGCGCCAATGACTGTAAAATATGTGCGGCTAAGGATATCCCCGGACTTAAAATCGCAAATATAGGAAGGAATGCAAAAGAACAGAAGGGACTGGAGAACTTCCTGAAGAGCATGGAATACGCTGAGGGCGTTTGGGAGGAACTTGGTCTTACGAGTGCAGATCCTCTCCAGAATCTTCCTCTTATGGAACTTGTTGATACGTATTATGGCGGGCGGAAACGCATAGTGATTAACCCTATAAGTTTTCTGACGTTTGAATTGAAAAAACCTGCATCGAAAATAACTGCTGATGATACTGCTGCATTATATGAACGTGTACGAGAAAACGGATTATCATCGGCAACTGAAAAACGGCTGAACTATTTATCCAGCTATGCACAAATTTGTATTAGTGACGGAAATCTTCAGTCGCCATCCGTAGAGGTTATGGAATTTGCAAAGAAATTCTTTGATGATTTTATACGTCCAAAAATTGCTAATGTACCGATTGAAAGTAATACTCTTAATGGAACATTCGATGGAGATACCCTGAAAAAGACAGAGAGAGGATTGGCGTGTGTCGGAAATGTACGGACGTTGGCGGAAAAGGGAGAATATCCTAGTGATCTGCTGGCAATTGCGCAATCACGTCGAGAAATAAGGGAGTGCACTTCCGGTTTCTCAGAGACAGTATATTTTCAAAGAGAGGATGGTGAGACATATTTGTTCTACAGCATGTGTTGTGCTGCGGGTTCTACACCGTACACGGCAACGAGGAGCGCATTAAGCCTGGAAAAGATGTCTTGTATGGAACCTTCTGTAATAAGAGAGACCATGGAGCACGAGCTTGACTCGAGGAAGCAAGGGGCATTGTGCGGCATTCTTAACAATGTCAGATTCGATGACGCACAACACCCGCCTGCTAGCGATGTCGACTGGTGGGATCGGAAGATTCCGTTCCATCTCTATACGCAAGCAGCCGAGGAGCTCATACAAGACAAGACGGGTAAATCGGTAAGCATCCTGGAGAACACATTCACGTTTAATGCACATAAGGCGTGCAGTTCATGTGAAGCATGTTATACGGTGGGATTGCTGCTACATCGTGCGGGAATCAAGCCAACTGAATGGCAGGCGTATCTTGAAACCAAGTTTCCAAAATCAGATTACCGACACATGACTGTCACCAGCGATTCCGGGACGAGAATAGTTTTATACTAGATCTTGAGAATTTCATAAAGCACCCTGTCAGCGTTACTAACTTTCTTGAACCAAAGCCATTTAATCTGACACCGCAATGGCATTTCCAAGTTTAAAGCCTTAACAAAACCGCCATCGTGTGTCCTAGTTTGTTTTAAGGTCACGGTGTGTTGGCACCTATACCCCTACGTTTTTATCGACGATATCTTTTCACTACTTCACACGTGGGTGCGGGGCAGTTAATCATTTTTTTAGAAATTACCCTGTACCTACTGATTTTTATGGAAACATTTAAATACTAGTTATGAATATATATTCATAACAAACAGATTGGAGGTGAAAAAACATGCCAAACATGGACGGAACGGGACCAAGAGGTCTCGGCTCGATTAGCGGCAGAGGACTAGGTCCCTGCGGCTGTGGGCAAAAGCGAGGATTCGGCAGAGGATTTGGAAACAGAACTCAGCAAATAATGAATCTGAGCAAAGAGGAGCAGAAGAAAATCCTCGAAGCCCAGCTTAAAGATATGGCTAGCCAAAAGCAGGCAATCGAAAGCAGGATTAACGAGCTGAACTAAATTATTTTTTTCTTTCTGTAGAAAGTTTTAAAAAGAGTAATGAATAAGAATTCATAATATGTCAAGACCAAGACTTTGCAGAAGAATCTCTGGAGAACCAGATATCGTGTATTTTAAGCCAGCAGGCGTTTCTATTGTCGATTTAGTGGAATCAGTGCTATCTATTGACGAGTATGAAGCAATACATCTAAAGGACCTCGATGGAAAAGAGCAGGAAGAATGCGCTGCACTGATGGGCATATCGCAGCCAACATTTCATAGGCTTATTTTATCGGCAAGACAGAAAGTCGCAGACGCCATTGTAAATGGCAAAGCCATAAAGATAGAGGGAGGAAATACGAAGATACAGAAGAGACTGCACAGAGGCTGTTGTAGACGAGGAGCACAGTGGAGTGGAGGCAAGATAAAATGATGTCAAACATACCCATCAAGTTGGACAAAGTAAGTAAAGAACAAATCGATGCAGAAATTTTACGGGCAGGAATGATTGCAGAATTGGACGCTATTACTATGTACGAACAAATGGCAGCGCTTGCCAACGATGCCAACATAAAGAAAATGTTGTTAGACATCGCTAAAGAGGAGAAAACGCATCTTGGTGAATTCCAGGCACTTCTTCTTAATCGAGATAAGGAACAGGTAGAAGAACTTGAGAAAGGAAAGGAAGAAGTGAAAGAAGAAGTTGGCGAATGATATGAAAATAGCAATAGCAAGTGATGACAGAAACACAATATCCCCTCATTTCGGAAGAGCGTTGGGATTCGTGGTATTTGATATAGATCGTAGCAAGGTTCTGGGAGAAGAATACCGGCGGAACGTTGGTAAAAATAAAGGAGCATGTGGCACCTGCGACCATCAAGCCATGATACGTACTGTGAAAGACTGCGAACAGGTCATCTGCCAGGGAATGGGACAAAGCATATTCGATGATTTGCTGCGAAACAGCATTACTGCAGTAGTTACCGATGAGCGGACGGTAAAGGGTGCGCTAAACAAATTTATGCGTGGCGGCCTAAGAAATCGACTTGATAAACTGCACTGATGCAAGAGGTTGAAGGTAATGAAGAGATGGCATTTTTCAATTATCTTATTGGTTTTGGCATTGCATATCGCAAGTGTTTCAGCTCAAGAATCATCGTGCATCTACTTCTTTTATGGAGATGGCTGCCAGCATTGTGCAAAAGTTGAGCCCGTACTTAACCGCCTTGAAACGCAGTCAGCACATCCAGTGCACATTCATTATTTTGAGATTTACAATAATCGCTCAAATCTGGTTTTATTGAATGCATATTTTGATGCGTACCATGTTGCACAGTCTGAAAGAGGAATTCCTGCAGTATTTGTCTCAGACACGTATCTCGTTGGCGACCAGCCAATACGAGATCAAGTGGAAACACTTGCAATATCCGAAGAGGCAAAAACATGCCCTTCCCTTGAGCAAGTTTCGGCTACAGGCACTACTGGAGAAAAATCCTCTCTGGAAAAACTAGGCACAATATCCTTTCTTACGGTTATTGGAGCCGCACTTGTAGATTCGATTAACCCCTGTGCCATTGCGGTTCTGCTTATACTGCTTGGTGCCCTGCTTGCATCAGGGGATAAAAAAAGAGCAGTAAAGGCGGGGTTTGCGTTTACGCTCTCAATTTACATCATTTACTTCTTATTCGGCTTAGGACTATTTTCTGCACTGCAAATATCAGGATTATCCTATTGGTTCTATAAGATAATAGGATTCTTGGCAATACTTATCGGACTTGCCAATATCAAGGACTTCGTATGGTACGGTGGTGGAGGATTTGTAATGGAAATCCCGCGGGCATGGAGGCCGACGCTCAAGAAACTGCTTGGAGCAGTAACGTCCCCCTTTGGAGCGTTCGTTATGGGATTTGTGATCTGCCTATTTGAGCTTCCCTGCACAGGGGGACCGTACATATTCATTCTAGGTCTTTTAGCAGAAAGAGCAACACTGATGGCATCAATACCGATACTGCTCGTATACAATATTTTCTTTATACTGCCTCTTGTGATAATAACCCTTGCCATTTATTTTGGATTTGCAAGTGTAGAAAAAGCAACAGCCTGGAAGGACAAAAACATCAGAACACTGCACTTAGTGGCAGGGATTATCATGCTGGTGCTCGGGATACTTGTTGTCCTTGGATTACTATAATTATTTTTAAAAATTTTCAGTTCATATCCTAAAAAAATAATAGAGCGTGGTTTTGTCCCTGTACAGGTGAAGCCTCCGGCGAGAGTTGCACTCGCGACCTTCTGATCCCTTGCATACCAGCTACAAGTTTCGTCGATTCCTCAGACGCAATAGCTACTATGCTACGGAGGCATGTGTTATAGAGAATGGGACAGGTTTATAAACGTTTCCTAGACGCCAAGCAGGCGCGTGATGAGCACGGACTTGCCATACTTGCCGTGTACGACATATTCTTGAGAGACTTGGCGGATGAGCATGGGGACGTTGCCAAATGCAGTGAGGCCTGCCGCGTACGCCGATGCCGTGTCAGGATAGAATCCGAGCCGTGTCTCTCCCTTCAAGACTGTGTATTCTCCTTCATGCTCTTTGAGCATCTCCGGGAGCTGTTCCATGAATGCATCGATTTCTTGTTCGAGTACACTTTGTTCGACTACCATGTCGTGAGGAAAGCGATACTGCTATATAATTATTGCGATGCGTCAGGTTTTCAGTCGAGAAAGCCATCGCTGCATTGATCCGCGCCTGCAGGAACAGGGAATGTCACTTCCCGCAAGACCTGCACGGTGGGGAACATTTGCATCATATCTGATCATTTTGCGTATGGGTGCATATCTTCCTGAAAGTATGCCATAGGCTTCTCCTGCCATCATGCCGCCAATTATTTGGTTGGTCATGATGACGCTTGGTTCAGGAGCATGGGTGCAGCTGTGAGCCTGCAATTCTTTCGCGAGCGCTCGGTCAACACCCAATTTGCAGTCGAGACATTGGCTCTTTCCAGGTACATACGCTACTACCTGTCCTGACGTGGGATTCGTGCCTCCGCTCACGATAGGGATGGCGTTGTGGACACCGTAATAATTGATGAATGCCCTGCTCGCGAAATTATCGACGCAGTCGATGATGACATCAGGATGGTTCTTTTCAAAATACGTCGTGTGCTTGTCAAGTTTGGCAACCATACCTCTTACCCTAACTTCAGGATTGATGAGCGTGAGCCTTTCTGCCAACGCTTCTGCCTTCTGCCGACCTACTGCGTCATAATAGAGTATTTGCCTGTTTAGGTTGATGGTCTCGACGATGTCAGAGTCGAGATAGTCAATATAGGAAATGCCGAGTGCAGCAAGACCTATGCCGACAGGCGTTCCTAAAGAGCCTGCACCTATGACGAGAGCACGTTTTTTTTCAGCAGACATCAATGTGGTAGTACTCTCTTCTGCTGTGAATCGTTCTGTAGACAATACGGAGTAGCGTAGTGCATGCGCGGGTGGCGACTCATCAAGAGGCATGAGTAATTTCCGTGCCTCCTGAACGGCAAGTCCTCCGAGCACGAGTGCAGGAAGGATGCCTTGGTTTTCTTGAGTGTAATAGCCGAACTCGCTCAGTTCTTCAAGTGAAGGATCATCAATGACAAGCATGCCAGAATAAGCTGAAGCCGCACAGGAGATGACGTGTATGCCTTTTCTTGCAGCGTACTCCCAGACTGCTGATTTGCTATCAAGATCGTTAGTTGCATCAAAGATAAGATTTGGCGTTTCCAGCAGGGGCAGATAGTTTGCATTGATGGGCAAATGTAGACTGATAACGTTCGAGCGTGGATTCATGTCTTGGAGCACCCCCTCTATGCTTTCCACTTTGCCCAATTCACTAGCACCTAAGGGCAGTAAGAACTCATCAGGTGAGGTGGCTACTGAGGGAGTAGCATCCTGCAGCACGATGTTGCCTATGCCGAGCGCGGCGAGCACGGCTGACGTGGTCTGTGCAAGAGCTCCCGAACCGAGAACGGCAACGGTAGCTTTGGCAAGTATATCCTGCTTCCAGCCCGTAATTCGTTCTTGACGATCATATCTGTTCGTATGTTCTATCATCATTTCCTCGTCGTACTTTCCGTCGAATTTCCCGGATCATTGCGTCTTTCTCTATTGGCAAGGTCTCATCAATGAGCACGCGTGGAGCAATGAAAAAGGTTTCTTCACCTTCACCGCACAAGTTGCAGAACTCTTTCGTGCCTATTTCGCTATATGGCTTGTTGCGGAGAGCGTTCACGACGAGGCTGTATGCGTAGCCGGTGCGTACGGGAAGGATGAGTCGAGCATTCTTGAATGCTAGTCCAGACGGCTGCGAGAGGTTAACCTCGAGACGACGTTTGGGCATTTCTGCATCATAGAACAACAGCACGTTTCCTTTCTGCTTGAAGCGCGTAGTGTCTGCAGTCAGCAGCAAAGAATGATATCTCGTGACATAGTTCGTGGGCGCAATCCCATTGAGGACCGTGCGAAAGTTATCATCATCAGTATCTGAATGAAAGGTGTCAAAACCTTGTGCGTGGCTGTGCCACCAACCAATGATTTTCCAGCCATGCCTGTCCGCGTATCGTCCTGCGGCAATGACCTGCTCTCCAGAGATGTGCACAGATGCTGCATCCACGCACTGTCCTTGTGCAAGCAACACGTCCCGTGCTACCCTGTCCTTTGCTTGTTTTTTCTTGAGGAGAAACCCGTAGCATTCATAACTGCCATCGAAGACGTCACAAACAAGTTCGGCATATCTGCATGCCTTCTCCAGCACGCCTGTAGTGAGATACTGCCGTGCAATCACCCTTCTCTCGGGCAGTACTGGTTCATTGTTCAAGAGCTCTTCAATAGTAATCATCTTCATCTCCCCTGTATTTTTTACCCATGACATGGAGATTTGTTACTGGCAGATGCCTTCGCTTGACTTCAGTATGAGAAATCTTATTTCTCGTGAATGTTCGCAGGTTCTCTGGCGCGTAGGAATGATGTCCCGTGTAGCCATACAGGAGTATGTTTCGTGCGTCGATGAGCCGTCCTGCAATCTGTCCCTCGACAGGGAGCGAATTGAGCCGGGACTCATGTGAATAATCACCCGTGCACAACGTCTCATCAACAAAGGGATGTGCGTAGCGGTCATAAAATACTATATCTTCGTCATACTCGATGGGATCATCATCGGTTATTCTGAGAAATGCCTTAGATTCTCTGAAAAAATAGTACTGTGCCTGTTCAGGATCTTTAAGGACATGTGCGGGAACAGTAAGGTAGATGCAAAGATCATCTCCTTTCCAAACAAAACCAAATCCTTTATCATGATACTCTTTTCTCGTTGCTAGTTCTTGCAGTTCTATCTGCTGCCGCAGGTCTTCCATCTCTTTACAATGCGTATATGCAATTTCTAACCCTGCACGCTGCATGTTTCGCTCGAGAGCAGCGAGATAAATAGGTTCGACTTGCTCAAGCGGGAATGCGTTCACGAGAGACCAACGATGCCTTCCTTCTTTTATATACGTTGGTGATGGGACTCCCTTCATCAAATGGTGTACGGTCTTGTCAATGATGACAATATTTCTTCCATGTAACGCTTCACCGAGGAGAGATACTGGCTCATACGTTTGGGAAATGTCGGCAAGCGCTACGTGGGATGTCGTGCTCAACAAACAATCCAATCGAGATTTGGACGTGCGGGCCACGTCCGGTAGAGACTGACGATTGAGACGACTCTCCTCTTTTATGATCCATGCTGGCTTCTGCAAAATATCGATGATTTTTGGAGTTGCTTTCTTGTTGACCTTGCCTCCAAGCATACGGTCAAGCTGTGAATCCTCATTGCGAAAGTACGGAAACACCTTCGTCACGGCAAAGGTAATCATGCGCAAATGTTTTTGTTCATCGCTGTCTTCATCGTAATCCTCATCTTCACAAGCACTAGCCTTAACCTTTCTCAGAAACGCATCAGCCCAAGCCTGCTCTGCTTGAGTGAATATAGATGCATGTTGCATCTTCACCAGCTGCTCAAGCGAAGGCATCCACGCGCTTTGCATGAGATAGTGTTGCTTTCCCGCAAGATGCAAGATGACATCGGTTTCTGTCGCAGATGGCAGGTAGAGCCGTTCATTCATGACGGCCAGCGTCATCTTTTTTGCTAAGGAAAAGAACGGCGAAAGCGGCAATGCCAACGTGTGCGCAGGTTTAACGGCAGTATCCGCCATCTTCCACCGCACTGATTTCGATATCCAGAGGCTGGTACTGTACGTTCTGGCCATTGACCGTACGCATCTTGTCGGCGAGGTACTTGCCTACGTGATCCGTTCCCTTGGCAGGGACGCCATTCACGACGATTGCATATTGCTGTTGACTCATCTCTCTTTTGACGCTTTTTGCGACCGAGAGCTCGACGTCCTTGAGTCCCTTGGCAAGGGTCATGTGCCTGATGACGTCATCGATAGTTTTTTCAGAAAACTCTCGAGGAAGCTTGCGCATCACGGCATCATCCTTGGGCGTAAGACCTGTTTTTACACTGGCGATGATAGGCTTTTCTCCTATTTGTTGGTTTGGTGTTCGATTCATATGTTTACCCCCGCGACCACGCATGGAGAAGCACGGCCACGCGCACATGCGTTCAACGCATCGGTCGAATGAAATGCATATTGATTTAATAACTTTGCTATAAGGCCATTATTTTTAGTGATTGTGTAGTGGTAAAAGAATTGTGAAAAAACAAGGTGTGCTGCTGTTCTGCTACTGCACCTGTCCCAAAACGGTTAATAGTCGTCTCCTTCACAACATTTATAAATCTCTGCATTCTCAACTCATCTAATCTTCAGAAAATACTGAAAGTTATAAAAATGGATCCCGAACGTGATTTCCTCCAGCTCATCACCACTGCGCATCTAGCCCACGGCATGGACGAGCTTTCGGCAAAGCTCATAGCAATCCTCTTCCTCGAGCCGAAAGAAATCTCTCTCGAAGACCTCTCGAAAAAGACAGGGTACAGCATGGCCAGCATCTCCACGACCATGAAGTTCATTGAAAGCTTCGGTTTCGTAGAAAGAACCAAAAAGCCGAAGAGCAAGAAAATCTACTTCCTCATGCACAAGGACATCCTCGAGCTCATGCGCATGCAGATCGAGAAGATGTACACGCACAAGGTCCAGCCAGTACAGCAATACCTTCCGGGTATCATCGCTGCCTACCGAAAACAGGCAAAGACCAAGGAGCAGCAGGAAAAGCTCGACATCATCGAGCGCTACCATCGTGACGTCCTCGTCTTCGAAAAACTTATGAATGATACTTTAAAGAGGCTAGACCGTGAAATCAAAAACCGTCATTGAGCTCAGGAATGTGTGGAAAGTCTATCGCATGGGCGACACGGAAGTCGGAGCGCTGCAAGGCATCAACCTGAACATCAAGCAGGGAGAATTCATTGCCATCCAAGGCCCCTCAGGATCGGGAAAAAGCACCATGATGAACATGGTCGGCTGCCTCGACGTGCCCACCAAAGGAGAGATCTTCCTCGACGGGCAGAACATTGCCCGGCTCGACGAGTCCGCGCTCGCCCAAGTTCGAGGAAAGAAGATAGGGTTCATCTTCCAAAAGTTCAATCTCATCACGAGCATGACCGCAAAAGAGAACATCATGCTGCCCATGGTCTTCCAGGGATTTTCCCGGGACGAGCGGACAGCACGCGCGGAAGAATTGCTCGCTCTTGTCGGGCTGGAGGACCGCATGGATTTCACGCCCAACCAACTCTCGGGAGGGCAGCAGCAGCGCGTGGCCATTGCCCGGTCGCTCGCCATAAACCCTGAAGTCATCCTTGCTGACGAGCCTACAGGAAATCTGGACAGCAAGACAGGCATGCAAATCATGGACTTCCTGCAAGACCTGCATGAGAAGCACGGCAAGACCATCATCATGGTAACGCACGATGACCATCTGGCCACCTTTGCGGACAGGATAGAGTTGTTGAAGGATGGGCAGATTGTCACGACCAAACATAACCATAGAGCGAGGATGAAAACATGAAATACCTACTTGTAGCGTTGTTTGTCGCAGTACTGCTCATGCCCTTTGCGGCAGCAGACTATGCTCTGCTTTCGGCAAGCCTCATGAAGTACGAGCCAGTCCCCGCAGAGCCGGGCAAGTACATCACCGTCTACATCAAACTCGAGAATGATGGGGACAAGGCAGCCAAGGACGTGGTGATGGAACTCATGCCACACTATCCGTTCAGCATCGATGGCAGCGACCAGGTGAGCAAGAACCTCGGGACGTTAGGCAGCCAGCGTGAGTATGTCTTTGACTTCAAGCTGCGCGTCGCGGCGGATGCCGTCACGGGTGACAATGAACTGAGGATGCGCTTCACGTCCGATAATGGCATCTGGCAAGAGAACGTCTTCACCATCACCCTGCAGAGCGGAGACGCCACGCTCGGTGTTGTCGGGGCTGCCCTGCAGCCGGCCATCATCGCGCCAGGAGAGAAAGGCATGCTCACCATACGCGTCAAGAACATGGCAGATGACGTGCTGAAGGACATCACGATAGCTCTGGATTTGTTCTCATCCACAACGGCGACAGCCACATCCGTAAGTGTATTGGATCCGCCCTTCGCACCCATAGGACTGACGAATGAGCAGAAGATATTCCAGCTCGCCTCAGGCAACACGGAAGAATTTGCATTCCCTCTGCAGGCATACACGTCGGCCAGCCCGGGACTGTACAAAATCCCCATCAACATAACGTATTATGATAATGTGGGGACGAAATACACACTCCAACAGCTCATCGGCGTCGTCGTCGGCAGCGAGCCAGAACTGAGCGTTGTCGTAGACAGCACCACCCTGCGAAGCGTGCCCATGATGGGAGACATTACCCTGAAGGTCATCAATAAGGGGCTTTCTGATGTCAAATTCCTGGACATGCGCCTCGGAGAGAGTGCTGCCTACGAAATCATGAGTGCAAGCAATGAGGTCTATCTCGGCAACTTGGACAGCGACGATTATGACACGGCAACGTACAAGCTAAAACTCCTCACCGCGCAGGACCTGCTATCCTTGCCCGTCTCCATAGCATACCGAGACGCGAACAACAACCCCTACGTGCTGAACACGACCGTCGTGGCAAAGCTGTACGCGAACGGCGACGACACGAAAGCACCCGTTGGTCTTATCGTCTTCATCGTTATCGTCCTCGGCGTCATCGGCTTCTTCATCTACAGGAAGTTCAGGAAGCCAAGGAAGAAGTGAGCCATGCTCGCAGAACTGTTCGGCATAGCCTTTGACGGGCTCAAGCATAGACGCGTGAGGAGTTGGCTCACCATGGTGGGCATCTTCATCGGCATCGCTGCAGTCGTTGCCCTCATCAGCTTAGGCCAGGGGCTCAACCATGCCATCAGCGGCGAGTTCGAAAAGATCGGCGTGGACAAGATCATCATCCAGCCGAAGGCATCATTCGGGCCGCCAGGCTCATCGAATCCCAATCCGTTGACTGTTTCGGACAAAGAGGCAGTGCAAAAAGTGCCTGGCGTGCTACAGGCGGCAGGCCTGCTCATCGGCAACGCGCGTGTTTCTTACAACGACCAGCTCAAATTCTACCAAGTGGTGAGTTTGCCGCTCAACGAGGAAGGCAAGCTCATCGAGGAGATGAACACGTACAAGCCAAAATATGGCAGGGAATTGCAGCAAGGAGACAAGTACAAGGTCGTGCTCGGCATCGATTTTGCCGAGAAGGAACTCTTCGGAAGAAATGTCAGAGTGGGTGACAAGATCCTGCTCAACGACCAGCAGTTCGTTGTCGTGGGCATTTGGGAGCGCATCGGCAATCCTGGAGATGATCGGAGCTTCACCATTCCCGAAGAGGCATTCAAGGAACTCTTCAACAGCACGGACAGGCAGGACTACATCATCGCCAAGGTTGCTGTTGCAAGTGAAGTGAAGCCCATCGCGGTCCAGATAGAGCGTGCATTGCGAAAAAACCGCAACCTCAAAGAAGGCAATGAAGATTTCACCGTGCAAACGCTCGATGAGTACATGGCTTCCTTCATGGACATTCTGGACGTCGTCAACGCTGTCCTGATAGGCATAGCTGCCATTTCCCTCGTCGTTGGCGGTGTGGGTATAGCCAACACCATGTTCACTGCAGTACTGGAACGGACGAAAGAAATAGGCATCATGAAGGCAATCGGAGCAAGGAACAGTCACGTGCTTCTGCTCTTCCTCTTCGAGTCAGGACTGCTCGGTCTCGTGGGAGGTGGCATCGGCGTCCTTTTGGGCATGGGCATGAGCAAGCTTGTAGAACTCATCGGCAAGAACGTATGGGGTACGAACCTCTTGCAGGCATACTTTCCCTGGTATCTGATTGTTGGCGCATTGGCATTTTCCTTTTTCATAGGGACGCTGTTCGGCATCCTCCCTGCACGGCAGGCATCCCGACAAAAACCTGTTGACGCATTGAGGTATGAATGATGAGGCAAGAACGTGTGGTTTGACTACCTGAGATTGGCGTCAGGCAATCTGTTGCACAAGCGACTGAGAAGCTGGCTGACCATGATCGGCATCTTCATCGGCATAGCCACCGTCGTCGCCTTAATCAGCCTTGGCCAGGGCATGAAGCAGGCCATCTCCCAGCAATTCCTTTCCTTGGGCACGGACAAGCTCATCGTGACGGCGGCAAGCACCGGCTTTGCCCCGCCCGGCTCGTTGGCCGCAGGCAAGCTCACGACGCATGACGTTTCCATTATCGATCACGTTTCCGGTGTCAATATCGTGACGGGAAGGCTGCTGCGCAGCGTCAAGCTCGAGTATGATCACGTGGTGCGTTACCAGTATGCCGTTTCCACGCCAAAGGACAAGAAAGCGTTCGATCTCGTGACAGAGGCGAACAAGTACGTTATCGGCAAGGGCAGGTGGTATAGGCTTGGCGAGAAAGCACTCGTCGTCGGTTCTGGGTTCGCAAAAGACGTTTTTGATGCGGACATCCACGTCGGCACGAAAGTGGACGTGCAAGGGCAAGCATTCACCGTTGTCGGCATTCTAGAAAGTTCTGGCAACCCAGAGCGTGATGATGCGTTAGCGATAGACGAGGAGGTCATGCGGGAACTGCTTAACATTCGGGAAACGTACGACATGGTGGCAGTTTCCGTCAATCAGGGGGAGGACATGAACAAGGTGAGCGAGGACATCCAGCGAGCCATGCGCAAAGACAGGAATCAGAAGCTCGGCCAGGAAGACTTTGTCGTACAAACCCCACAGCAGCTCATCGAGACGTTCAACACCATTCTTGACGTCGTGAACGGTGTGCTCATCGGCATAGCTGCCATTTCCCTCATCGTCGGGGGAGTGGGCATAACCAACACGATGTACACGTCCGTCTTGCAGCGAACGAGGGATATAGGTGTGATGAAGGCCATAGGCGCGCGCAGACGGGACATCCTTGCCATTTTCTTAACCGAGGCAGGACTGCTTGGCATGCTCGGAGGAGCGATAGGCATTGCATTAGGCATTGGCTTTGCAAAACTCGTCGAGATCATTGCGGCAAGCGCTCTTGGTTCGGGTATCATCCAAGTGTACTTTCCCTGGTATCTCGTGCTTGGTGCTCTGTTATTCTCTTTCGGCATAGGCTGCGTGGCAGGCATAACTCCCGCATTGCAGGCGGCGAAGATGCATCCTGTCGATGCGCTCAGGTATGAATTGTAGGAGAAGCTCGGGCGGGCACTACACCGTCCAAAGATGGCTTTTGCATGCGTAATGTTTAAATACTTGTCAGCAGGTGTTTTGTTGAGGTGAGGTTTCATGGCATGCTTTATCGTTCCAACGCTTCTTGCAACATACACAACGTTGTTTCGGAAGAAATTCCCAAAGCAGTGGCACATTGGCTGGCTGAATGTCATGATTTGGGGCGGAGCTGCAGGATTGGCGATTGAGCATATTGCGCATCAGGAGATAGTGCCTTGGTTTCCTTTTCTCTCGGCAATGAGTAGCCCTGCAGATACCCTGGCGATGCTCAAGGAAATGGCGTTCGTCGGCATCCCTATGATGTTGGCGTTGGTTGCAGCATGGGTGACACTGGTCGTCGTCCAAGAGAAATTCGTGATGGCACGGAAGGCACCAGTAAAGGGAACAGCGTAGGTGAGTACCGTGTGGCTCATTGTATCAAGCATAGCAACTGCCGTAGCAGGGACGGCATATTTTACTTTTGGGAAATTCAGGAAGAAATATAAGCTCGGTTTGCTGACTTTGCTCTTGCTTGGCATCACCATCATGGTGCTTGTCGATCATCTTATAGCGTTCTTTAGCGGAGAGCCGTTCATTCAAATCACCACTGAAGGACTCATACAGAATGGAGTGCTTCTTGGTTTAGCCATGCTGGCACCCATTGCAATCATTTGGCTCATCGTAATCGCCGTAGCAAAAAGGACAAGTGTATGACATTCTCCGACGTAGTACATTGTCGGTGACAGCAGAATTAATCAGTGTAGCATTCATTAGCTCGTGTATGAAGAACAGCAAGATCACAGTATCCTGCGCAATCATACGGGAAGTTGAGCCCTTTGTTGACAGCGGCATCGACGACCGTAAAGTACACTCCGTGTACTTACGCACGAAAACGAATCGTTTTCTTTGTGCCGAACAGGACGGTGTCCTTGTCATGAACAATAAGCTTTTTATAACGACTCTCTGTTGTTGCATCATGCGCAAGACCGTGATCGGGGCAATAGCGATACTCATCGCGGCAGCCCTGTGGGGAGTGGATGGAGTGTTTTTGACACCGCGGCTCTTCAACCTGAACGTGGTCTTCGTCGTGTTCATGCTGCATGCCATACCCTTCTTGATCATGAGCGTGTTCCTGTACAAGGAATATGCGTACCTGCGAACCTTCACCCCGAAGGATTATCTCACGTTCCTCCTCATTGCCATAACGGGCGGCGCTCTTGGAACATATGCCATCGTGAAAGCACTTTTTCTGGTCAATTTCCAGGCACTCTCCGTCGTGATACTGCTGCAAAAACTGCAGCCTGTATTTGCAATAGCCCTCGCAACAATTCTGCTCAAAGAAAAGCTCAGGAAGAATTATGCCCTCTGGGCAGGAATAGCAATCGTGTCTTCATATGTCCTCGCGTTCGGATTCTCACTTCCTCAAATGAAGGGGAACGTGTTCGCGAGCGCAGTATGGGCGTTGGTTGCCGCGGCATGCTTCGGCGCAGCGACCGTATTCGGGAAAATGGCACTAAAAAAGTACGCGTATCATACGACGAACTTTTATCGGTTCGGATTCACTGCAGTCCTCATGCTTGCGGTCGTGCTGTTCTCCGGGCTGTTTTCAGAGCTGGCAAACGTCACGTCTACGAACTGGCTGTTCTTCATCATCATAGCGTTTACGACAGGATCAGGGGCGATATTCATCTATTATTACGGTCTCAAACACGTCACTGCGATGGTGTCCACCATCTGCGAGCTCATGTTTCCCATAACCGCAGTCATGCTGGATTATGTCATCAACGGCCATTTCCTCGCATGGGTGCAGTGGCTGGCGGCAGCACTTATGCTTTTTGCCATCTATAAGATAACGAGCGATCCGCAGATGGACAAAGGCTGACCCCAACCTTTAAATAAATCCTGCTCTCCACACACGACATGCCTGATATCCAACGTACGTTGTCATTCAATGCATCAGTGCCTTCTTCAAAGCAGGCAGCGTTAGATGTGGCCAAAAGCAATTTGCAGAGAGTAGAGCTTCCTTTGAAGGCAACAGCGAAGAACCTTGTGTACGGCAAAGGCAATCCTGAAGCAAAGATTCTTTTCATAGGAGAAGCGCCAGGTGAGCAAGAGGACATCCAAGGGTTCCCTTTCGTCGGCGCCGCGGGAAAGCAACTCGACAAGCTCCTACACAGCATAGGATTAACTATCGATGATGTCTACATCGCGAACATCCTCAAGTACCGGCCGCCAAACAACAGGAACCCGAATGATGAAGAAATACGGACGCACACGCCGTATCTTGTCGAACAGATCAAGATCATCCAACCAAAGATCATTGCGACACTTGGCAACTTTAGCACAAAATTCATCCTTGCACGATGCAACCCTGGCGGCATGAAATCCATCGGTGGTATCACCTTCCTGCACGGCAAGCCCGTTAGTATAGACATCGACGGTCTGCAATTCATTGTCGTTCCCCTCTACCATCCTGCTGCCATCCTGTACAAACCAGGGCTCAGGCAGGAGTTGGAGCAGGATTTCCTGAAAATGCAGGAGCTTCTTAGAAATCATTAAATAGCAATCAGCATTCACCCGCCCGATGTGTGGCATCATCGGCTATATCGGCAAAGAGCAAGCAGCTCCTTTGCTCATGAAAGGACTTTCTCGCCTAGAATACAGAGGATATGATAGCGCAGGCATCTGCATAGCCAACGGCGATCTCATGACGATCAAGTGTCCTGGTCACATCGCAGACCTTGCTCGCATCCTTCCTGCTCTTGTCGGAACGAGAGGCATAGCGCATACGCGCTGGGCGACGCACGGCCCTCCGACAGAAATCAACGCCCACCCCCATTGTGACTGTAAAAACACTATTGCTCTCGTCCATAATGGCATTATCGAAAACCACGATGCCTTGCGAAAAATGCTTGAGGGTGAAGGCCACGCCTTTCGCTCGCAGACGGACTCAGAGGTCATCGTGCACCTTATCGAAAAATTCTACCAAGGCAATCTCGAAGGGGCAGTGCTGCAAGCAATTGCGCTGCTTGAAGGCACGTTCGGCCTAGCCATTATCCATCGGGACGAAAATAAAATCATCGCCGTCAGACGAGGCTCACCCCTCATTATAGGCATTGCAAAACATGGCATGTTCCTCTCTTCAGACGCTGCGGCGCTGCTCGACCACACCACCAACGTCATCTACCTGCGTGACAATGAACTGGCGTCGCTCACGTCCACAACATACAACATCATGAGCTTCGATGGCAAGCAACTCAACGCGAATGTCGAAAAAATACATTGGACCCTCGATGCCATTGAGAAAGCAGGCTACAAGCACTTCATGCTCAAGGAAATCATGGAGCAACCACATGCCATTGCGAATACGCTGCGCGGAAGGATAACACCAACGCAGATAAAACTCACCATAGCCCTTCCTGAACGTATCGGCAGAATCATCCTGCTCGGCTGCGGCACGAGCTGGCATGCGGCACTCATCGGCAAGTACTTGCTGGAGAAGCTCACCCGCATACCTGTTGAGGTAGATTATGCATCTGAATTCAGATATAGGCAACCGATTATCACGAAAGATGATATTGTCATCGTCCTCTCCCAATCGGGCGAGACGGCTGACACGCTCGGCGCATTGCGTGCAGTACGCCACGCAACGACTGTAGGACTTGTTAATGTAGTCGGTTCAACAATCTCCCGCGAGGTGCAGTCAGGCATCTACCTGCACGCGGGCCCAGAGATAGGCGTTGCATCGACGAAAGCATTCACCTGTCAAGTAACGGCACTCGCACTCCTCGCGCTCTACCTGCAAGAACACAGGGACCACGACCTCGCAGAGGCACTGTTGCGCATACCTGACCTTGTCGCAGAAGTTCTCGAGAGCAATGAACGCATACGCGGAATCGCCAAATTGTTTATTAATGACCACAACGCACTCTACCTCGGTAGAGGCGTGCAATTTCCTGTCGCATTGGAAGGGGCATTGAAGCTGAAAGAAATATCCTACCTGCATGCAGAAGGCTATCCTGCGGCCGAGATGAAACATGGACCTATAGCATTGATTGATGAGCGCATGCCCGCAGTCATCATCGCACCACATGACAAATTGTTTGACAAGGTCATGAGCAACATGCAGGAAATCAAGGCTAGGCACGGCAGGGTCATCGTCATTACTGATGAACCTGACGAGCGACTTAAGCAGGCAGACCACATCCTGTACGTTCCCAAGACAAGAGAGGAGCTCATGCCCCTACTTACCGTTATTCCCTTGCAATTGCTTGCCTACCACATCGCAGACCTCAAAGGGCTGCCTGTCGACAAGCCTCGGAATTTAGCAAAGGCGGTGACGGTGGAGTAGTTAAAGAAACCGCACAAACGCATTCTTCCCATCGACAAGCACGTTCTTCGCCACAATCGGCTTGTCGGTTATCTCGAAGCCCATGACGATGATCTCCTCGCCCATCTTGATGAGATGTGATGCGGCACCATTCATGCAAATATGCCCCGGCTGCTCGCCGACGATAACATACGTCTCCAGTCTTGCACCTGTTGTGTTACTCACCACCAGCACCTTCTCGCCGGGCCAGAAACCTGCTTTCTCTATAAGGTCTTTCGGCAAGGTGATGCTGCCGATGTAATCAAGATTTGCTTCGGTGACGTGCGCCTTGTGGATTTTTGATCTGAGCAGGGAACGCATGCTACGGAAGAATGTTCTTGTCTTAAATGTTTTTTGGATAAACCAAATCTATACCTTTATAAATGTGTTTTACTCAAAATAAGAAAGTAGTAGTGGAGGTGTGTAAATGGCAGATGCGTTTGGTCTTGCTGCACTGATTATGAGTATGCTGCTCTTTTTTGCCATACTCTTTGTTGCAATATACGTGTACACTGCGCTCGTCCTCATGGTGATTGCCAAGAAGACAAAAACACCAAATGGGTGGCTGGCATGGATTCCCATAGCCAATTTTGTGCTGATGCTCAACATAGCCAAGATTGACTGGTGGTGGCTGCTCATAGGCATTGCAGCGATCATCCTCAGCATGATACCCATCGTCGGTGTCATCATCAATCTTGCACTGATTGTTGGTGTGATTTACTTGTGGTGGAGGATCTGCGAAGAGGTCAAGAAGCCAGGGTGGTGGGGCATCCTCATGATGATTCCCATCGTCAACTGGGTCCTCATGGGCATCATGGCATGGGGAAAGTAAACTATTTTTTCTTATTTTTTCCTTCTTCAAATGCGTAGAACAAAAACACATTCTGGAACGTTTGCAAGGCAACCTGCAACAGGGTAAGGAAGGCAAGCAGGCTGAACAAAAGCACGCTGAGCACGCCGCCACTTCCCAGAAATCGCACAAATACGTCTCCTTGCGGATTCATCACCGACCCTCTCACGATAAGTGAGAATGCCAGGATGAGGAGAAATATCAGAAAGGCATACTTGAGCTTTGCTCGCGTCATGCGAAGACTACTTCGTAAACTCTCAATGACCCCTTTCTGTTCGAGAAACAGCGCAGGCACGACGAAGAGCAGGCGCAGGTTCATGTACACGATATAGACGAGGAACAGCAACAGTGCAAGGATGAAAACGAATGCGATGAGCGGGATGCTCTTGATGAGCAGTACCAAAGGAACGAGCACCACGAGTGGTCCCAGTATGGCAATCAGAACAAGCACTCTTGCTCCGAGCAGTCTCAACAGATACTTGTTAGTTAGCCTCCATGCACCACTCCACGAATGCTTGTTCCGCATGCGCAACATAATAAGAACAAAGGTCATGCAGCTCGCATACCAGCTCACGAGTAAGCCAACGCATACGAACGCAATGAGCATCGCCACATTACGCACCGAAAATAAGTCAGCCCATTTGTCCCAATCATATCCTTGTTCTTCCAAGTATGTATTGAACGCAGTATTGTATGCAGAACTCCGCCTGCCAACCGTCAACAGCAATGCCGTCAAGAAATTCTCGTTACCCATCTGCATCTTGCCCAGCGTGTCAAGCTGCTGCTGATCAAACGCATGGCGTAACTGCTCCTGCTCTGCCCACAACGGTCGCAATCCCGAGCCGTACACGAACACTACTAACAACGGGAGCATGACTGCCATGCTGATGATGCCTGGCAGCAGCACGTGCAAGTTTTGTGTGCACAGCTTCCAGCTTTTGCTGATGGCTTTTGCAATGTCCACAGCACTTCTTTTTTTTGTTCCTTTTTAAATCTTATCAGTCGACAGTCATAATCTTTAAATAGGCTGGCATGAACAGGACTGCATGCCACGACCGCAATTCCAGCAACGCTGCATCCGGTGCAGGAAGAACATGGTGCTTGTCACCGCCCGCGACAGGTTCCCTCTCTGTTATGACTGCCAGAAGCCAGAACTGCAGGGAGACATCAAAGATCCTGCCATGAAAGCGCTTTTCGACATTCCCGAAGAACTCTACATGAAGAGCATATTCCTCAGGGACATCAAACGGCAATATCTACGATTTGGGAAGCTTTCCGAAAAACAAGTTGCTGCGTTCAAGAAAACCGTGGACAAGATGCAGACTTAGTTTTTCCTGGCGACGTCTCGCATCGTGGACTGCTGCAATTGCAAGTCATTTGCGATTTCTTGTGCAAAAGACAAACCTTAATAAATTCGCAAAACCTAAACCTGTCGTGTACGTCGTATTGTATGTGGCAATGACAGTAAATGGTTATATTGCTAAGGAGAATAATAAGACCCCTTGGTCGAATGAGGAATGGTCAAGTTTCTCTACCTTCGTCAAAGAGACAAAAAATATCGTCATCGGTAAAAATACCTACACTATTATGAAAAAAAGTGGCGAATTTGGTAAAATAGGAAATCCATTTACCGTCGTGGTTTCAAAAGAAAATTTTGCTCAAAATTCTAATTTTGCTGCTGCTAAATCGCCAAAAGAAGCTCTGAAAATACTAAAAGAAAAGAACTTTGCCAAAGCCCTTGTTGCTGGTGGCGGAATGCTCAACTCATCTTTTATGAAAGAAAATCTTATTGATGAAATTTATCTTGATGTTGAGCCTTTGGTCTTTGGCAAGGGAATAAAACTATTTTTGGATACTGATTTTGACGCTGCACTAGAATTACTAGGAACTAAAAACCTATCTCAGAATACCATTCAGTTACATTATCGCGTTCTTAAGTAGCTTTCTTCGTCAGACGAGTTGGATTTTTTACAAAGATACTACTCCTTCCACTTAATACTGCAGCCCAGTGCGTTCGTGATGGGCGTGAGAACGGGCTTGCCTGCCAGCAACGCAACGATGGCATCATTAAGTTCGTGCTGTGTCACGGCTTTCTCGTCCTTCCAATTATTGTCGCACCGTCCCTGATAGCGCAACTTTCGCTCTTTGTCGAACACGAAGAAATGCGGTGTGCACTCCCCACCATACATTTTTGCGACGGCTTGCATTGCATCTCGCAGATACATGAAGTTGTACTGCAGCGCTGCCGCACGCTCTTTCATCTGCGCAAACCCATCTTCAGGATACTTCTCGTCGTCGTTGCTATTGATGGCGATGAAATCGACCTTGGCAGAGAACTCCTTCTGCAAACGCATAACTCGTTGCTCATACGCTTGCGCATAGGGGCAGTGGTTGCAGCTGAAAAAAATCACGAGCAGCTCTTTCCTGAAATCAGCAAGCGAGTGCTGCTTCCCGTCCGTGCCAGGCAACGAAAATGCCTTCGCCTTCTCTCCCAATTTCATCGCATACTTTCCTACGCTTTCCATGCTGCACCTCTCTTGAGCTCATCAAACGTCGTAAGTGCGTAGAGGGGGATGTTCTTCTCTTGCAAGTATGCATCCAGCTTTTTTCTTCTGCCAGGTTGTGTCCTGTCGGTGAGGACGAGCACGTATGCAGGACTCAGTCGATGCAGATGCTGCACGAGTGTCTCGCCAGTAGTGATTACATCCTCGAGGACGAGAATTCTTTTGTTCGGAACGCCAAGAAAGAAGCGGTCCTCTGGCATGCCATGCTTCTTCACTGCACCTCTACCCATGGCAAGCACATGACTGTACTTTCCGTAGTTGGATGCGTCCTTAGCAAGCAGGTATTGCAAGAGAATTGCAGGCTTGGTCATGCTTTCCGGAACGCCATATACGCAGTCAGGAGTGATGTGCCGGTCCTGCAGGTATGCGCGTACGTACGTCAGGAGCTGTTCGGTGAGAAACACATCCTCTGTTATTTTGCGCCAGTTCACATACCAACAGCTTCGCTCTCCTGATGCAAGGCGAACGTTCTTTCCATACGTGAGTATGCGACTATGCAGGCCAAACTGGATGAATGCATCCTTATCAAACACGGGTCATCACCAATTTCGTGGGAAGCAGGTAGTCATCGGTATGAACGTCTTTTCCCTCAGCGGTGAGCTTGTGCCACTGCTCGAAATCAATCCACGTATGCCATCTTCCATCTCTAAAAAACGTCTTTTTTGCGAGCAGGACGACCCGACTCGGCTTGTGCTCTGCTACCAGTGCATAGTCGGGGAGCTGTTTGAGAAGCTCTGCCGAAAATGCACGTATTTCCTCGTGGAAGGGCATGTTCTCCAAGGACAGCCGTTGCCTGCTCGCTCCGATGAACATGTAGCTCTTTATCTCGACAAAATCAGGCATGGCTTTGTGGATGAGCTCTGCATACTCTTCAGGATGGATCATGTTCATATGCTTAATCATCGTCAATCGTACGCACGTGCGGTGTTTCTTCTCCTTCGTGTACGCCAGGCTCTGCAGGCATCGCTCCCAATAATCGCTGAACAAGGGAATGTCTATCTTTTTCAGCATGGTCTTGTTCGGCGCATCGATGGACAAGTAGAGCTGCGTCACGGGCTTAAGCTGCTTTATCCGTTCTGGATATTGCGCATTCGTGACGAGGAATGTTGAGATATGCTCGGCATTGCACCTTTCCAAGAAATCATTCAGCAAAGGATACATGATGGGCTCTCCCGTTAATGAAAGTGCGACGTGCTGCACGGTCTTGCTTGCAGCATACTGTTCAGGAAGGGTCTTCTTGTTCCCCTTGATGCCGACCAGGAGCTGGTGGTGCGCCTTCTTGCTCTCCTCAAGGATGATGTGAGGATCGTCCACCGGCCAAATCCATTCCTTCGCGACAGGCGCATTATAGCTTCTCCAGCAGAACACACACCTATTCGCGCAAGACAGAGACGTTGTCATTTGCATGCACTGTGCCGAGACGATGCCATAGAATTTCCACTTGTAGCACGCACCTTCTCCTTTGATGTGTTTCTTCGTCCACCCACACACTTTGACTGCGCTGTGGCTGCCGACGAGACGATAGTGCTGGTCTTCCAATGCATCTTTTGCCCGCTGCTCAAGCATTCCGGTCACTCCATGCCTGATATTTCTGCATGAACTCAATCCAGTCAATGCTCACCTTCCCCCTGTCATTGACCATGCCATACGCTTTCTTGACGGCATCAACGTCACGCCCGTGCTCAAGATCGAGGAACATGCGCAGTTCCGTGTCTGTAAAGTGGACGCTCTCTCGCCCATACTCCCTGAACGCATCCATGATTAGAGGAGAGAATTGTTGCATGACTCCCTCGACGGCGCGTGCATATTCTTGTATTTCCCATTGCGCATGGCTGTCCAGGCGCAAGGACAGGAAGTGCAGCCAATTCTTCATGTCACCCGTCCGGTAATTGTACGTGTAGAATGCGACACCTTTGAGTTTTCTCAATTCATCCTCTGACTTTCTTTCCTTTCGTAATGCATCGACAATGGCGAGGGTTTGTTCACAGCTGTCTTGTAATCGCTCCTGCACGGGCAGCGCATTGTCGAGTCCTCTGTCCCTTCCCTGCCTGTTCGTCATCGACTGCTTGCGCAACTGCTCCTCTGCAGGTACGTAATAGTCCCTGCCGACAAACTGCTTTTCCATGAAACAGCAATACTCGAGCGTTCTGTGCCGTCCTGCCTGGCGCGGGTCAACAAAAAGCGGTGTTTTGCTCTCGACGGCAAGCTCGTTATGCTCAAAGGGACTTGTGTGCCTGTGCCTGTACAAGTATCTAATGAGATTCTTGTCATCTGACGCTTTTTTTGTGCCGCGACCATAGCTCATGCGTGCAGCCTCTGCAGGGCCAACGTCACTGCCCAGGTACTCCACCGCCTGTATTGCTCCCTTGTCGAGATACTGCTGGGGTAGGTAGAGCACGTTTTCGAGAGCGGGAACGACTTGTCTGCGTGTTTGCTGTGCAGACCATGCTGCAGGACGTAATGGTGCGTCGATGATGCTATCCTCAGGATACGTCAGCATCATGTTTTTTCCTTCGCTGAGCAGTGCGGCGGTCGCTTCAGGAGCGACACGTCGTGCAAGATGCTCAAAATGCTGCAGGTAAACGGGAATTTTTCCTTGCGCGCGTTTTTGCTTGATGAACGACGTGAGGTTATACAGGTCCATCTTCCAGAAGAACATGGTGTCATTCATCGTGCCTACGGGCAGGCGTGCGAGCTCTCGTGCCAAGTCAACATCTTCGCTGACGAACCATTCGTACGTGTCGTCCTGTATCTTCTTGATCGATGCGATGTGCGGAAGAAGATTCTTGGGAACGTGTGCGGTCTTGAGGAGCAGACTGTACCGTCCCGAATACTCATTCACGCTACCCGTTCGCTCATAGACCATCTCCAACGCGTCCTCGATGCTCGATTGGATGTGGAACTTGAGCTGCGTAGACTGGAATGGTGTGCGGATGGCTTTTGCCTGCAAGTGTGCGAAGAACTCTTGAGAAGAAGGGTGTTCGGGGAAGATGTCTCGTCCGTATCCTGCAGTCGCCACTCGTTCAATCAGCGCATCGCCACCCATGTAATCGATAAGCTTCACGAATCCGGACGTGTGCGTCCTATATTCGGTGAAGAGTGCATCTTCGGCTGCTGCGACAGTTAATCTTTTTGTGAGGTCGTTCATGATGGAGCCCGACTCCTTGTAGTGCTTATAAGCATTATGTACATTTTAGGTGAGCAAGCGTTGCAGTTCTCCCTCAAGTTGGGAAAGTTTGACGTTCTTGCCGTTCACGAAGAACGAAGGCGTCTCCGTTATGCCTAGCTTGATGCCTGACCGCACATTCTCATCGACGACCGCTTGCTTCGTTGCCGAGGACAGGCAGGCAGAGAATGCTTGCTCAGGAATGCCCAACAAAATGGCATGTGCCTTGAGCGCAGTCCCGTCAAGGTCAGGATTCGTGAATGCCCGTTCCAAGAATGCATAGTATTGCCCGTAATCATTCGCGCATTCTGCAGCGATAGCTGCCTTGTACGAATGCCGGTGCTGCGACAATGGAAAGTGTTTGTACTCGAAACTGATGCTGTCATTGTACTTGTCGAGCAGCACGTGCATCGTCGCATATGCCTGCCTGCATGCAGGGCATTCCATGTCGGAATACTCGATGACATGCACTGAAGCGTTCACGTTGCCGAGCACGGGATGCGGTGTCACTATGTCAGGATAGCTCGCACACGCAGTAAGCAGCACGAGCAGAACACCTGTAAGTAGGACACGTCCACCCAACACGCTCATGCAACAGGAAAACACAACCTATTTTATAAATGTAGCGTAGGCGTGTTCTACAGTCGGCTTCATCCTGAGAGTCTCGTTCATCCCCGAGCGAAGCAACCCGAAAACGAGGCTATTGCGTGAAGACTCGTATGCGTGCATCTGTTTACAATGCTATGCGGAGCGGGATGCGAAAGAGATTTAGGATGGAGTCTCTACAGCCATAACCTTTTTAAATCGCTCTTGCCCAGGCAATACCATGGTTGCCATACCTGGCTGGGCATACATCGGGATAGGTTGCTTCATCGGCATCTATTCCTTTATCGTCTCGCGTATCAATCCTGTGCATGCAAATGTCATGCATTTCTTCCTCATCGTCGGCATCCTGCTTGTTGTCGTCGGCATTGCCAAGCTCGTGTTCACGAAAGAAGAGCAGGCCATGCACCAGCACCGCCAGGCGATACAACAACACCCTACACATCACCTACAGCAACACGTTCAGCAGCAAGGATATTCGCAGTCATCTGTGCAGCAAACAACGCATCATCCACTCTATAGAGAGCAATTCACGAGCTATGTGCAGCATGCTCAACCGCACGCAACAGCGCACCACCAACAGCCTCCGAGGAAGCATCCATGAACATTTTTGACGCTATTGACGGGAGAAGGAGCATCAGGAGCTTTCTCGTCAGACCTGTCGAGTTCGACAAGATATCTGCAATCATCGAGGCAGGAACGCTTGCACCCAGTGCAGGCAACCTGCAGGACTGGAAATTCATCATCGTCTCAGAGAAAGAGGTCATCACGAAGATAGCAGAGTCGGCATTAGGCCAGTACTGGATAGCCAAAGCACCTGTCCTTGTCGTCGTCTGCGGCATGCTCAGCAGGCAAGAAAAATATTATGGTGACAAAGGAAGGAACGTGTACTGTGCGCAGGACTGTGCAGCAGCGATAGAGAACATGCTACTGACTGCGCATGCCCTCGGTCTTGGCAGCTGCTGGGTAGGCGGGTTTGACGAGCACAATCTGCGCCATTATCTGGACATTCCCAACAGTGCGCAACCGTATGCCATCCTTCCCTTAGGCTATCCTGATGAGGGACCTGAAGAGCGGCACCTCTCTCCACTCACGGATCATGTCTTCTTCAACAAGTATGGCAGGAAGGTGGAGCACATACACCGTGTCCTGCACGACTGGAGCGTCGAATGGGAGCGACAGGCGAAAAAAGCGGAGCCTATCGCAAAAACGCAGATGCAGCGCATCTCCATAGGCGTCAAGAAAGCGAAAGCAGCACTTGATACATATCTCCGGAAAGCGAAAGAAAAGAAAAAACTTCCGCCCGTGCACCATCCGAAGAAGCCGTTGCTCAAACGACGAAAGCCAGGCATACGTCACAAGCAATTACGAGAATTTGATTTCGACTATTACAAAAAGTGATGTTCAGTTCTAACTAGCGGTGTGTGCTGTCAGGCAATAGTTGTGTCTCTTAGCAATGCATTTAAAGAAGAGCACATCCCTTGCTGCTGATGGCTTCTCCCTTCGCGTACGACAAGATACGGCCCATGCAGGACATCCTCCTCTCGAAGATAGAGCAGGCACTGCAGCAGCGCAAAAGCCTCATCGCGCACGCCCCGACAGGATTAGGGAAGACTGCTGCAGCATTAAGTCCAGCAGTGCCGTACGCAAAAGAGAACAACCTCGCCATCTTCTTCCTCACGAGCAGGCACACACAGCACGCCATCGTCATCGAAACCCTCAAAGAGCTCGAGGACAAGGGCGTGCAGGTGCAAGCAGCAAGCATCATCGGCAAAAAGCACTTCTGCCTGCAACCAGGTATAGACACCTTGCGCAGCAGGGATTTCCACGAATTCTGCAAGGCGATGATCACGGATAAAAAATGTGAGTTCTATGAGAGTGTCCGCAAAGAAGAATCATTGAGCGCCAGCACAAAGCTCGTCCTGCACCAGCTCAAAGGCATCAGCACGACGGAAGACGTCCTGCGCGAGGCGAAACAGTACGCCCTCTGCCCGTACGAAATTGCCCTGCTGCACGCCAAGCAAGCCAACGTAATCATTTGCGACTACAGCTACCTCTTCAACCCGAGCATCAGGCAGGCATTCCTCAAAAAGATAGGCAAAGAACTGCACGAAAGTATCATCATTGTTGATGAGGCGCACAATCTCCCTGAGCGAGTGAAGGATGCGGAAAGCGATGTTCTCTCTAGTATCATCATTGCAAGAGCGCTCAACGAAGCACGGAAGTTCAAGCACGAAAAACTCGTTCCTGTATTGCAGAGTTTGCAAGACCTTTTCGAAAAGTATGCGTTGCGCACAGGAACACGGACGCTTGATGCGTTCGAGGAAAAGACGGACGTGCGCTCCAACGAATGCTACATAACGAAGGACGAATTCTTTATCGACGTCGATAGGATCTACGCGTATGACGACCTTCTTGAACTGATGCACACCATCGCCGACAGTATTAGAGAGGCGCAGAAAGTATCCTACATCGGTGCCGTCGCCGGATTCTTGAGTTTCTGGCAAGGCGATGATGAAGGGCACACCCGGATTTTTTCCGTGCACGAAACTCCTGTAGGCAAGATGTTGCTGCTCCACTACCGCTGCCTCGACCCCGGCCTCGTCACAAAAGCCGTCTTTTCGCAGGCGCACGCAAGCATTCTCATGTCGGGAACGCTGACGCCGACGTCCATGTATAAAGAGCTCCTCGGCATCGATGATGCGATAGAACTGACGCTCGAAAGCCCCTTCCCTCAGCAGAACCAGTGCAACATCATCATTCCGCACACGACAACAAAATTCTCCGTGCGCAGCCAGGAACAATATGCGAACATAGCACACGTCGCGGCAAAAGCGACGAACGCCATTCCAGGAAATGTGGCATTGTTCTTTCCCAGCTACTTCCTCCTCGAGAAAATCTATGAGGTGTTCGGCACGCTCACGAACAAGACCTGCTTTGTCGAGAAGCCCCTCATGACCAAGACGGAGAAAGCCGACTTCTTGGAGCGGTTCAAGCAGTACAAGGATACGGGAGCGGCGCTTCTTGGTGTGATTACTGGCTCTTTCGGTGAAGGCATCGACCTTCCTGGAGATTTCCTCAAGGGCGTCATCGTCATCGGCCTGCCCTTGCAGAAGCCGACGCTGGAGACGAAAGCGCTCATCGCCTATTATGACGAGAAGTTCGGCAAAGGCTGGGAGTATGGCTATGTCTATCCAGCATTCAACAAAACCCTGCAGAGTGCAGGGCGGTGCATCCGTTCAGAGCAGGACAAGGGCGTCATCGTCTTCCTCGATGAGAGATACGCCTGGCCGCAATACTTCAAGCTCTTCCCCAAAGACAAGCAGCTCAAAGTGACCATGCTCTACGAGAAGATGATCAGGGAGTTCTTCCGACCGTAGCAACATTTTTAAATATCAAGAGTGGCATGCACTCGTGGCTCGCATCTGCGTCTTCGGCAGCTCAACGGTAAGCGATGAGTACTTTCTTGGCTTCGACTGCTGGGTGAGCAAATTACGAGAATTCGTTGGAGATATGTCTGTGTTCAATCTCGGCATAAGCGGCGATGACATGGTGAAACTGCTCGAACGCATGGATGGGGAGTGCACGGCGAGAAATCCCGACATCATCATCATCCGCAACGGCAGCAACGACGCAAAACTCGTCGATGACAAGCCTGCCTGTTCTCTCGAGACGTTCAAAGAGAATATGCGTAAGGCAATCACGATTGCAGAACAGTACACAGAAGAAGTATTCATTGTGGGCAACCATCCCGTCAATGAAGCAAAGACGAATCCTGCCGTGTGGGATGTGCACGAGCGCTGGACGAACGACAATCTTAGAGCATTCAATGAGGCCATGCGCACAATCTGTGCAGAAGAAGACCTCATCTTCATCGACGTCTTTGACGAATGGAGCAGGCAGGACTATCAGCATCTGCTCGACGATGAGGATGGCCTGCATCTGAGCGAGCAAGGACATCAGCTGCTCTTCGACATCATCAAGGCCGCGCTTGCGGAGCAAAAACTCATATAACCCTGCATGAAGCAACAAGGTATTTAAACCAGTGCTTCTGCACGCTCTACCGTGCCAAACATAACCATCGATACGGCTGAAGAACTGCAGTTTCTCGATATTACGCAGCAGGTACAGGCTGCCCTACCCATCGCTGATGGTGCTGTACTTGTCTACAGTTTGCACACGACGCTTTGCATCATCATCAACGAATATGAAGAGTTATTGCTCAAGGACATGCGTGCCTTTCTGCAGCGACTTTCTCCTGCGGGACAGTATGAGCATGACAAGATCCATCTGAGAAACTGCCCTCCTGATGAGCCAGAGAATGCAAAGAGCCATTTGCAGTGTATGCTCATGCCTGTCTCTCAGATCATTCCTGTAGTAAAAGGAAAATTGCAGCTCGGCACGTATCAGCGTATCATTGCTGTGGAAACGTCAGGGCCGAGGAAGAGGACTATTGTCGTGCAAGGTCTTTGAGCGTTTTCTTGAGGGTTATGCTGTTGCCTTGCTCATTCCATGAGACACTATCGCAGAAGCGGAGACTATGGAAAAGACTGAAGCCTGCTCCGTCTGATTTTTCTTCTCGAACATCATTATACGTTTGGGCAGGATTGTTCCGTGCAGCTTTCTCTGCATTGACTAATCGTCGATAGTCGAATCCTTCTCCTTCATCAGTAATGGTGACGGAAAGTTCTGCCTGCTGCTTGTTGAACGTGTAATCTATGGTTGTTGTCTTGCTCGGATCATGCTTGTTGCCATACTTCTGGGCGTTGTGAAGGTGTTCCGCGAACAGGAAGTACTTGAGGGTACACAAGCCATAGCCACTATCTGCAAGATAGGATGTGAGATCGTTTGTTTTGTCAATGTGTCTCACAAGCTCGTGGGCGAGTTCATCAATGGAGTTAGCGCAATCATCTGTTCGTGCGTTCTGTTGCATTTGCAGGAGAAACGTGTGCTCGTCCTGCTGCAGGATCTTTCCGTACTCGTTTTCTGCAATGGTGTGCATGTGCTTCCTCCGTGCTTCCCCTTGGGCAGTCTTGCTATATAAACCTTCCCATTTGTTTTTACTAAATAGTGGTGAAGAACGATAGATTTATAAATAGACTGCGCTTTCGTCATCGTCCACATGTATACAGAACAGGACCTTACAAAAATAGTGAACGCATACAGGAAAGAGCAACAACCTTCTCCTTTGCACATGCCTTCAGATATCAAAAATTATCCGAATGACGTGCTCTTGAGTTACTTGCTCAGCAATGTTTCCATGGACAAGAATCATGTACGTGATCTGTTCCTCCAACCACTAGTGTTAGAGCGTTGGCTTTCTCTTCCTCTGCAAAAAGACGCGGAGCTGCCTGAGTTGCCTGAGGGACTAGACTATACAAGCCCTCCTGCCTTCGTTGCGCAAGCCTTGCGCGTGCACACCGCATACTATGCAGAAAGTTTCGGCGATGAGCTCATTGTTGCTCTACCCGTTCCAAAACTGTATACGTATCCTTCTGGAGAGAAATTTGAGTATTCCTTGCTAAAACGGGAGCAGAGCGCGAACATGTCCGTCTTCCTCGACGGATTCTGCGTTACGCCGTCGGCATTGTACGTTCGCAGCCAGTCGCTCAAAGTGATGCGAGCGCTCAAGAAAGCGCTGGCAGACGACCCTGCGCTCGAACCCTACACTGCATACCTGCATGATTTTGATTGCATGCTGCCTGGACTTGTCCTTGCACACGAATATTGTGAACTGCAGTTCATGAAGTCAGGGGAGATTCCTGAAGATCCTCTTGAACGAGAATTAAAGGCGGAGCGTCATGCGAAGGAATTCTTGAAGGAGCAAAGAGTTCCTCTAGCACATTTCGAGCTGCGGCACGTCCTTCGTGCGAGCAAGGACAACATTGTCTCCAGAACAATTGTGGAAAATAATTTTGAGCCTTAAATCCAGCCTCTTTCTTTCATCCTTTTTTCCATATCTGCCAAGGGTTTTTTTGAGAGTGTATACCTTTTTTGTGCCATTTCATACGCTGCTATGTTGTTGGGGCCGTCGGGTCGTGGTCTTCCTGCTCCACTTAATCTTTGTACTTCAGTTTCCCACTTTTCATGTAGTCCATGTGCAAACTCATATGCTGATCGTGCCATCAGCTCATTATTATAGCGGGTTGCTGCCTCAACCATGCCTTGTGCTGCATGGATGTCGTGTGCATAATCATCGAGTATTTGCTTTCCTGTTTTTGGCATTGTTCTGACCTCCGTTCTTCACTTTCTTGTAGCATATCGTTTTTGTGTGTGCTTTTCCTACAATATACTCGTATTAATACTTTTCCACAACATTTAAAAGCGAGTCTTTTTCAGAGAGATCATGTCAAAATGCAAGATAGTCTTCGATAGGGAAGCATGCATCGGCGCACTTGCGTGCAATGCCATTGCCCCAAAATCCTATTTGCTGGCAGATGATGGCAAAGTGGATTTTTCCGGAGCGGTCTTCAACGAGCAGACGAAGAAATGGGAGCTTATTGTTGAGGGGGATGCCGTCCAGATAAACAAGGAAGCGGCTGAGGCCTGTCCCGTGCATGCAATCGAAGTTATTGAATTGAAGGAATAATTGAGCTTTTCTTCTTTTTTTTAGTCGAATTCATCCTTTTTTTCGACTTTTTTTGTTTTATTTTTCTTTTCCTTTTCTTAAGTGAGTTCACTCACTTAAACTCATTTTTTTCCACATTAATTCCTAAAAATCTACATCAGTATACAAAATAGTAACATTTATATATTAGTTATGCCATACTATATGCATGGTCATCCTATTTGATCAATTTAATCTGCCGGATAACATCTACGAGATTATTTTTTCGACGAACCAACAGGTCGTCGTCGCCAAGATGCTCATCGACGAGATAAAAAAGAACGGAGGTGAAATGGGCAAGACGGAAATGTCACTTTTCGCGACTGCCCTTCACGAAGGGAAACTCGTCGAAGTGGAGCAGCCAGGAATCGCGGGCGTAAAGAAAAGAGTCTCCTTTAGTTATAACAAGAGACAATTTTACGACCGCATCCTGACTCCTATGAAGACCATGGGTCTCATCGATTATGATCTTTACAAGAAAACGTACAAGATATCAGAGAAGTTTAACAAGACCATGATGCGGATTGGCTTGATGTGGCTGCAAGAGATCAGGAAACAGCCGACTCAGCTGGCAATAAAGAGATGACCAATCACGATCTGACTCCCTGCCGGTTCTTCTAGAACCAACCCCACCCCCTCCCACAGCGCCGGCAGGGAGAAAGATATTTTCACTGTCAATTTAGTCCCGTGCCCGTATGACCGCTATACTCCCTTTCTTCAAAGAAATCGTTGCATGGCTGCCCAGCATCCTGTTGGAAACGCCCACCCAACCAAAAGCTGCGCGATGCTCGCGTATGCTCCAACGCAGACCTCTGCAGGATAGGCCTTGCACGTCGGCGAGCGCTATAATTGAGACGAGATCTCCTCTTTTGCCTTCGATGATGATGTGCTTCTGTACAATATGCATGTCATTATGCTCGTCAATGATGTGGACGGGAATTTTTTGTCTTGAGAGGAAGACGATGTTGGCAAGCGTATGATCGAGACGAGTGCCTGTTGCCCCGATGACCGTGAGCTTCTTTACCTTCAGCCGTTGTGCAAGAGACAATGCCTTTTGCAGATCCGTCGTGTCCTGATCCTTCACACACATGAGTTGTCTTGCATACTTCTTTTTGGCTCTTGCAGTTATAGAGTCAAAATCGCCAATGACGTGCGTAGGGGTAATTCCTTGTTTTAGGCAGGCATTCGCGCCACCGTCGGCTGCGATGATGATGTCCGCCTCGGCAGCAAGACCCTTGCATCTCTTCTTGTCAATGACTGAGCCATTGGCGACGATCAGTGCAGTCTTCATGAACGATCATAGGTGGTTGTGTTTATATTGCTTGTCCTGATGCCTGTTGTCCGTGTTATCTTTCGTCGAAGCAATACGGGAAGTCGAAGCTGTACGGAAACGTGCTGGCCAAGCACTTTTCTTCGCCAATAATTCTGCGCATTCTTTTTCGACGTATAGACACATGCGAATCACGTATGACGTTCAGCATACTCATCCAAGAACAGATCGAATGACGCCATGAGCTCATTCACCAAATCAGGAATGGGAAACTGCTTATCTTGGATGGTCGTCAGCGGCAGTATCTTCGCTGAGGTGCTCGTCAGGAAAAAACCAGCATACTGCTGCAGTTCCTCGGCTTTGAGCTCTTTCTCAACGACGAGCAATCCTGAACTCTTGGCGAGGTCGATGACCAATTTTCTGGTTACTCCCGCCAGCACTTTCTCGGCAGGAGGCGTGTACAGGATCCTGCCGTCGGTAAAGAAGATGTTCGTCCTCGTCCCTTCCGTGATGCAGCCATTCCTGTCCATGAGCAGTGCATCATACGCCTGCTGCTGCTTCGCCTCCCGGAAGGCAAGATAGCTCATGAGCATACTCAGGCTTTTTGCCTGCGGAAATTCACGCTCGCCTTTGTACAGGATGGCCTTCACGCCGTTCTTATATATGTCCTTGTGTGAGAACAAAGGATTGAGGCTCATGATGTACAGTTGCGCCTGCTCCCTGCTTCCCGCGCCGAGGAGCAATATCTTGATGTTTGCATCGTACACGTCGTTAGCTTTCACGAGTTCCTGCAAGAAGACAAGGATGGCATCGCTCCTGAAGGTGTGCTCGAGCCGCAGGATGGTCGCGCTGTGGAGCAGCCTCTCGACGTGCAGTTCGGGAAAGAAGATCTTGCCGTGCCTCACTCGGAGATTCTCGTACACGCCGAAACCGTACACGAGCTCGATATTGTCCAGGGAAAGCTTTGCTTCGCTCAGCGGCTTGAGTGCACCATTATGAGAGAAATACGTGCCGAGCATCCGTTGAGGAATGCAGC
>JAZDHK010000028.1:0-65833 GCA_043806035.1 archaeon
CCTTTCTTGATCACGCCTGATATCTACACCTCGACAGAACGTGTGGATATGCCCGATCGGCAGCGAGATCAAAAAGGCCACACCTCCACCACAAAAGACAGAGCGCTCAACCACCACACAACCCTACGGAGATACTGACAAAATAGTAACCTATTTAAATGGACTCTTTTTCCCGAAGGGTATGGCAAAATTGAGGAAAGGCAGGTCATACACGAATTTGGAACGGCCGTACACGAGAAAAAGCAAGTACAAGAAGAAATCATTCGTGAGGAGCATGCCCGTCTGCAAAGTCACAAAATTTGTTTCTGGCAACGCCAAGAAGAATTTTGAATACACGCTCCTCCTGCACTGCAGCAAGGACATCCAGCTCAGACATAACGCCCTAGAATCAGCTAGACAGAGCTCGAACAGGCTGCTCGAGAAGAAACTGGGAACGAACGAATTCTTTTCCAGAGTCAGAGTCTACCCACACCATGCGTTGCGAGAAAATCCGCTGGCATCAGGCGCTGGGGCCGACCGTATGAGTACAGGAATGTCGAAGGCGTTCGGCAAAGTCATCGGCATCGCCGCACAAGTCAAGAAAGGACAGCCCGTCTTCGAAGTGCAGGTGAACACCGCAAACCTGGAAACGGCAAAGCTGGCGCTCACGCGCGCAAAGAACAAGCTGCCCTGTGATTTCACCATTTCTATGACGAAGAATGCCTAATGTTTCTCCTGCTTTTTTTCTAGAGTTACGAGCAGAACACCTCCTATGATGAGCAGGCCTCCAAGTATTGCCATGAGTGACGGCAGTTCTTTGAAGAAGAGTATGGCAAACACCACAGGAAAGAGAATATCAAGAAGGATGAGCACTCCTGCTTTCTGCCCAGAGAGTTTTTCCAGGCTCTTGAAGATGAGAATGAATGGCAAGGCCGTGCAGACAACGCCGAGAATGAGCAACAAGCCAATGTCTGCCGTCTTGAACTGGAGAGGGATGAAGAGCAGGAAGGGAAGCAAGAAAGGCAGCGCAATCAGATTCTGCCAGAATGTCAGAGAAACTTTATCATACGTCTTGAATTGCTTGCTCGCAACGTACACCCAGCCAAAGCCGACACCAGCAAGCAATCCGGCGACTGAACCAAGCACGTTGTTGAATGAGAACATCTGGGAAGGGTCGAGGACAAGTACCACTCCAGCCAGTGCAATGCAGAGCGCAGTAATAGTTCTTGCCGTCAGCTTTTCCTTGAGCAGCAGCCAGGAGAACACCACCATCCAGATCGATGCAGAGTAGAGCAGCAGTACTGCATTGGCTATGCTCAAATGCTGGATGGCGAGGAAGTAGCCGAGGATGATGAAACCATGCACCGCTCCAAAAAGCAACAACCGTCCACGCTCCTCCTTGAATGGAGCGAAAGTTTGCCGTGCCAAAAGGAAAAAAGCACCCAATGCAAGGGCAGTGATGAGTATGCGAAAGAATGCCAGACTGAACGAGCCTATGCCACTGCCAAAACGCACGACAATGGGAATGAATCCAAAAAGAAGCTGCGCAATCAAGAATTGCATGAGCGCAGATGTTTCAGTCTTCATTACAAACTCCCTACTTTTCGCATTTAAAAATATTCCCTCTCGATTAAATAGTTGCTGCATGCTCGAGAAAGCGCTTGTTCTCTCAGGAATACCACAACACATATAAACAACAGGTCGGGAATACGTATCCCGTATGAAATTCATTTTTGTTACGGGCGGCGTTCTTTCAGGGATTGGCAAGGGCATAGCGACGGCAAGCATGGGCAAGCTTCTGGCAGACAATTATCGCGTCCTTCCCATAAAGTGTGATGGCTACCTGAACGTTGATCCCGGCACCATGAATCCTACTGAGCACGGCGAAGTCTTTGTCTTGGATGATGGCGGTGAAGTGGACATGGACTTCGGCCATTACGAACGCTTTCTGAATATTGCCTGCAAGTTCGACTGGAACCTCACCATGGGAAAAGTCTATGAGCAGGTCAGGATCAAAGAAAGAAGAGGAGACTACCTCGGCAGAACTGTTCAGTTAATTCCGCACGTCACAAACACCATAAAGGATTGGTGGAAGGGCCTTGCAGAAAGAGAACAAGCAGATATCGTCCTCATCGAGATAGGCGGGACGGTGGGGGACATTGAGAATGAGCTGTACATCGAAGCGGCAAGACAACTCCATCAGGAACGCAAGCAAGACACGCTTTTCGCCCACCTCTCCTACATCCCCATCCCGGGAGGAGTCAAAGAGCAGAAGACAAAACCAACGCAGCAAAGCGCGGCAATGCTTCGAGAACGAGGCATCATCCCTGATATAATCATTGCTAGGTGCTGTGAAGAACTAACAGAACAGGCCAAGGAAAGAATAGCGCTGTTCTGCAACCTCGACAAGAAGGACATCATCAGCGATATAGACAACAACAACGTCGCCATCCTTCCTCTAAGTTTTCACGAGCAAGGCCTGACAAGCATACTTGAGAGCAAACTTGGGCTGAAACTCAAGCCTGATTTTGAGCAGTGGAAGAAACTCCTCAATAATTTCGACCATCCAGACAAAAACATAACTATTGCCATCTGCGGCAAGTATACACGGTTAGAGGACAGCTATGCGAGCATCAACGAAGCATTGAAGCACTGCAGAGCCCATTTCGGGACAAACATCAAGGTCAAATGGATAGACACGACAAACCTCAACGATGCCGAGCCTGCACTGCAAGGGATTGATGCTGTCATCGTTCCTGGCGGCTTTGGCTCGAGAGGCACGGAAGGCAAGATCAAGGTCATCGAACACTGCAGGACACAAGGAATCCCTTTCCTCGGCATCTGTTTTGGCATGCAGCTTGCAGTCATTGAATTTGCAAGGAACATCTGCAATCTTGTGAGCGCAAACAGCACAGAGATCAATCCTGACACGCTCTATCCTGTCATCGACATCCTGCCAGAGCAAAAAACAGTAACCCTGAAAGGGGGCACGATGCGCCTTGGCAGCTATCCTGCCCTGCTCAAGCAAGGAAGTCTCGCATATTCGCTGTACGGCACAACTTCTGCAAGAGAGAGGCACAGGCATCGCTACGAGGTGAATCCTGACTATCATAAACTTCTTGAGGAGCACGGCCTTGTCTTTTCCGGCATGAGCCCTGATGGGAGGCTTGCGGAGTTTGTCGAGCTTCCCAGCCATCCGTACTACATCGGGACGCAAGGGCATCCTGAACTAAAGAGTTCGCTACTGCACCCTGCTCCTTTGTTCTATGGGCTGGTGAGGGCGGCGCTGAAAAAACAGATATGAAATATTTTCGCTTTTTCGTTCATAAGACATAAGAAAACATAAGTTTTATATAGAATGATAACTTTTTTACGTATGTATACGTACGTAAAAAAGGTGACTCTATGGTGTTGAAACAGATAAGCGTGAACATGCCCGACCTGCTTTTTGAGGCGGCGAAAGAACATTCAGAGAAGTTCGGTTATAGGAACGTGCAGGAACTTATTCTCGAGACATTACGTCAACGAGTCATTCAAGAGAAAGACTACGCTCAAATCGAGACGCGCATGAAGAAAGGCAAAGGAGTTAAACGATTCAACCAACAGGATGCTCTAGCGCACGTAAGAGGACTATGATGTATGTCATTGAGTTCAGCAAGGAATTCGAGAAGGCAATGCGGAAACTCAAGAAGAAGAGCCCCGTATTGCATGAACAGATCAAGAAGAAGCTTGTCGAACTCATTACGCATCCAGACCACTACACGCCATTGAGCAATGTTCTTTCTGGATTCCAAAGAATCCATTTCGGAAGCCACGTCCTCATTTTCAGAGTAGAGAAAGATATCGTCAGAATAATAACGTTAGACCATCACAACAACGCGTACAAAGAATAAGAAAAAAAAGAAATTTATACTGCTCGTGCCCGGATAGAGCCAACAAGTGTGTGTTCCTGCCCTGACAACGCATCTATATACAAAAGGGTCATGTCTGCCGAGAATCTTCCCTTGACAGGCTCTCCACTGCTATCACACCTGACACGGATGTTCACCTTGTCCTGGTCATCCACAAGCACTGAATTGAAATTGACGAATGCACTTCCATCGAATGTCGAATAGGCATCTGCCAGCGTTGTTGCACAGACAAAGCCATCCAGCGGTGTGAGGGTTATCGCTGTTATGTTTATTCTGCCGCCGACACTGTTCATCAGCGTAACGTCTATGGTCCCTCTTCCCGCTGTTCCCGCAACGACTGACGCACGGTCTATATTCCCCAGAGGAGCGGGGAACACTGTTCTGTCCATGAGGATATCTTGGGGATTGAGCACGCCGAAGTATGAAAGCGCTGCAAACGCTGCGAGCATGATGACGATTGCCACGCCGTACGTCATCAGGAATTCCATCGCAGCTTGGCCCTTCATCATGATTCACCAGAAGGAAAAAGAAAAAAAAAGACTAAAAGAATTTATACTGCTCGTCCCGTTATGGAACCCGTCGTAGTGTGCGCCTGGCCTGAGAACATGTCCGTGTAGTCAACAGCCACATCAGCCGAGAATTTTCCTGACGGAATTGCTGTGCAGTTGAACTGCAATGTGATGAAGTCACCATTGTTTGCAGTCCTTCCATCCGCAGGAACAAAATCAGCAAGTGCTCCTGACGCAGTTGCACCAGTTCTTATTTGAGCAGCGATAGTGTTACATGCCGTGCCTGAGGTTCCATTGAGCACCAATCTTGTAATATTAATCTGGTTGCCAACACTATTCGTCAAGGTAACGGTTACCGTGTTTGCCGCATCAGCTATCGATGCCTTGTCAATGTTCGCCAACGGCGCGGGGAACGTTGTTCGTTCGGGAAGAAGTCTGTCTGGGCTTAGCACACCAAAGTATGCAAGTGCTGCGATTGCCGCGAGCACAACGATGATTGCCCAGCCATACGTCATCAGGAATTCCATGGCTGCTTGGCCTTTCTTCATATACTTCACCTCGTTTTCTTTACGATTAATTGCTTTTTAGTCATTCTTGCATGAACTCATATATAAAGATTGTCATTATCTACTATTTCCGTATACTGGTGTGGCTAATGTGGTTAATCAGTTACTAGCCACATAAAACTACTTGAAAGGAAAGACAGTCAGGGAAACGAACGCTCAAGCTGCTCAGCAAGATTAACATAGTCCTTATCCCTATCAAGGATACACACGAGTTTCACTGCATTCTTCTGAACAAAGTATATGAGCCGTTTTGATGTATGGTTATCAGAAAATCGTATCCTGAACAGAAAACGATATCCGTGCAATTTCTTGAATCTGAACGGGTTCTTGCGCAATAGAGAAATTTTCTGATTAAGTACGTGTCGTGCATCAGCACTGAGTTTGTCAATCTGTTTGAGGAATAGCCTACTCGGCACGATATCGAACATGCCATGTATTTACTGACGTAGTTTCTTAAACAATTCCTCTTCAGTTCCGTAAAGATTTCGCTCTTCAGAAAGTTTGATTATTCTCTTCACCATCGCTAATTCTTTTTTTGTAAGCTCTTCTTCGAATAGTTTTTCTCTAACTGCCTCCTTGATGAACTCCTGGATACTGCCATATCCCTGTTTCTGCGCACGCTCTTTAGCCAGAACAAGCAAGTTCTGAGGAAGCCGCACATTGACCTGCGCATTCATGCAAGCAATAGATACCAATAGATATTAATAGTTTTCGGTTGTCACAGAGAAAATTATAGCAAGCTGCCCATCATCGTCCCAAAAATGCCGAGCGTCGTATAATAAATGGCAATCGTCACTAAATACATCACGGGAATGTATGGCAGCATCCGACGAGCAGATCCGTAACGAATAGTGCCGATAATCGCCATGCTGAACGCAGTGGTCACGAAAAGCACGGTCAGGCTGAACAGCTTGAAATCAGCGACTTTGACGGCATCGGGAACGAGTGAGAACATCATCTGCGCATTGCTCAAGCTTTCCACACTGATGTTGCCCATCACCGACTTAATGACAATGATGAGCTGCGTGCTCAGTCCGAGCATGAACGGGGCAGCGATGATGCTCGCAAAGCCGATGAAGATGACATAGCTCATGATGTTTGCAGCCATCTCCTTCTGCATGATGCGCGTCTCCTGAATGTCAATGGAAATCTTGTTCAGCAGGTCCGCCATCTCACCGCCTGCACTGATGCCTTCGAGCAAAAGATTGATGCTCCTCTTGAGCGTCTTCGAATCATACTTTTGAGAAAAACGACTCAGCGCAGCCCCCAAATCTTCGCCCGTCATGGTGGATTTTGCAACATCCTCTATCTCCTTTGCAAGAATGCCGAAACGAGGACGGACGGCAAACCACAACGCCCTGTCGATAGTCATGCCTGAACTGATATTTGCGGCGGCAAGCTGCAAGAAATCAGGCAGCACTGCCTCTATCTCCTGCGTCCGCTGATAGATGCGCAAGTCGACCATGACAAAAAAGCCAAGCCAGATCAGCCCGAGGATGAGCACGAATACAGCAGTCCAAATGCCACCCAGAAAAAGAAAGATACTCCTAAAATCAGTATTCCGAACGGCAGCATAGACAATAATGACGCCTGAGATGCTAAGACAGACAAAAATGCTGATCTTGAAGATAAGCACGCTCAGGTTCTTCATGCTCAGCTGCCCAAGTCCTGCCTTCTCCAGGAAAGACAAGAGTGTTGCCCTTCTAATCATTCTTGCCTCTTCCTTCCGCATACGCCGCTCATCGGCAGTAATGACCTTGGCGTCACTGCCAGGCTGCATCAGCTTCCGCTGGCGGATCTTCTGGATAAGTAGCATGATATCGACAAAGGCATATAGTGCAATCCAACAAAGAACGTAAATGAACAGCAGGACAACCGTCCACACGCCAGCAAGGAAAAGCAGCACTTGAATGACATCGTTGCCGTAGACGGAAGCATACGCAAGTACGCCCAATGTCAACGCAAGGCAGATGTATACTGCAATCTTGAACAGGAGCATGCTCAAATTCCCGCGCTTAGGAAAGTTTATGCCTGCACTTTTGACGTACTTATCTAGAATTCCTTTCGTCCGCATATCGCTAAAAAGCGTACTGAATTGCCTAGTGATGCTCAACCGCTCAGCTCGGCGCTCGCCCGCCAGCTTCCTCTCAATATCTTCCTCACCCATGCTGTCCTCATATGCCTATTGGTGGCCGTTGTGACCGTATGACTGCCAAAAACATGAATTGGATGAATGCAATGCCTCCCGCAATGGAGAGCAGGACAACCAACTGCAGCTTGATGCCTATGAACGTCGACATGATAACTAGCATGGTCATGCCCAAGCTTGGGACGATGATGGCTGCCATCATGTAGAACATGGCAAGAGGGCTAAGCTTCCTGCCATACTCCTGCACGGTAATCTGCTGTTCCCGCACCATCTGGTTAATGGCGACGTTCAGGGAACGTGCAATATCGCTTCCCGTCCGCAAGCTGTTAAGCACTTGCCAGAGAATCTTCCTCAAATTTGCAGACGGGCAAATATCAATCGATTCATTCAGCGCATCCTCCAAACCAGTTCCCATCTCCACCTTCTCGATAATCTCCCCAAAATACCTGCCAATAACGCGATAATTCCTGCTGATGTTCAAGAACGCAGTATAAATGGGAACGCCAGACTCAACTTCAATGATGAGAAACCTCCCTGCAAAGATGATTTCCTCATTAATCTGCTTCTCAATCTTGAGCACTTTAAGGTCAGTATAGCGCAAAAAGTAGAAGAACGCTATCACGAAGACGAAGGGTAATGCCAGGATGAGCCAGGGCGTCTTGAAGAACGCAAAGAGGAAAAAGAACAGACCTATCGTTATGTAGAACGCCAACATCACCGTCTTTTTGATATACTGCTCAGGTGATTCGAGCATGTGTGCCTGGAGCAGTTTCAGCTTCAAACCAGGAATTCGCTTTGCAATATTCTCGTAAATCAGCACGTCGCACCCTCTACTAATCCAACTTCTTCCCCGCCCGTATGACTTTCATGAGATTGTCCTTGTTCGTGTAATACTCTGCCATGACCCTGCCGACACGGTCAATGTCCTCAATATTGAACTTGACCAAATACCTCAACACAATCTCTTTCTCCTTGAGATTTCTCTTAATTTCCGCATCAGTGTAGCCTGTGTACAGCTTCAGGTTCTGCACGAGTGACTTCGAGGCTGCCTTCTTCACCAGCACGTCCTTCTTCGTGTCATACTGCATGAGCACATTCACGGTCGCATCAGCAAGTATCTCCGCTATCTGGAACGTTCTTCTCGTTCCTGTCCTCCTGTTCCTGAACTGCACCACGATGAGCGAGATTGCCGGCAGCATGAGCTTGGGCACCTCAATGGGTGGATTAGTCAGCCTGTCAACCGTCTCCTGTGCATTGTTTGCGTGGAAGGTAGCATACACGCTATGTCCTGTGTGGATCGCCTCGAAGAGCGTTTCTGATTCTTCCTTACGTCGCACCTCTCCCACAAGGATCCTGTCAGGCCGCATCCTCAGGCTGTTCACGAGCAGATTCCCCATGGTCAGCGCTCCCTTTCCCTCGCTGTTCGGAAGTCTCGTGTTCATGGGAACCCAGTGCAGGAATTTTGGCAGCTGAATCTCTCGCGTGTCCTCTATAGTGATGATCCTCTGGTTGGGAGGGAAGAAGCTGGCAAGGCAGTTCAGCGCAGAGGTCTTCCCTGAAGCAGTTCCTCCTGCAATGATGGCAGACATCTCATACTGCATCGCCATCCAGATGAGCGCTGCCGCCTCTACGGACATCGTCCTTGCATTCAGGAACTTCGTTATCGTCCACGGATCCTTGGAGAATTTTCTGATGGTTATCGTGTTTCCTCTTGTTGAAATGGGCATGAGCGTGGCATTTGCCCTGTCTCCCTCTTTCAAGTGTGCATCAAGGAGAGGCTCTAACACGGTCAGTTGCCTACCTATTTTCCTGCCGATGGTTGTTGCATAATGTTGAGTGTCCTCTTCATTGTTGAGGAAAACATTCGTCTTGAGCCATCCGTGCTTTTTGTGGTACACCCAGATGGGCTCTTCAGCGCTATTAACACAAATCTCCTCAAGCAGCTCATCGCTCATGAGCAGCTCAATATTGCCCAGGCCTAGACTCTTTGCAATGAGGTAGCTGATGAGAAATCCTTTCGTCTCCTGATCAACATCGGGAAAGTACTTGCCGACGAGCACCCCAATAGTCTCCCTGAACTTATCCTCGATGATCGTCGCTTTTTTCTCATTGGTTATGTCAACCATGCCCAGATTGACTTCCCGAATGAGCTCTTTACGGATTTTTTCAAGAATAAACTCGGTTGTTGGAGAGATGCTTGCAATGCTCACCTCGTAAATGGGAACGAATTCTCCCCTTTTATCGTAAATGATGATGAGTATGGGTATGTTTCCTGAAAAGTAGTTGTACGAGTCCCGCCTTGCCGTCTCACCGTCCCGCTTGTCAGCATCAGCCAATGACGTGTCTGCCCTTTTTGCTTTCTTCCCTGGCTGTATGGGGGGCAGTATCTTAACAGAAACATCTGGCGTTACCTGCCCTTTTCCAGGAATTGCTGGCTTTGTCTTCTTGAAAAAACTTGCTCTATGATACACGCGTATGGTCTTCACCACACCTCACCCCTTTTGCTTCCAACCTCTGTTGGATTACTTGAACTGCAAAGCATTCCTTGCCTGCAAAACACGCATTTTGTAGGCAGCGTGCCGCTTCTCTAACTCTTCATATGCATTCTCAAGATCCTTGACGTAATCTTTTGTCGAGGTCGAGCTCTTCATGCTGTCAAAGACGGATGCTTTCTTGATAAGCTGCTCGTATTCCATCTTCAACTGCAACCGTTCTTCATCCATTTTCTTGAGGATGTCATCAAGCTCCTTCTGCTTTTCAAAGAAACGCTCGAACCTCTTCGAGACATCAACAGGTGTTCCCGACTGGAGCTGGCGTTGTGTCTGTCTCGCTTTTCTCAACACGGCATCTTGCGCTGCCTGAATCTTCCGCTCATGATCAAATTGCGCCTCGACGAGCGGGTCAATGAACTTCTTCTTCATGCGCGAAAGGCTCCCGAGTATCTCCTCGGCAACTTTGCGAAGCTTCTCAAGATGTTCTTCGCTGTACTTGAACGTCGCCCGCTCCTTATTCAAATCATCTCTGACTAACTTTAGCCTTCCCTGCATTTCATCAATGCGTTTCCTGATCGCTTCCTCCTGTGCCTCGAGACTAATGACCTTCTTCTCTTCAGACGTCATGGTGCCTTCCGTGTTCTTGACATCGCCGATGAGCTGCATGAACCTCTTCTCTTCACTGCCAAGCTGCCGATGCGCATCATCTATCTTCTTCGCATAGTCCATGCGCTGCTTGTCCAGCTCAGTATCAAGATTGTGTTTCATGTCCTCATACTGCTTGAGCTCAAGCAATTCATTCTTGACTTTCTCGATTTCCTGAGCGAGACCGTTACGCACTTCTTCGAACTCTTTCCTGAAGCGGGAGATGGCATCTGCACTGTCCTCAAGATTGTTCAGACTCGTCTCGACCTTCCTGATGAAGCTCTCCTTGTGGCTTAAGTATTCCTTTGTCTTCTTAGCAACCTCTGATTTTGACAGCCTTCGCTCCTCCAAGAACATGGTGCTCAAGCTGTACTCGACCGTGATAAGCCCTTCTTCTTCTAGAAAGAGCGCCCAGTCCTTGATGACATCAACACTGACGCCCAACTCCTTTGCTGCCTTATCAACCGTGATCTTTTTTTCTTTGCTCACCAGTTCGATGAGCTTGTCCGGACCAGTCAGTATCTTTTTCTGCTCTTGCATAGCCTAACACCTGGATACGCCATTTAAATATCTTTCTAGTTGCGACAGATGCACCTGGCGAACCCGCACACCCATCTGCTTACGTGCACACCGTGTAGTTGAGCCCGGTCATGCCGTAATAGGCGAAATGACCCTGATCTATCCTGAACCAATCATCTGTGTAGTGCATGTTCTGCACCTGGCAACGGTCGTTTGCAGTCGAGGTGTTTGTAAAGTACAGATAATCAGCGATGCTATAGTCCCTGCTGATGAGCGATTCATCCAACGAGGGCAAGTACACAAAACTCTCAATGCCGAAAGGACTGGAACTGATATTTCCCTCGAAGCGCATAAGATAGCTCGGCGCGTCAGGATTCTCATGATAGTAGCTGCCGTTGAGGAACAGTCGCAGATTTGTCGTGTCATTGTTTGAAAGGTTCACGAACGGCGTTTCCGTGAATTGTTTGATGATGACAATGAACTTCCCTTTCGCATACACGCTGTACAGCGGATCTTTCAAATCCAGAATGGGCACCGTGACGTTGAATTCTTTCTCATAATTCCATTGCGCCACGCCGAACTGATCACTAATGTTGATGATGTAGACAATGCTGATCATGACATCCCACGGGTCCACCTGCAGCATGTTCACTTGTTTGGGGGTGAGGCTGAGGTTGATGTTCACCTGGCTGGCAAGCTGTTCGACTTTGGCTTCATAATCGCTTAAGCTCGCATTCTGCATGAGTGCTGTCGACGTGCCGTTTATCGTGCCCAGATAAAATGCTTCGAGGAAACTCTCGTTCGTGCTGTTCAGGAACTGCCCTGAGCGTGCAACCTGATCTTCTAACGCAATGAACGCCCTATACCCTGAAATGTACATGCTTCGCTGCAGGTCATCATGAATGTCATTGATGAAGCTGATCATGGAAGATACTCGGTACTCATGCGCTTCTTGCCGTGTCGTGTATGGTGTCGATGTCTTGAAGAAGACGAGAACAGTGATGAGTGCGAGGATGACGAATGCCACGTACGTGTAAATGATTCCTCTCTTCATCATGTTACCTCCACACGTCCACCTGCATCAATGAAGGACCCCACAAGTAGGGCACTTGCTGCACAAGGCTTATCACGAGCTCGAGATCGAACTGGTCCAGATTGACAAGGACCCTGCCGTTCCTATCAAAATCAAGCTGCTGCAAGAGGTCAAAAATGGGCATTTGGTAGGCGTCAAGCGCATCATAGCTGATGCTGGCGTTCGTGTACGAGCACAGATTCGCCCCCGAGTAGTTCGAGGGTATGAGCGTCTGGCTGAAGCTCCCATCCTCGAACTCTATCGTCCAATTACAGCCCTCGGCTTTTGGCAGAACGATGCTTCTCGGTGTTGAGCTGTTCACCATCGCCAAGTAAATGATCGTGTTGTTCAACGAGCAGCCAGTTTCCAGTAGAGAACTATCTCCCGTAAGGAGGGTTATGTTGTTCTCGCCAATGTTGAGAAGAGAGGCGGGAACGCTGATACTGTACGGGTCTCCGAGGCTTGCGAAATCAGCCCCGTACACGGATAGGTTGTAGACGGTGATATTGTTGATGATGACGTCTCTCGTCCAGTGCTCGCCACTGTAGCTCGTCACTCTAGCAGATATAATCCTTACACCTTCAGGAATGGTGAAAGTGGTATTGCATCCGCTGAACGGGCTGCTTTGCAACACGATGCTAATCTCGTTCGGCTGTGGCTGGTCAACATACGGCGTGTACGTGAGGTTGATGACGGAGTCATCATACAATACTGAAGGAACGAGACCTCCCTCGCTCACGACGAGGCTTTGCGCGCTCAGATTAACAGAGACAGTCCTGTTGGCAATGAATTTGTAAATATCTTTAAGTACGCTTGCGTTCGAGCTGATGAAGTAGCTGCCATTGGAGACGTTAGCAATCATGCGCAACGTATAGTTTGCGTTTGTACACGTTTCTAATGGGCCTATGCCTACTGCATAGACCGTGACGTTGAGATCATCAAAAAGCCGTTGGGCAGAGTGTATTGCATTCGCGATGGGTGCATTGCACTGATTCCCTGTGCAGTCAGCCATATTTCCCCCGCAGTCGTTATCAACTGACACACTATTCACTCCTGTGCTCGTTGTGGAGCAATACCAATGACTTCCGCTCTTGTATCTGCCACAGCAGTAGGCAGGGATGCCGTCTGTCATGAGCACGACAGATCGTTTTCTTGTCGGGTTGCTGTACAAAGGATTACTGAGCAGATTATACGCCCTATTAAGCCCACAGCAGATGCACGTGCCGCCTGAAGGGGTTGGTGTCCAGTACGTTGTGCTAATTGACTGGTTCAGCAGCACTTGGGAAACGTTGGTGAGATCGCTGGAATATTCAGAATCATCAGAGAACGTAACGAGCCAGACTCGCGTGCCGTTATAGCTGGCATTCATCACATAATTGACGAATTCCCAATCGAGGCATGCCGCTACCTTGCTTCTTTTCGCCGATGAGTTCTCAAGCCATGTGTCATTGCAGTTGGGGATATTGTAGCCACTGCTTCCGCTTATCATGTTCCAGTTCATGCTGCCTGACATGTCCGTGATGAGAACGATGTCTGCGCTACTACCATTTATGGGGATGAAGCTCGTATTGAAGCTGCTGAAGCGAATGGGAATGGTTCTGTTAGACAGCTGATCCAAGTACAGCACGGTGAGATTCTCCATGCCGAGCGTGACATTGGTTTCGTTCTGCGTCACGTTCGATCCGTTAGAAATGGCAGAGTAGACGAGCTTGTCTTCGATGTACAAAAAGGTTGAGTAGTTCGTCTTGTAGTGCAGGAATATGCTGATATTCGTCAATTCCCCAGGAACGATGAATGCATCATACAGGTTGACAAGACCGCTTATGCCCGGGAAGGAGTACTGCTCAAGGCCGAACGTGTAGTTCTCCTGCAGCTGGTCGGTCCTGTACGTCACTTTGAAGTAGCCTCCTGCAAGGTATGCCTGGCTGATGTTGCCCTGGAAGACCATGCTCAGATTGGTTCTGGGCATGGTGATGAAGTCCTTGCAATGCGTGAGATTCCATCGTTTCGACTGGCTCGTATTCTGGACGGGAGTGAAGACTGCAGACGCATTTGAGCTGTTGCAGGCATTGCCATTGATGCTGAGCGTGAATGTTGCATTGCCTGCTGCCACCTCTAGGATGACATCGGTAATGTCAGATGTGTTCACATCAACAGGCAGGGTATCAATGAACGTAGTGATGTTTCCCTGCCCTATGAACCCACCAAAATAGGCATAACTTGAAGTTTTCTTGTTCTTTGCCCTCTTCACGAACGCTGAAGCCGTGCTGCCGAGCAGGGATTCGTTCTGCTGCACCTGCTTTATGCCTGAAATCATACGCCTCGCCACGATGCGCTCCTGCACCGGCAGTTGGCTGTTGTTGTACACGACCGTCCTTGGTGACTGTATCGTCTCGAAGAAGCTGATGTTCACCCCATGATTCTCCGGCGTGAGATTGCCCAGGAATGTCGCGATTAGTGTTGAAGCCTTGTCCGATTTGTTGAGCGCCCAGTACTCGCCCGCCTGCTCAAGTAGAGATTTGTTCTCATCGGTAATATTGCCATTGGTTATCTCTGCCAAAATGAATGTATCATTCAGCTCTGCAAGCCTCACCGTCTGCAATGCGAGGACGATGTCCTCAGCATAGAACGTCACTTGATCAGTGGTGTGCTTGAACGTAGAGACTTCGTTGATGAGCAGTAATCCTCCGATGAGCAGCATGGCTGCCAAGATGCTATCCATGGTGAACAGTATTGCTTTTCTCAATTACCCACCTTCAAGTCAAAAACGTACACGTTCATCTTGATGAGGCTGCTGTTGAAGAGCAGAAATCTCGTTACCTTGACGAGATTATCGTAGGATGTGCTGTTCAGCTGGAACGTGCAGTTGCCATTATCCTGCACGACACGAGCAGATCCATATCCACATGCCGTGATGTTGAGTATGTCTGTCTCATTCTGGAAATTGATGAAGAAATCGTATCTGAGCGTCATGAGCTGCTTTGCCGCACTATACGAGATGGATTGGTTGGTGAGCCACTGATACTTGGCAATGTCAAGACGATCCGCAGTCAGCAATCCTATCCTGTACGGGCTGCCCGTCAGCGACCAATTTTCGGGATTGCCTTCGCTCATGAGGTAGTTGCTCAGAGTTATTGCTTCTTGTTGTAAGAGAGTAGCGTCTACAGGGAAGAGCCCCGCAATGATCTTGATGCTAAGCAGCAGCGCAGCTATGAATATTATGACGCTGATGAAGAAGTCCGCGGTGAAGCTTTGTCCTTTCATAGTATTGTGCGTTGCAACCTAATGACGTGATCACGTATGGCTGTTGATGATGGCTCCTGAGCTGTTCATGAAGAGCGTGTTGTTCCCCTTGGCAAGCCCATCACCAGCAAGAGGAGGTGCCCTGAACGAATATATCGCAGTCGCTGTGCTCACGGAAAAACCGTCAACATCAGAGGTTATTGAATAATTGTGCCCTTGCAGCATTTCGGGAATGACAACTGTTCTCGTGTAGCCTTGCGGGCTCTTTGCGGCAAGCAGCAATTCCGACTGTATGCTTTCCCCGAAGTTCTTGAGCAGCGCGTCCTGCTTTTGCTGCACTTGATCGAGCAGGATGGTGTTCAGGACAATGAGTGATATGCTCATGATGATGATACCTACTGCAATGAGTGCAATGAATTCTATGGTGATTTGCGCTTTCATGCATTACCCGTTCGTAATACTCACATTCCCTGAGGGAAGAGCTTCTATCCGTATGGTGTTCATGCCATGAATGATGGCCATGCTACCTTCAATATCAGTTATGGCATCTCTTGAAAGCGTGTATACCGTCCGCTCTCCTTGAACGGAAATCAGCATGCTTTTGTTGCTGAACGCAATGGCAATGACCCGTTGCGGCATGTACGCCTTTATGGTTTTTGTCGTCGGCGCCCCATAATAGTGCACGCCTTCTATGGTAGAAAGCATCTCATCAAGCACTTTTGCTGCCTGGGAAAGGCTGACGTCATCATTGATGGCTTGCGTGTGGCTTAGGTAGATGATGATAACAGGAATGAGGAGGAGGAAGGCGAACCCCATGATCAGTAAGTATTCCATGGCTGCCTGGCCGTAGTTGTGCTTTCCCACGCTGCGTTTCTGCAACCTCTTGTTCCGAACGTGACGAGAATGCATCACCCACCTCCGTACTTTTTGCAGAAACCGAGTTTATAAAGTTAGTGAAAACCGACGCACGACAGAACGTTCCATTTGCCACTTATGCAAGAATGCACAAATATGAATGCAGATAACTCACAAGAACATGCTGACGACCAGATAACTCCCCGCAGCGAAGATGGCAGCGACAGGAATGGTGATGATCCATGCCCAGACAATCTTTCGGGCAGTCACCCAACGGACGGCTTTCGCATTCTCCACGCTACCAACGCCCATGATGGATCCGGCGATGACGTGGGTAGTGCTGACGGGAACGCCCAAGTGTGCCGTGCCTATGAGCACGAGTGCAGAAGAGCTTTCCGCACAGAATCCTTCTGTCGGCCGTATCTTCGTTATGCTCGTCCCCATGGTCTTGACAATCCTCCACCCGCCAAATATTGTTCCTAAAGCAATGGCTGCGTGACAAGAAAAAATGACCCAGTTGTCAACCCTGAACGCACTGATTGCTCCTGTTGTAAAAAGCACCAACGCTATAATGCCCATGGTTTTCTGCGCATCATTCGTACCATGCCCGACACTGTAAACAGCTGAGGAAAGAAGTTGCAAGTACTTGAATGCCTTGTTCGTTCGCTTCCTGTCCATAAGATGACACACCCATGTCACCAGAAGAGTGAAGAGCATCGCTCCAATCATGCCAATAAAAGGTGCAATGAAGATGAACAGGAACACCTTCAAGACGCCAGAAAGAATGACAATGTTCATGCCTGCCGCCGCAAACCCAGAACCCACCAGGCCGCCGATGAGCGCATGACTGCTTGATGTCGGCAGGCCTAGCAGCCAGGTAATGATGTTCCAAATGATGGCGCCAATGAGTGCAGCCAAAATGATAGGCAGGGTCACCAGTGTACTGTCAATGATCCCCTTACCCACCATCGTGGCAATAGCAACACCGAAAATAAAGTAGCCGATGAAGTTCGCAGCACCTGCCATGAGCACTGCCTGGAACGGCTTGAGCGTTCTCGTAACAACAACCGTCGCTATTGCATTTGCTGCATCATGGAATCCGTTCAGAAAGTCAAAGGCAAGCGCCACTGCAATGATGATGATTGCCAGCGTCTCCATACTTTTAGCCTTGCTTGATCAGCACCCGCTTGACGAGCTTCGCTATCGCCTGCACGTCATTGACGACATCTTCGAGCTGCGCATAAATCTCTTTCAGCTTAATAATCTCTATGGGATCTTTTTTCTGAAAGAGTTCAGCCATGCTGTCGTGAAAGAGAAAATCAGCCTTGTGCTCTATCTCGTGGATGTTCTTGACAATGCCCTTCAGGTCTTTTCTTTCCTTGAGGCCGTGAATGAGTTTTTTGAGCTCTGCAGCGCCGTCAACCACCAGGTTGCTGAACGTCAGCATGTTCTTGGGAATGACCTTAACGTGATAGACTTCTATCTTTTGAGAGATTCGCCGGATACTATCTAATGCGTCATCGACACTCACCACGATGGCATGGATGTCTTCCCTATCGAGAGGAGTGATGAAAGTCGTATCGAGCGCTTCCGAAATGAAGAGCTCTATCCTGTCCCCTTTGTGCTCGTATTCAGAAATTCTCAGCACCTGAGCATGGAGATCATGCTCAGTCAGCACCTGCACATTCTTGATGAACTCCCTGAAATACACGCACGCTTCCCAGAAGTTGTCCACTTGGTTATTGAGATGCGTAAAAAATGCGGTCTCCCGCGGAAGAAGCACATCAAACAACTTCATGAACTTGACACCTTTCCCACCAATTATAAAGCTTGTGTTTTAGAACTTCGGCTTTTTCACATAGACTCATTCGTGCCTGTATGACTGGCGAAGGACATCATCGATGCTGTAGATGTCCCGCATGTTGAAATCACGAATGCCTCTCCAGGAAGATCTGCAGCAGGGCTTAAGGTCAATAGCGAGACTGTCCCCTTCACCAATGAGACTATCGACATATTGCATCCGTTGGAAGTCTCCTTCAGGGATGTAGTCTCGAAAAATCATGATGCCTGCGCTGTCATTCTCGAGGATGAGACGGTAGACGTGTTTCCCTGCAATTTCGTACATGCCGTGCCGGTATATCTTTCCCGTGACGAGCTGAGAATAAACGAGAGGCTCCGGCTTGCGGCGCTGATGAAACAACTCATGCGTGTCTTGCGCAAATAACACGGACGACAAGCAGAGCATGCCTACCGCCAAGAGCGATTTCATGATAGGGGCAATATGCATGAGAATAAAAATATATTCCTCATTGCCCTGTTTGGGCGATTTCTTCAGGTAGAGTTTCTCCATTCACCCTGTTGAATAGCTCCTCGTCGATGATTGGTTTAAAAGAACCTTTGTAGAACGTGTCCTTGTACTTGACTTTGCCGATGTACGTCGGGTTCTTGATGATAGTGTACAGCGTCGATATGGGCAGACCATATTTTGCCGCTATCTCCTTATAGCTTATGCCTTGCGCCCACATGGCGAAGATCTCCCTCACTTTTTCAGCATTTTCTTCGTGCACGACAAGCTTTTTGTTCACGTATTTGTAGCCGAGGGGAGCTCTCGACAATGCCTCTCCTAACTCGATTTTCCTGCTGAAGGCGAGTTCTACACGATCTTTAATCATGCCTCTCTCCAATTGGGCGAAGACGCCTATTATCTGGAAGAACGCCTCACCCATCGCAGATGTCGTGTCTATCTGCTCGGTAACGGAGGTGAAATTGATTCCTTGCTCCTTCAGCTTCTCCATAATCGTGATAAGATCCTTGAGCTTTCTCGAGAACCTATCAACTTTGTAGACGAGGATGATACTGAATTTCTTTTCCTCCGCGTCACGCATGAGCAGCTCGAACGCAGGCCTGTTCATGCTGCCCGCGCTGAAGCCCGCATCCTGGTAGACTTTGTAGACGGTCCAGCCCTTCGCCTCGCAATATGATCTACAACGGTCAACTTGCGCCTTCAGAGAGATGCCTTCTAGGGCTTGTTCTTCTGTCGAGACGCGGACGTAGATGGCTACTTGGTTCTTGACCTGCTCAGTGTTTGAAATGTTCTTCCTTACCATGTTTCTTTGGCACCGCTTCGCGCAAGATCGAAATCTATTATTTTCACGACAAGTCGTGACATTCCTTCATGATTTTTTTCTTTCATCACCGTGAAATTACCATCGTGCGGATGATTATGAGCTATCCGTTGTCGCCTAAGCTGCGATGTTATCCATTGTTGTTGACGATCAATCTCTGCTTCCTCCTCTGCACTTTGTGGACGGTATGAACGTAATGCCTGACCGGCAAATTTTGTCAGGACTTTAACGTAACGCCCATCCTTAGAGTGCACAATTCTTGGATTTCCTTGCCCGTCACGGAGTATTTCCTCACAATGCAAGACACCATCCTTATCTGTAAGAGCGTGTTCTGCAAGTTCCCAGGCCACATACGCATCCCGTGATACGATGCGTATGATGTATCCTGTCAGTTTTCCTCCAAGAGGAATAAGTACGCTTCCTGTTTTATTGAACTGCAGTCGATTGAATATGACTTCCTGACTAGCTAGTCTGTCCGCGTTCTCCCCCACCAGCTTGTCCGTATATTCGCTCGACCCCAAGAGGTCATAATACTGTTGGGCTACGGTCATCAGTGTATCTAGCTTGTCGATACTGTTGATTGAGCACGATTTTGTGGATAGCACGAACAGGTGCGGATTCTTTCTGATTCGTTCCATGATATCAGGCCACTTGCCTGCATAGATGATGCGTTGGCAATTGCACAAGCTGAACCTATACGTGTCACAGATATCGTTTTTCACCACTTCAGCAACCTGTACCAGCAACGGCCAGTTCTCCCATGTCAGCAACCCCGCTTTGCGCAGAGCATAGAAGCCAAACACAAACACGTCCTGTGTCTGTTCCTTCGCAGCATTTGACATCTTCACCATGCCATCGACGAGCGATGGCCATGTTCCTGACAATAGCATACCTGCATTCTGCAGATGCTGCAGTCCAAGATCGAAGAGGCCTTGCGTTCCTTTTACCTTCATATAATCTGCTTCGCAAAGCCTGAGCGTGTCCTGTTGGTGTTCCTGCAGGAATTGCCAGAGAACCGTATTATATCGGAAAAAAGATTCAGTAACGCCTCGTCGCAAGAGTTCTTCTTTGAACGCATCGCTGCTCATGCCGGGAATCCTCTCTTTCATAGACGTAAGTATATACAGAACGTTATCTATGCTCTCGTTCACGAGCTCTGTCGTTTTTGGCTGTGATGAGAGAGTAGCATGCAGCCAATCCATATATCGCTTGTCACCCTCCCATGCATTAAATACTGCCTTCAGGAATTCCTCTAGTTTTGCGACAGCTTCTGCGTCCTTAGCTGACAGTCTAAGCGTCTTCGTTTCCTTCAAATCCTTTATGAGAGATGCAAGATGCTTACGTCGCTTCTGGTCAAACCAATACAATGAATATCTCTCCAACCTGGCTCTTGTCATATTATTAAGAAGTATGTCTATTTTCTTCTGCAGATGGGTATCAGGCGCAACATCAGAGCCTGAATACGTGTATTCAAGCTGCCTGCCGAACCATTTGCTCAAAAGGTGTGGTAATGCCAAAGTCTCACTTTTCTGCTTCAAAATTGGTTGTCGTTCCTTACGCCTTTGCCACGCTCTGTTTAGGTCATTTGCTGCCGCATCCTTGGTGCAGATGATATCTGTTACTGCAAAAGGCTTTAAAACAGCCAATTTTCACACATTTCATTCTAAATTGGGAATCCTTCACATAATGGTTTTAAACCCTTATTAGAATAAACTTGTATTTATACCTTTCGAAAACAAACCTAATGCTTAAAGGTTGCGAGCAATAACTGAAAATTATGTTATCCTTACTCAAACATGCTCATTTATTCAACGCCTGCTCGAGCTTTGACGGAGCTTTCTCAGGAAGGGCAACCCCATTAGTCTCGGAAGATTTTTTCACAGATTTCTTTTTAACAGATATATTTTTTATTTTTGTACTGGCAATCGGGACAAATTGTTCTTTTTTCTCTTTATTAGACGTATTCAAGGCAGATTTTTGCACAGCTGTCTGAACTGCCGTGTCTGGTTTCTTTTCTTGTTCGGACTGCACTTTTTTCTGCCTTGGCTGCTTTTGGACCGTTTGTTTCTTCGGTCGCTGGATCAGCCCCTTGAAACCATAGAAATATCTGCTAAAAAGAGAGTATTGTCTTTTTAACTCAACACTACCTTGATCAGTTAATGCATACATCTTTTTTCTTCCCGCTCTTCTAAAAAAAACGAGTTTCATTTTCCTTAATCTTTTTAATGTCGGATAGATTGTCCCCGGAGTCAACGTCGATCCTTTCCTTTTTCCTATACGCACTGCAAGCTCGTCCCCCGACTGCTGTTTCTGCTTCAATTCATGCAAGATAATGAAACTGAGGAATCCTTTGAATTCAATCATATTAACGCCTCTTTCAACCATTTTTTGCCATTTCACCAGCCATCAAGCAACAACAATACACAAATGAATGCTCCTATTTAAATGTTTCTTTTTCATATTGGTCACACAATAAATAAAGCCAAGAAAACTTTTGTTTTTTGCCAAGAATATTTAAGCAGAAGAAACAACAATTCTCATTGGTCAATAAATATGTAGTTTGATAAATATATAGTACATTATATTTATAGTAACAACAATTAATTTATTTATCAATATATTGAATAATAAATATGTGTGAAAACAGGCAATAAACAAAACAAAAATAGGTCAAAGCAAAAAAAAAAAGAAGAATACCTCTTCAAAAAAATCGAAAGAAAACTGTCAAAATAAAGAGAAAATAAAGAAAATACAGCAAAAAAGTGAGCTACTTACACAAAGAACCAGCCAAATAAGAGACTGCAGACAAACAAAAACCAACAATAGACCCCACCATACCATACTGACCCATACTCTCATCATCAGATTCTATGCCTCTCTCCTTACAAAAGTGAGCATCTTGACGTTCTTTATACCAGCCATAGCAAACGCCGCCACCCATACCCGACGCAGTCCCTATGCCTAAAGCAGCATTGCCTCCAATAGAGCCAGTATACCCCTCAAAAAAAGGCAGAAGAATACACCCGCCTACACCAAAAAGAACCGATGAACCGTACAAAACATTGTCTCCAAAGCGAGAAAGTGAGCTTTTGTTAATGGGAGTCACTTGCATGACAAACTGCTTATTCGTTAACTGCTCAACAAGCCCATCAAGTTCACCAACAGATTCTCTGTCCATACTATTCCTCCTCAAACCGTCCGCTCTTCCCGAATGTGCTTAACAACACCCTCATCGACCTTGACAAGCTTATTCCTTGCCTGCAAAGCCTTGAATTGAGGATCCAAATACAAGTAAATCTTCTCATCGATAAGCTGCTTTAAAAGGGGAACTCCCTTCGCAGTTATATTATAAACGGCATTGTTGACCATATCTTCAGTAAGGCCGAGCTTTCTTGCAACATCTGCAGCAGTCAATTTTGCCTCAGATGCATACACGACCAAGAAAACCTCCTGTTCCCTGTGCGTGAGCGTGATGTTCAACGTGGAGAAGTGAGGATTCAGCTGTAATGAAAGCTCGTCCATGCGTTCTGCCAGCTTGTCGATCTTCTTCTCCAACTCAGCAAGCTGGTCCTGCACGTAATCAATCTCTTGCGTGTTCTCATTAATGGAATCGAGATGCTGGTCCAGCTCCTCCTTGACTTTAGAAAATGCCCGACGGATACCATCGTCCATCTTTTCGAGAAGCTCATTCGCGTCCATGCACACCCCTTGCATCGGAAGTCAGCATTACTTTTTATAGTTTCTTATTGGCACAGCAGTTGCGCGATCCTGCAGAGATTCTCCACAATACTTGCAGAATTTCGCCGAGAAATCATGACCTTCTCTTCCACATGACGGGCACGCTTGTGTGGAAACTCTCGTCACTTTCGCCATCTCCACAGAAACTATGCCTGTAGGGACTGCCAATACACAATAACCGAGAATCATGAGCATGCTCGCCACTACCTTCCCCCAAACTGTTCTCGGTACGAGGTCACCATAGCCGACGGTGGTGAGGGTGACTATCGCCCAATAAATGGAATGCGGGATGTTGTCGAATCCAGATGCTGTTCCTTCAATAATGTACATGACTGCTCCTGCGATGATGACAATGCTGAGCACGGCAAGAAGAAACACGCTGATCTTGGGAAAGCTTTCCTTGAGCGCCAGACTGAGCCCTTCAGCCTCGAAGACATACCGTCCCAGCTTGAATATCCTGAACAATCTGAGCAAGCGCAGCACCCTGATGACGAGCAGCACTTGCAGCCCTGGAAAGATGAGGCTCAAGTACGTCGGCAAGAAGGATATGAGATCGACGATGCCGTAAAAGCTGAAGATGTACTTGCTTGGCTTATCTATGCTGATGATACGCAGAACATACTCTACCGTGAAGAGTATGGTGAAAAACCATTCAATGCCCAACAGCAATGAACCGTGAGCGAGGTTGAATCCGGACAGGCTATCAAGAATTACTGCCAGGACGCTGGCGATGATTGCAAGGATGATGATGACATCAAATGCCTTTCCTGCTGGCGTGTCTGCCTCGTAGATGATTTCGTGCAGCTTGTTCTTCCACTGCTCATTCGCCATGCCCTTCCTGTGAGGAAGAGATTTAAATAAGTTGCGAGAAAATCAATGATACAGAGAGATTTTTCCTTGTTCTTTGCTAATGAAAGCAGTCAGCAAGGCAAGTATGCCATCGAGATCCTTAACCGTTGTCTTCCCCTGCTCATCTCTAATCTGACATGTAGTCGAAAAATCAACGTCGACAATTTTCTTCGTGAGGGGATTGATAATGCTTGGCATGATCTTGCAGGAATATCCTTGCTCGCTCGAGAAAACGTTCACGAGATGTCTATCATACGTGCCGCCATCAACGTAATATTGCTTGAACAACTTTTCCCCCATGCTCTCACAAATCAGCGCTGCTTAATAAACATGACGAAAAAAAGCCTAGCATCCCATTATTCCTTGTACTCAACGTATACTGTTTTGCCATCAAGAGAAACTGCATTGAAGAGGTGTTCCCAACAGTCATCGAGATGCCACCCATCATCAGCAACAGGGTTGTTTCTTTTGGGATGAGGACAGGCATCTAGACAAAGCGTTTGTATTTCTTGTGAATCATATTTTCGTAAATCCCGCAGGCAAACGAGCATGCCGTGCACGTTTGGTCTTGGTGCGACATACACACCGTGCTCTAACCTGCCACTTTCGCCTCTTCGCTCATACTCAGCAATATCACGGTCTATAACGTCATCGTGGATAATCATCAGTTTGCCGTTCACCAGTAGTTCAATTGCCATCAAAAAAAGAAAGGATAGCTTGTTTAAAAACATATCTAACAAGACAGCATGACAACAGCCACCGCATTGGCTCTTTCAGGACAGAACCAGGCCCACAGCAAACTTTATAAACACCCTGCCTCTCCCGAAACGTCATGGAAACGGTCGTCCTCGAAAAGACAAAGAAAAAGCTTGTTTTTGAGCTGAAAGGAGCGGATCATACGCTCTGCGGTGCGCTCAAGCAGGAGCTCTATAACGACAAGGCAGTGAAGGTTGCCACATACAGCATGAGCCACCCGCTCACGAGAATTCCCAAACTCATTATCGAAACGGACGGCACGAAAAGCCCTGCAAAGGCTCTTATTGATGCTGCAAAGCGCATCCAGAAGGACAATGAGACATTGGCCGAGTCCATAAAAAAATTCAAGATTTCTGCATAATTGGAATTCTACGTCCTGGCAACAAGTTTTCCTAGCTTGCCCAAACCCTTTGCGAGAATGAATACACCGAGCACACCAGCACCAGAGATTGCAGCGTCCTTGTACAGCCTGGTTTTTTCCTGCTCATACGGCGCTCTTGTTCTTGACTCCTCATCCAGGTAAGCGTGAAATATGGATTGCGCCGTGCGAAGCAATGCAAGGCTACTCTCGCTAAACTGCCGTATCGTATCATTAGTGATGTCCACGGTCTTGCCCGGAGTTGCAACATACGTCTTCTCAAACTCTAGCAGTCGCTCATACAATGCTTGTTTGTTTTCTCGCTCAAGAACGCCCGTCTCTAGACTATACTCGAGAAACTCTTTGGCATGATAGAAAGCACGTACTGAACGTATCGGCAGGAACGTGTCCACCGGCTTGAAGTCCCTCCTGTTCATGGCATTAATCGCATAATTGCGAACAGGGCACAGTTCCGCATACACTTTCTGGAAGAGCTCTCTTTCCCCAACAATCTCGTCAAGAGCACGTTTACTCTGCGTGTAGGATTCCTTGCTGCGCATAAGCGCCTTTCCATTAGGAAGTACTTTTTCAATGCTTAACTTCACGTAGGGATGCATCTTTCTTTCACCCACAACATACAAAGCAGTTTTGGTATAAATACCTTGTGCTCAGGTTTTGCCGAATGCATAACAAGAAATATATCTGCCAAGTTTTCATTAAGCACAGCAGAGTCATCACAAATGACTTTGAGCAGTTTCCTGCTCTGTAACGTCTACACTCTTGTGATAATCTTTCCTAGTTTGCCTAGTCCTCTGCCGATGAACATAATACCTATAGTCCCTGCCACGGACAGGGCAATCTCCTTGTAGAGCGTGCTCTTTTCTCTCCGGTAGGGCTGCCTGAGCTTCTGCTCTTCCTCGATATATGCTCGCAGGATTCCTTCCGCTTGCAGAAGCAGGTCAAAGCTCTTGTCGCCAAAATCCTGGACTGTTTCATCAGTTATGCGCTTTACCTTTCCAGAGAATCCAGTGACGTACTGGTCCTCAAGCACATCAAGTCCTGCAAGCAATGCCTGCTTTTCCTCAACATGCAGTTTTCCCGTTTCTAGACTGTACTGGAGGAATTCCTTGGCGTTATAGAATGCACGAAGGGCGTTGATGGGCATGACGCTGTCCAATGGCTCAAAATTGCGCTTGTTCATGGCTTCAAGGGCATAATTACGGACAGGGCACAGTTCCGCATACACTTTCTGGAAGAGGTGTTTCTCACCGACAAGGTCATCAAGAGCGTGCTTCCGTTCAAGGAAAGCAGCCCCCTGCTTCATGACCATCTCTCCATTCATCACGACCATGCCTATTCCGCGCTTAACATAAGGATGCATATCCATCACCCGAGAGAGGTAAATGCTTCACCATTTATATATGTTATGAGAAAATCTTGCCTGGATGCAATTCAAGAACGTCATTCTTTCAATGCGTATTTCCACATCAGCAGGAACTGGTTTCTATAGCTGTCTGCGTTCTCTTTGTTACAGATGACGATGGCAATGGGCGGTCTTGCCGTCCATATGAAGAGAATGACATTGTTGTTGTAGATCATGGTGTCGGTTATGCTGGCAAACTCTCTGGGATGGAATCGTGCTTCTCCAACGTAGTTTTGCAGAAGCTCTGGCGATTTTTTTTTCACGTCCTCATTAAAGATAACTTGGGAAGTGATGCCTAGCTTTTTCTTTCTTTTCTGCCAGAGTTCCCAATAGGGACCCATGACTTCTTTGAAAAGTCCGGAGACGCCGAAATCAGAGTATTCTCCTTTTGAACCAAGTTCATCGAGCATCTTGTCCAGAACAGCTCTGATGCCGTTCACGCCAGAATAGACAGTGACGTCCTGTTTTTCAATGCTCAGCTTCGCCTTTAATGCCAACTCTGGAAGGATGCTGTCCAGCTTCTCTTCCTTCTCCTTCAGCATGTCCTTGAACTGTTCTGGAGGCGCAGCGGCGAAATGCTGCTTCTTCCCTTTTATTATCGATGATACGAGTCCTTTCTCTTGCAGACGCTGGAGAATCTGATATGTTGTGCCTCTATGCAGTCCTGTTTTTTTGATTACTGGACCAGCCAAGGTCGATCCTAGCTCGAGCAAGGAAAGATAAACTCGAGCTTCAGCCTCTGAGAGGCCGAGATCTTCAAGAACTTCCATTTCGGTATAGGGCATGTCTTGTTTTTGTGCTTCACCTATTTAAATATTCTCATTTTGTCATCTTAATCAAGACTACAATAGTTTATATACATAATTTGACACTATTATATAGTGATAAAATTAGAGGTGAGATGATGACTGACAAAAAAATTGGTCTGGAAACCATTGCTGACAAACTCGGCACGAACAATGTACGGACTTTCTTCAAGTATGCACGAAATAGGTATCTGGCAGCCCGCAATCTCGAAAATCAACCAGAACATGATGCTCAATTGGAAACCAGTCTAACAGATGTCGCTACCGCTCTTGGCGAGAAGCCAGAAAATACGTGGGGTTCACAGAAATTCCAACTCGCCTACAGAGCAACAAGACCCGAGCACTTACGAATGCTTGGCATCAGCGAATCACAATGCAAGGAAGCTGAAGAAGCCACTGCTGCAGGCAGAGTCATGAGCCTATTACCCTACAACACCGTCATGAGAGAGACGACCATACGCAAGTATCTTCCATCAAAACCCGAGAAGTTCTCAGGGAATTGGCGCCATAGTATTGATCCCTATGGTCTTTTCAGGAAGATGGATAAAGTCGAGGCAATAGATAAAGAAGGAAAGAGCACCTATCTTGCAACGAGGAAATTCCCCTACGCCGTCCTCGCCAACATTACCGAAGCGTGCCATTTCGGCTGCGACGGCTGCTATAAGGGATCCATGGTGCGCACCGCACTTTCTGCGCTCGAGGGAATCAGTCCAGAATATGCCAAACTCAAGAAACAATTAACGATAGAAGAGGAACGGGCCGTTGAACAAGCAAAACTGCTCACGCAATGGCTGAACAAACATCCAGAAGTGGACACCATCATCATGAGCGGCGGAGAGCCAACACTGTTCTCCAACCATTCCCTTGAAAGAATCATTGGCGAATACAAGAAGGCAGAGCACGTGAAGGCTGTTCGTCTCTGCACATCCTCCGTCTTCCAAGGTATGTGGTACAGAATGGACGACGGACTTGCCAAGATTATGCAGGATTTCGAGAAAGAGACGGGCAAACAGTTCTACGTCAACGCCCACGTCACCGATGAGTACCAGCTCTCTGCTCCCGAAGCAAAACTCGCAGTTGACAAGCTGAACAACGCAGGCATAACCGTACACCTGCAACTGCCCCTTCAGGAAGGTATCAATTTCAGGAGAGACGACCTCGAATGGAGTGCAGAGAAGCTGAGCAACATATCCAAACAGGCTTATGCTCTCGATGTCGTCCCGTACAAGATGATCGTGGATATGCACTCGCCGTCACATCCAGACGTCACAGTCCCGATTGAAACGGTCAGCAAAGTCATCAGTGACTTCGATGAACACATGGAGCACTCGGACATGGAACGATGGCAGGCATATAACGTGTTGCACGAGCAAGGAAACCTGTATCTCTATCCGTTCCCACACTTCACCGCTGTCAAGGAAGTTGATCAGGAACGCGGGCGAGTAACGTATTTCATCCCCAAAAAGGATTCCGTGCACACGTACGAGGAGCCGCTCATTGCAGGCCAGAATGATGATCCTGACAGCCTCGCTCCCATCACGGACAAGAAGCTGCAGCAAAAGATTGCACAGGTCAGGTCTGCCTATCACACACTACGAGATAAGATAAACATACTTGCCGAGAGTGGCAAGCCTTTCGAACAGCAGGCGAAGGAAATAGAGACGTTTGAGAAAGAGTACTATGCTCTGTCAGGCATAACCTATCCGAAGAACGAGCCACTTATGCTCACTCAATGATTTTCTTTTTTTTATGCAAAAAGAATAATAAGGAAAAGTCAAACATTTCTTCCTATGACCACGGTGTCATATTGTATGTTAATGGCAGCCGTGCTTTTTCGCCCATACCAAAACGTACTCACTAGAACGTCACCACTTTTGTTAGAATTTATACTAACTCCCGATAAGTATAGATTATCAACAGCACGTTTTTCTAATCCCCACCGAACAAGACGAGACAATGGTTTTGTTGGTGCAGCAACAAAAATACCCCCTCCCGAGTCGTATTTTGTACCACGTGCCTCGTTACCAATTATTCGCGTATCAACCAGAGTATACTGAGCACCAGTATTTTCTGGTTGCAGGAATACTCCTCCACCAAGCCCTGCCTTATTCGAGGTTATGATGACCGTATTGAACGTCACAAAACGGGAAGTGGTAAGATAACAACCGCCGCCAGTTCTTGCAACATTGTTCTGTAACAAAACTCTCGTCAAACATACCTTGCCACAATCATAAACATAAAGCCCACCGCCATAATTTGCTTTGTTGTATTCCAACGTAGAGTCCTCAATAAGAATGTCATCAACAGACTCTACAGAAATACCTCCTCCATTCGAAGACTCACCTGCACGGATAGTACACCACGAGAAACGTGACGTGTTTGCACCAGCACCTTTCAAGCGAACATTTGCCCAGCGTTTTCCTTCTATGATGACTGGTTTTTCCATTGTTCCCGATGCATTCAAGACACCCTCCGAATAAATCCCCACATCCTTCTCGAAGAATAACTTGACACCAGGGCTTAGTTCAAGACGTCCTCCTGGACAAATAATCAGATAATTAGTAAGCACGTATTCCCCTTCTGGAATATAGACCAGATCCCTTATCGGAAGTTGAAGTAGTTCTTTCGCTTGTTGATAATCAGGAGTTAGTCTCTGCACGTGTTTCGCTTGCATACACCTGTCATGTATCGCCTTCAAAACAAGTTGTTCCAGTTCTCCTTCTTTCATATCATTGAGTAATGGACCTAAATTTAAAAAGTTTACCACTGAAAAGTATTAATTTAAGTGCAATTCCAGCACGTCCTCATCCTTCAGCACGTGATGCAATGCCAGCTTCTGGCCATCGAACTTTGCAGATTTCCCCCATATCCTGCAGAACTTGAACTTCTTGACAAAATCCCTATGCAGCTTATTACAAACGTCCTCCACCTTCCATCCTTTGAACGCGATGAGCGGAATATTCATGTCCGCAGGCTTTCCTGGCTCTTTCATGTAGATGCGGATGATGTTCAAACGCTCAAAGATGAGCCTCTTGAGCTCTTCCATATGCTCTTTCTGCTCTGCAGAGACTATGAGGTCTGGATGGTAGCGGCGCTGCAAGCTCTTCAGGTTATCAGGTGAGAGCAAGTCTGCCTTGTTCATCACAAAAATGGCAGGCATGTATTTCTTGTTGTCTTCAATGCAGTCGATGAGCTGATCATCGGAAATGTCCTCTCTGATGACGACGTCTGCATTGTTTATTCTGAATTCTTTGAACATGTCCGTTATGGTTTGCTTGTCCAGCTTCGTCAGCTTCACTGTAGTACCCACACGGATGCCGTTCTTTCCTGTTTTCTTGATGCGCACGTCTGGCCGTTTCTGATTGAAGCGGATGCCCACATCGAACGCTTCCTTCACCAAGTACTCATGCTGTTCTGGCTTGCGGACGTCAACAAGAAGAATGGCCATGTCCGCATTGCGCATGCATGCCAGGACTTCCTTGCCCCTGCCTCTTCCAGAAGCTGCTCCCCTGACAATGCCTGGCACGTCGAGGATCTGGATCTTGGCATGACTGTAATCAAGCACTCCAGGAATAACCGTTAACGTGGTGAATTCATACGCCCCCACAGGACTGTGCGCGTCCGTTATGGCGTTGAGCAATGTTGATTTTCCGACGCTGGGAAAGCCGAGAAGGATAACCGTGCCATCGCCCGTCTTCCTCACTTGATAGCCTTCCCCTCCCTTTCCTGAACTTGAGCGGGCTTCCTGCTTTTCCCTCAATTTTGCAATCTGCGCCTTATACAGGCCTATGGCATGCTGCGTGCTCTTGTTGTACTTCGTCGAGCTTATCCGTTTCTCGAGCTCAGCAATCTGCTCGTCGTACGCGACCACGGTCCATTGGCTAGAAGCAGTCCTTTAATAATATTCTGTTCGGGAAGGGAAACAGTTTCATACACATCTTAATACACACAAGTGTGTATGAAATTCACGTTCATCAGGAAATACACGTTGCAGAATTATGCCATGAGCAAGAAAGTGGAACAAGCTATGCTGGAGCAGATGGAGAGAAAGAAGGTAGAGTAAACTTCTTAAAATAAATGGCATTCTTACCACCATGACCTTAATTGACGTCATCGAAGAGCAGGAATCATTGCAGACAACAACCAACAGGTGCAGGACCCTTGAGGAGTATGGCTTCAGCTTTCTCCAAATAGGCATGACGACAAAGGACAGGAGCTGGGGAAGGATGGGCATGAGGAAACTCATCAAAGACAAGCTTGAGCAGAAGAAAAGAATTGTTTGGCTTGACCTCGGTTGCGGTAATGGTATCGCCTTGCGCATGGGCAAGAAGTATGCAGAAGAGCTTAACAGAAAGGATGATCTGCTCACTATCGGCGTTGACACCCTGCCTCCTGACGAGGAAGAAGTTGCCTATCACGTCAAGAAATGGCACAGGTCCTTCCCAACATACGTGCTTGACGAGGCGTACAAGCCGACGTTTTTGCAGGCAGACATTGCAACTGTCTCCTTTTCTGAATTGCAGGCAGAACCTCCAGACATCATTACGTGCGAGAGCGTGCTGTTCTGGACACAAGACCCCTTGCTTGTCTTTGCAAACGCAGCCCAACAGGTCCAAATTAGGGGAACGCTCTGTATTAGCCAACTCACCTGCATGCACTACACAAAAAATCCTGAAAGCATCTTCTATGACCGTGATCTCATCACAGAAGCAAGCAGATACACGAACGGAATCCTTCCCGGTTTCACACACCACATTCCGCTCACTGATACTGCAGTCCTCACCAAAACTGCTGAAAAGGATTTCACGTATGGTTTTGAACTCGTTTCGAGAAAAAAGACGAGAATGGGACCGTTCGATTATCTCTATGTGAAAAAAAACATCTAATTTAGGCTAAATGAGTCGTGGCCTTACCAAGTGCTGCTTCCCCTTCTGATAGTCTTCCAATGCCTTGTACCTTTCCAGCTCGTCCCAATTATGGGGCAAGGGCATTTCGAGAACGTACACGTCAAGGCTGTAGTTGCCGTACACATCGCCTTGGTTCAGGGTGAAATTAACGAGTGCACCGCCAGAGAGCCATGTCGAAAAGTTCTGTGCAGGATACGTTATTGTCTTCGTTGATCCTATGCAGATGCCTGCGTCAAGGCCTGCACAGATGGTTTTTGTCTTTTCAGGAATGGCTAAAGGAGGGTTGCCTGACCAGAGCAAGTATGCAGTAAGCTCATACCTTCCCGGGACAAGCTCTGTCTTCTCAAGCGATTGTGTCGTTGTCGCCTGGACGTTCTGGACATACTCATCGTACGTGCTCTGATTGATTATTTCCTGCTCAAGGCCGAAATCAAGGTTTGGGGGCATGAGCACTGCTGATTCGTTGCCTTTGAAGAGCAAGACTGCAGTCAGTGGAATGTCATCCTCATATTCTGATTCTTTTATCCTGTGCATGGTAAGCATGACTGTATCATTCGCTGAAAGGTTAGTTGCTTCTGTTCCGTACAATGCAATTGCTCCTGGGCCGTGCGTGAGTATAGCCATGACGTTTTGCGGCGTTCGCTTCAGGACAGAGACGTCCTTCTCTGCAATAGGCCACAATTCAAGCGTGGACGATGCTGGATCTCGACCCTCCCTATTGTTGAACGCTATGCCTGTGCTAAGGTAGCCTTGCTTCCGTGCAAGGATTGCCCCTCCGAACTGGCAGAAAGGGAATTTTTGAGCAAGAACTGCGTCTTTGCCGTCGAATTCAGTCTCTCCTATAATGAATTCTGGACCGCAGCTGTAGCTTATTGCCACGCCAGAAAGTTGTTGTCTCGTGTACTTGTCGAGTGTTTTTACCGTTATGATTCGTTCTGGGCGTTGCACGTCAGAAGCCGTGTCCATGCCCGAAGGCATCCTTTGCGTAAAGGTTGTCTGGTTTATTGTCAATGGCACGTTGTTGCGTATGATGCTCTGCATAGCAAAACTGAAGGAGTAGCCTGCTCCTTTGAATGCGTTCTTGTCCTGGATGGTTATGAGCAAGGGAACGGTCATGTCATACTTGAACCTGTAGTCGTTGAGGAAGAATCCCATAAGGCGCATGGGCAGGTTGTCACCTGTGTCCATCTGCTGTGGTTGGATGAGCTGGCTTTCGTCATCACCCGTCCTTATCCTGAGGTAGATGTCGCTGAATGGATACGTGACTTTTGCCGAGAGGTCATAATAGGCGTTTGACGTCTTGAATTCTAAGCTCTTGTAGATGCCTTCATTGTAGATGCCGTAATTCGAGTCATCAATAATCGCAAGAGGCCTGTAGCCTTCCGTATTGATGAATTGCACGATGTTGAGGTAAGGCAGGACATCGTACATGAGCTTGTCCTTCACTGCATTGAGCACCCATACCGTCCTTCCCGCAGTAAAGAGCTGCACTTGAGACGTTGGAGGCAATAAGTCGGCATCTATGCCGCTATAAATGGCGAGCAGATCAAGAATCACCCTATCAAATAGGTTGTAGTCCTTTTGTGCAGCATAAATCTCCTTTGAGAGTTTGAAGATATTAACCAGATCGACGTCCTGACTTGAAAGGAAGTATGGAATAGTCTCCTCCTGCTGCGTGCTTCTGCTCGTGATGTGCAAAGGATACGTGAGTATTGCGGATACTCCTGATTGTGAGATAAACACCTGCGTTGAAGGCTGCGCAAGTTCTGTCACGTCAACCGTCTCAAACTGCAGATCAAGGCATCTGTCCTTGATGTTCTCGCTGATGAACTGCTCGAGCTGCTCCTGCAAAGAGCCAGGACCTGACTCGTCACGTAGCGGGCAGTCTACAGTCTTGCACAGGAATGGTTTATTTGAACTTAGGCAGCCGCTTGGATTCTGGCAGGAGCTGTCGAGATAATACCAGTAGGGAATGCTCTGTGGAGGGAAGAGCAAAACTTCTGACTCGTAAGGAATGGGGCTCTGCCTGAAATTGTTCGTTATGTACCCTCCGTTCATCCCTGCCTTTGTCAGCCCTTCTTTGATGAGTTCGCCCAGACAGGCTTCCACGTGGTTCTGCACGGGCCGTGCCTGTTCCGAGACTGCTGGGCTTTTGAGTGGCGGCTTGTTCTGCTGCGTCTCCCGAATGACAACGACTGCTATGACGACGATGAAGAGGAGCACGATGCCTATGATGACGAATATGGTCACTTGACCTTTCCTATTCGTGCTTTGGTCCTTACAGTTCATGTTGTTCCTCAAATGTCTGGGTTGCGCTGCTCTCCAGGCCCTCCGTCTGGGCCTGCATAGTTCTGCTCTTCAGGCACAGGGCTTCCTGTGCTGAGCACGTTCTCACGGATGGGCCTGCAGTACTCTCTTTCCTGGTAGAGGTCTGAAGGAGGGAATGGTTCCTGGAAGACGATGCACAACTGGTCGTACGCATAGCTGCTTACTGTGCTGAAGGAAACGCTTGCCGTCTCTCCAAAGGGCAGTGATGACCATTCCCTCACGTCTATATTCACCCTTCGCTGGCCGCGCAGCTCAATCCGGTAATTGACAGGTCTTTGTCTTGGAAGGTCAGGGTCTTGCAGGACTGGGCCGAGATACACGATGATGGTGTAGATGGAGCTTGCCGGCTGATTGTTTTCTGTGTAGTTGTACGGGATTTTCTCTCCTGCATAGCTGAGGACGAGGCTGCACCTATCCTTGCACGAATACACCGCTCCTTCCTTGCCCGCATTGATGTTGTTCGCATTTGGATTGCATAAGGAGTTCTTCCACTCGTCAGGATCAGTATATCCCAAAAATTTCGTTCCTGCAGTGAATCCCCACTGGTCGAACCAGTATTCTGAGCTGAGGAATTTGTCCAAGTGGAATTGCTCAAGCGCAAATTTCGTAAGTATGGATATGGCGTCTGCGACTTCTTGCATACGGGTGATGCGCCTGCGTTGTTCTAATTGCTTCTTCACACCGAGTGCATACTGGTTAACATATGTTTTTGCAGCGTCACCACCTTGCTCAAGCACTGCTTTCATGTCGGCTTCGCTCATCGATCCACGCCAGTTCGGATTGCCCATTGCTGCATAGTACTGGTTCATGTCGTTATAGAGTTGGTCAGCGAGCGCATCTGTCCTGTCTGCATTGTTCCTTCTCGCGACAGAATCAGGTTCTTCGTGACTGCGAACTCCTGTTGTGCTCAAATACTCATCTAATGACTGCTGATAATTGTACAGTACTTGTGTTGTGAGGACTCCTGGAGCGCTGTAGGTCCTATCCGTAGGCAAGGCAGAATCCTCAGCAGAGACCCAGTTTCCATTCTGCATCCTCCACACTTTTCCTCCTGCTCTGATGAGTGATCCTTCTGGAGGGATAGCATCATTTCCTAATTGCTGGTTCCACTCTTTCCAGGCATCAGTGGTCGTAGGATTCGTTCCCTGTTCTCTTCGCTGGATTCCCTGATTGGGAGGGCCAACCGTTCCTTTTGCACTGTCAAAACTCACATCAAGACTGCCAGGTTTGTAGTCTTCATCTCCTGGCACGCTATCAGTTGATGTCATCTTGCCTTCCTCGTTTAGGGGAGATGTTATCTGTCTGCCCTCATCCTTGTTCTGCGGGTCTGTATTGTACGCATCGATGAAACCAAGCAGGTTCTGCTGGGCCATATTCATTTGTCTTCTGTAACTGTCATCTTGGGCGCCAGTCTCCGGGTTTCTCGGCAGGCCATAACTTGTCGTATACTTCCGCACTTCCCTATACAAATTAGCATAGCTGCCTTCGCTCCTCTGCACTACCGCCTCAATTCCTCCGATGTTCGGCAGCTCAAAGCCGAAGAGGCTATTGCCTTGCGCGTGACATTGCGGGCCTACGCAGTTAGCAATGGCGCAGTAGTTTGGAAGGCTGCTGTAGTAGAAATTCCTGTTTATGGTGCTTCTCTTCTGGAAGTCCACTGCCTCATAGATTGCCCGGGGAAGCTGGCAGAGGTAGAATTTCGTTTCGTGCTCTGCGTTTGCTATGAGGTTGGCCTCGCTCACCGCAGTGTTCTTGCAGACGGAATTATCAAGCACTTTCCATAAGGAAACAGGCCCTATGTTCCTGATGAGCTCGTTGAAGTTCGTGAAGAGATTCTTCCCTATCCTGACGAATGGCAGCTCGTAGACTTCTCCGATGATGAACTGGCACTGCTTTGTGCTGTGCAGTTCCTCGCAATAGCTCACGTCAAGTCCACGATAGCTGTACTCTTTGAGGCATTGGATGTATTCGCAATTTTCCTGCCTGAACTTGTTGAGGTTGTACATGACTGCTGGCACGCAAAACCTCAATATGGACATGACGAGGCTGTTGTGCAGGTCGCTCGTTCCCAGATTCTCTGCCAAATCCCCAAACTTAAGCGTGCCTCCAAGACCTCCGCCTGTCTGATAGCCTTCCACTTCCTTAATGACGCTCTGGTCGAGGTTCTTTACAGGGCTGTACTGGTCGAAGAGCTTGCAGCTCATGGCATCGCACATCTGTCCAACGAAGGGAACAGCGTTTTCCATTTTATAGCCCATGACGTTCTCGGTTATTTTTTGTACGGCACCAACGACAGCCGCTCCACTCCTCGAGGGGGCCGTGCCTGCAGGAGGGGCTAGCTTGTTGATGCCATCACCCGTCACTTTCAGCACAACGCCTACCTGCTGTGCGTAGTTGAGGTATGCATCGACTTGGCATATTTGCTGCAAAGTAGAAGCCCACTTGTCCACCGTGTCCAGCCACTTCATGTGATTCCACGTACTTGCCTCGGCATGCTTGATCTTCTCAACAAACTGCTCTCCTGGCGTCCCTATGCTGCTTTCCCTGAAATGCAAGGGGAATCTGAGCGTGAGAATCTGCGGTTTCTCATAGTAGATGTTGTCCTTCCTGCCGTACACGCTGATGTTGCATATGGCAATGAGTGTGTCCGGCAGGGCATTCGCTGCGCCGTACACGATGTATGCGTTGAGCCTGTTCCTCTCATTAAGGCCGAGCTCCTCATCCTGGACGGATACTGTAAGAATGTCATAATCTGCAAATTGCCCATCTATCTGGTAGATGCAGCCGCCCATTTTTGTGTGGACGAGCACAGCCGTCGGCTCAGTGGAACTCACTCTGTAGGGGATGAATGTAGGATACTCAAGGCCTTGGTCGGTGATGAGCTGCAACGTTATTCTGTTGATGCTTTGCGGCTTGATCTCCCGCTCATAGACCTGAGCAGAGAAGAATGTCGGCGTATCATTTTCTAAAACGCCAAGCACGGGCATGGTCTTCCTGTACAAGATTGTATTGTTGACGATGTCTGAGAAGATGAAGGTGAGGTCTGCGACAAAGTAGCCCTCACGCAGTATCTGCACTTGCCATGTGCAGGCCTGGACGTCGTTCTCAAAAGAAGAGCACGTGGCTTGCCTGACCTCATCACTTGCAAGCTGGCTTACGTTGAGTGTTGCCTGGAGGGGGTTGAGTTCCTTGACGTATGCTGTTATGGTTACGGTGCTTCCCGTGATGGTCATGCCAAAGGGGTCGCTGCTGTTGAACGTCACGTTCTGGATAACAGGAGCAAGTGTATCACAGACGACCACTGCAGAGTCTCCTTGCACCTCATTGCCCGCATCATCCCTGCTTCCGGCAACGAGATAGTAGTTAAGGGACTGCCCGTCCTGGCATTGCACCGCAGCCCTGCCGTAACAGGTGCTTTGGTTGCAAGACTGCACCTGGTTCCTGCCATCGCCGACTGCGTAGAAAATTTGTAGGTCGTCGTACGTCTTGCCACTTCCTGCAAGGGTGATGATGAAGTCATTCACGCCATTCTGTACATAGCAGCGCTGCGCATCACAATATCCCGTACGCAATCCCTGAATGCCTGGCTGAGCGGTGTCGAGCGAGAATGACGCGGTGAGGTTTGCTTCTCCCACATTCCCTGCGCTGTCTTCCGCTACGATTCGTATCATGACGCTGTCGCCATCAGAACGTAATTCCCTATCGAGGATGCTGCACGTGTACGTTGTCTCGTTCTGCTCGCACGAGGCCTGCGCAATGCCTTGCGGATGGGCGATATCATTTATTGTGGAAAGGTCCGCTGTCGCCCTTGCCAAGTCCTGCTCCTCAATACTGAAGTAGATGTTGATGTTTATGGGGAATCCTGGAGCGAGGCTGCCAATGGGCTGACCGTTCGCTCTCGTGATGATCAGATTACTTATCTCAGGAGGTGAGACGTCTATGCTGACATTTTGTTCCAGGCTGGAAAACTCATTTCCCAGCTTATCAGTAACGAGGACATGTACGACATGCGTGCCCGTCTCGAGGTCGCTCCTGTTCAGTGCCAATATTCCTGAATACATGCAGGACTGCCCTTCGACAAGGGATTCTGCGATGGTGCTGCCGTCCATGACGAGCTGGATGCTCTGCAGGCCAGAACAGGGAGAGGGATCTGTTGCCTGGACGTTTGCTTGCAATCCCTCTTCCAAGGAAAAGGATACGGTTGCGTCTGGAATCTGTTCGTCAACGAAAAGGCTTGCCGTGATGCTCTCCAGGCTATTGCTGAACTGATAGGTTGCCTGCTGTTGCCCTTCGGGAAGCTCATCTGCAATCGTGCACGTGTACTGGAAGATGTTCGTTTCGGGAACGAGGCCTCCTGTGCAGCTCCCCTGCACGCCGGCCATGATTACTCCCACTGATTGGCTGTTCACGACAGCGGTGATTGTGTCTGACCTTGCCCTGAATCCTTCAACGCCATCGCCACCATGGATGCTTTGTAGGGACATGATGGCAAGCGCTGAACTGCAAGCGAGAAGCGCGACGAGCAGAAGGACAACGCTTTGCGCAAAACCACGAACGTATCGACTAGCACTACTACCCTGCGCATCTGACACTACCCGCTTGTCCACAACCCACCTCGAGGCGTTCTGCGAGAGGAGGATTTATAAAGTTTGTTGCCGTGCTGCCCGTTCCTGTTTGAGACAGCGTTCGCACACGCCCGTCATGTCGAGCTGGAAGTGGCAGAGCTCTCCCTTGATGCTTCTCTTGATGTCTGCGATGCGCTGAAGATCCACATGTATAGTCTTGTGGCAGCGCATGCAGGTGAAGTGGCAATGCATGTTCTTCTCTCGAGCATAGACCGTCACGTTGCCACACATAAACGCATGCAATTGCCTCTGGGCTCTTTGCTCTCGCAGGAAACGGTAGATGGTTGCTATGCCTATGCTGGGAAGCTTTGCTGCAAGGTCATCTGCAGAGAAGAATCCGCTCATGCCGTGCAAGGTATTCTTCAGCAGTTCCTTCTGTCGTGTCCATCGTGAATTCATTATTGATAATGAAAATCAATAAGAAATATAAATGCTTTCCTTTTCTACACACACATGCTTACCACTATTGGACCTTGGCCAGCAACCCTGTGCAGCGTTATTGCCGTCAGCCTCATCTCGCTCATCGGCATCTTCACACTGGGACTGAACAGGAAATTCTTGAACAGCATCATCTTCCTGCTCGTCAGTTTTGCCGTCGGCACGTTGATAGGGGATGTCTTCATCCACCTCCTGCCAGAAATCGCAGAAAGAGGCGGCCTGACCTTGCAGCGCTCGTTCGCCATACTCGCAGGCATCCTCCTGTTTTTCCTGCTCGAAAAGGTCGTCCATTGGCGGCACTGCCACCAGGAAACGACAAAAGACCATCCGCATCCTGTGGGTGTGATGAATCTTGTCGGCGATGGCCTGCATAACTTCATCGATGGCATGGTCATTGCGGGCAGCTACATCATTAGCATGCCCATAGGCATCGCGACGACACTTGCAGTCATCATCCACGAAATTCCCCAGGAGATAGGAGATTTCGGCATTCTTATCCATGCAGGCTATTCGCGAGGCAAGGCACTGGTGCTCAACTTCCTCTCTGCGTTGCTTGCCGTGCTCGGTGCAGTGCTTGGTTTGCTGCTTGCCAGTAGGACAGAGCAGTTCGCCATGTACATCATCCCTTTCACCGCAGGCGGGTTCATCTACATTGCCGTCGCTGACCTCATCCCTGAATTGCACAAGACCACAAAGCCATGGAAGTCAATGCTGCAGCTGCTCACCTTACTTGCAGGCATAGGAATCATGATGCTGCTCCTGTTACTGGAATAAACTGCAACACAGCATAAACGGTTCAGGAGAAATAGTGAGTGAAAAACTCTTCTTCAAACGGCTTGCGAGTGTCTACATTGAATTTTGAGCAGGGCGTGCTCGTTTCAATGCATCTATCTATTCCTTCTTCTGCGGTGGCGCACGCGTACAGTATGTTGAACGCAAGTGCGGGATGCTCGCAAAAATGTGCCTTCTGCTCTCTCGACAAATACCATCTCTTGAGAAATTTTTCCATGCCGAGCTGTTCTGCTTCTGAGTGTATAGTGTTCATGGTCGAAACACAATCAAGCTCATCTCCAACTAGTCGCCATCTTACTTTTTCTTCTCGTGTGCTCTTGCCTTTCATCACGTCTTCTTTCAACGATTCGTACTGTGCGTGCAGTCTCTTGAGATCATGATCAAGCTGGTCTTTCTGGAAGAAGAATCGTGACGTTCCAAAATCAGTGATGACGCCGCCGTTCTTCCCCTGTCTGAATTCGTCAAGCCAATGGTTATGGTCATAGATGACGTCCAGCTTCGCAAGATCTGCATGCATGCGAGCGCCTATCCTGACGAAAGGGATAAACGCTTCCGTAACCATTCCTGTCATCCGCTCAGCTTTTTCTCGGTCGCTAGGAAATCCGAATTGCGCCTGCCACAAATCTTTGTGGAATTGTAGTGAAAATGGTTCTGTTTTGAGAAGTTCTGCAAGCAAGCTCGGATACGCACTGTGGTCAAAGTAGTCTTCTGAAAAGAACTCTTGCCCTTGATGCAGGACGCGGGGCGCGATTTTTCCCGACACGACAGCAAGCACATCTTTCTCTCGTCGAGGATCATACTCATCATACATCTTGATAACATACGTGTTGTCTTTTGTTTTTACGAGAAGAGGGATTCTGGTGCTGCCACGGATGATCTCGTGCGTGTCTTTGCTGCGCATGAGGGAGATTGTTGCGTCCTTCTCTCCCTTCTCTTCGAGGTAGTTTTTTGCCTTCCGAAAATAAGCGCTGTTTGGATGATTGATCCTGAACTCGTTTGTGGAAATGTTCAATATGTTTTTTGCGAAGTTCGTAATTCTTTCCAAAGGTGCAGGATACGTTCGCTTTTCTTCGAAGTAGATACGTACTCGTTCTTTGAGCGATCGATGACAGTGCATGCGGATCATGGGCAGGAGAAACGCTATTTTGTTTATAAACGTTTTCTTTCTTATCACTATTAAGTAATAAATAATTTAGTGAACGGAGCAACACAACAAAAACAAATCAGTAAGCAATCCTTCATAAAACTTATAAATTAACTATCGTTAACTTTCTCTGAGGCAATGTGGTGTTTCATACAGTTTTCCTGTTTTTTTATCTTGCACGGGTGATGATGGCAAATTAACACACTACCTCCTGCGGATATGGCGCGCAGCACGCCTATCTCCGCAGGAGAGTAGGCACTGCAAAAAGAACGCACAATCATTACGATATGCAAGAAAAGAATATCGTCGAATGACTGATTCAACGAGGAGTTCGCAACAGCCCATACAGGCGATCCGCCTGTTCGCGCACGTCAGCCTGCCGGTCGCCACGGGCAACGCTCACGACATTCAGTACAGTATACGCCTCCTGAGCAAGTTTTTCGGAATGTCCTGGCAGCGTAAAGTCCCGGCGATATGGTGTTTGCAGCAAGGATTCGTCAAGCAGTGACGTGATGCGTCGCAGTGTGTCTGCCCGCTTGCGTATATCATCAAGATATGCTTTCTTCTCTGTCGTTGTCTTCTTGAGAAATGTGTCAGGATGCAACAGCACGTTCTCTTCATTCATATTCCCACATCGTTTCGTACCTTGTCAGCAATACTGAATGCGGCAGCGACGGCACTATCCCCCATTGCGACAACATTGATCCACTGCTTGTAGTGATCATCCCGTTCGAGCACGAATGGTGCTGAGGAGAACAGCACATCATGTTTTTTTGAAAAGACCACACGATAGTGTGTCTGAAGCGCATCGTCAAGAGCTTGAGGCATCTTCTTTTTTGTGAAGAACAATAAGGAGTCATCCTCTTGCAGCGAAGGACAGCTCTGCGTCTCGAGCCTGCCATTATACGTTGAGACGATGGCCCGATCATTACCGTCTAAACTCATGCATTCGATCGCCGAACCAATAGTGTGCTGCACCGCATACTCTCTTGACGTCAACATATTCGCAAGCCGTTCAGGACGAAGCGGAGCTGCGTTGATGACGACGTCTGCAACATACGACTTCGGCGTATTCTCCATGTCAACCGTCTCCAAAACGAACACGTCATGCACGGTCACTTTTGCAACCGCACGATTGACGACGTGCACGGCTTCCTGCAGCTTCTTGGTAATCGCGCCAGGATCGACAAGATATCCCTTGAACTGCACTGCACCCGTGGCGTGTATGCCCCTATCTACAAGGTCTTCTGCACATGCACACGTCACATTCGTCTCTTCGTCAACAATCGTGTCAAGAATGGATTTCGGATCGTCAGCAAGGACGAATTCGTTCATCTTCTCTCGAGGAAGCCGTTCTTCAAGGCAATAGGCGAGAAGTGCCTGTTTTCCTTCATTGGCCATGATGGAGAGTTGTCCTTCTCCAAAATACCTGCCGTGGATGACGCAGGGACGGAGAAGAGACGTTTCTGGAGGATGATACATATCAAAAAGAGCGACGTCGTGATAGGGTGTGAGCTTGTGCGCAATGGCCGAACCCACAATACCTCTGCCAATTACTGCAACACGCAAACGAGACATGTTATCACCTTATAATGAATATTTTCTTCATTTTGAGAATGTCCTGATGCTTATAAAGATATCGCAAAAAAACGGCAGCATCGCTCACCGCAACTAAAGGCAGCGCGTGCTCGAGCAAACGCTCTTTTCCAGCGGAGACTTTAAATAATAGCAGCATTCAGGACCTGCATGCAAAAAACATTCCTGATCCTCATCATCCTGATCGTCCTTCCCTTCACCCTGGCATATCCAAAACTGACCGGCTATGTAACTGACACAGCAGGCATCATCACCCAGCCTGCACTCCTCGAACAGCACATTGCTCAGATTGAGCAGAATACCACTGCAGAAATAGCCATCGTCACCGTACCCAATCTGGAGGGAGAGGAAATCAACGCGTATGCCGTCAAGCTTTTCGAGGAAGCAGGCATCGGCAAGAAGGACAAGGACAACGGCATGCTCATCCTCATAGCCGTGCAGGAAAAGCAGTACAAGATTCTCGTCGGTTATGGGCTGGAGGGAAGCATTCCCGATGCCAACGCACGTATCATAGGGGAGAAGGTCATGGCCCCTGCATTCAAGCAGGATGACTTTGATGGCGGTTTGCAGAATGCATTGACGGTCATCGAAGGATTCCTCGTAAACAATGAGGAAATCATTTCACAATACCAAAAGCAAAGCCTCTTCGACAGAACTGAGCTGTACTACCTGCTTATTTTTCTAGCGCCGCTCATCATGACCCTCATCATCTTCACGCTCATGAACAAGAAAAGAAACAATAACAAGCCCATACCTCCCATCATGTTCGGCGGATTCGGCGGCGGATTCGGTGGAGGGCTGACCGGGTTCGGCGGCGGATTCAGAGGAGGGTTCGGCGGATTCGGTGGGGGAATGACGGGTGGCGGCGGATTCGGAGGACACTGGTGAGAACATGGAACAACTGACTGAGGAGTGCAAGAAGATTCTCGGCAAGAATCTCCTATCTATCATTGAGTTCGGCAGCGAGGGCAAGCAGACGAGCGTGATCATCATCTGCAAGGACTTGCCGTTCGCGATCATCGAACGTCTCAAGAAGACAATGCGGGAATTCATGCAACGGACAGGCATCGTTCCTCTGCTGTCGACAAAGAAAGAGCTGCTGCGCAGCACTGACGTTTTTCCTCTCGAGCTCATCGACATCAAATACCCGCATCGCGTCCTCTACGGCCAAGATGTGCTCGAGAAGCTGTCCTTCAAACGGGCAGAGGTGCGACGTGAGATAGAGTTCGAGCTGCGAAGCAAGCTCATCCATCTCAGGACACAATACCTCACGGCAAAAAACACCAAAGAGATCAATGCACTCATGCAGGCAGCAGTGCCAACGCTCATGCCGCTCTTCTATGGCCTGCTCTTCCTCAAGCAGACCACCGTTCCCGTCACCCTGCGGGAGCTCTACGGCCGTGTCGAGGAACTCTATCATGTCGACCTGAGGATATTCCATGCCATCCGCAAACGAGAGATTGTTGAGCGGGATACGAAGAAGAACATTAGTGATCTTATCGAGGTCTTGGAAACATTAATAAACATCATTGATACGCTGAAGGTCAGGTGATACCATGGCTCGTCGCATAAACGGAGGCACTGTCGCGCTCATCGCAATAGCTGCCGTCATCATTATCTGCATCGTCTGGTTCATTGCAACGTACAACGGACTCATTCTCGCGAAAGCGAACGTCGATGCGGCGTGGGCGAACGTCCAAACGCAGTATCAGCGACGTGCAGACCTCATTCCCAACCTGGTCACTATCGCAAACAAGACGGCGAATTTCCAGCAGGAGACATTCACCGAGATAACGCAGCTCCGGTCGCAGTGGGGACAGGCGCAGCAATCAGGAGACCGGGCGCAGATGGATCAACTCGGCCAGGAGATGGGCAGCGCACTCTCGCGGCTGCTTGTTGTCGTCGAGAACTACCCCAGTCTGGACATCGAGGCATTCACCACCTTGCAGGCGCAGGTCGAGGGGACAGAGAACAGGGTGTCCGTTGAAAGGACACGATACAATGCACAGGTAAAGGTATTCAATGTCAAGATCAAGATATTCCCCACTGTGCTCGTCGCAAACATGTTCGGCTTCACGGCAGAAGAGTACTTTGCTGCACAGCCTGGCACAGAACAAGTTCCTGTCGTGACGTTCTAACGACGTGACTTCAGAGGCGTTGCAGTAGCTGTCCGTGCGTGGAAGAAGACGCGTAACGAGCTCAGGACGATGGTGGCAAATATTGCTGAGTACGTCACTCCTGCAATGGTCGAAGCGTAGGCAAGGTTCATCTGCAAGACGATCTGGGCAATGGCTGCTGCCGCCAGCCCTCTGGCAAAGATGGCAGTAACCAATTGTCGTTCCTTTTCTTCGAAACCAGTGATGATGTATCTGCTGAGCATCCTCGTCAGCATCAGAGCAACGGCAATGCCCGCCCCTATGAGCAGCAGGGTGATGTCTGAAAAATCGATGAGGACGCCAACGTAGACGAAAAAGAATGTCTTGAGAAAGAACGTCAGCTGCGCATAGAATACTTCCTCTTCCTTTGACGCCACGGCGACCGCATTAAAGTTCACTTTTCTCAGGATGAACTTGTTGAAGATGACTGTGATTTGCTTGCTGTTCCTGATCACGAGACCGAAGAACAATGCTGCAATAGCACCATTCCCCTGCATAAGCTCAGTAATCACATACAGAAAGATGAGATACGCTACGGTGAGCATGTAGAATTTATTGCCTTTGAAGAATCTCAGGACGATGACCATCCAGATGATGCCCGCAATGACGCCGATGAAGCCGGCGATGGCAAAGAGCGATATGATATTCACGACGATGGCTTGCGCGCTCACCGAACCGAGCTGGATGATCTCTATCGTTGCTAGAGCGAAGACGATGCAGAACACATCGGTCAAGGCGGATTCGAGCGTCAGCACGGAATAGATCTTCCCTTTTATGTTGAGCTGCTTGAGCAAAGGTATGACGAATGCTGAGCTTACCCCACCGAGGATGAACCCGGTGAGCAATGCGTAGAGTATGGGCAGTCCAACAATATAGAGAATGCAGGTGATGACTGCTGCCGACAGGATGAAGTTGAAGAGGGTTATGTTCAGGCTCTTGACGAATCCTTTTGCGAATGAGGCGAGATTGATGTTGAATGCGCCATCGTAGAGGAGGAAGAGCAGGGCGAAGGTGGTGAAGACGGGCGCATAGCTGGCAACTGCTGCTGGCGAGATGTACTTGAGGACGAACGGTCCCATCACTATGCCGAGGAGAATGAGCAGTAGCACATCGGGGACGTGGATTTTCTTGAAGAGAAACTCGGCAAAGTAGCCGAAGAAAAGGATGAAGCTGATGCCGATGAGCACGGGAATGACTTCGACCACGAACAAAATGCAGAACTGCAGATATTTAAATTATTCGCTTGCCCTCATTCTTGGGGGAGATAGTCGAGAAGGATTTTTGTTTCAGAAAATCTTGGTAGGTTCTCTCTCAGCTGCCCAAGTATGATTTGACGAAGGTCATCCTTGTTGTTGTCATCCCTGTTGACGAAAACGAGACGATGCTCATATTTCTGCTCGCTCGTTGCATGCTTGCCCAGATACAGGCACATGCCGCCACGCAATAATGGTATGTTGATATCCACGAGCGACATTGGACGATAATTTATCTCTTCAAAAGATAAATCGATATCATTGCCACTATCCTGTTCTGCTCTGGCAACCGCATCCGTAATGATGGCACTCATCACGCTCTTCACATGATCTCGGTCATCGATACCGTCATTGTTCCAATCGCGAAAACCCATTATTTTTCCTCTTACTATTGAAATGACAGCCCATTTATAAACACTTCGTTTTTTATTTACTTATCAATGACAACAAGAACTGCTTGGACACGTGAACCTTTTTAAAGAAACAACCCTTTCCCTTAGACGAGAACATGAGCGAACAGCCACGAACAGGCATTGACGAGCAGGAACTCGCTGCATTCCTCGTCGAGGCAAAAAAAGCGACATATGCAGGGAATGGTACAGAAGTCACTCCCGAACGACCAGGATTCAAAGAACTCGAGTACAGCCAGGAAAAGTGGAATTATCGTGACAGCTATGTCGGTTTCTTCTCTGCACCAGGACAGGAAGTCGTCCGCTTCCAAGGAAAACCCGTCTGGATCATGAGCTACAGCGGCGGCATGCGTCCTCTTTTTAACACCAATATTGTTTACGCAAAAGAAGTGTTCGCGTTCCTCAAGAGATGCCTCCTGCTCATTCCTGAAGACAGTCCTTTCCGCGGACCAAAACTGCACGAGGAGGGAGATTGGAAATACACGAACAACGTGCAAGGAGATCTTTCCTATTTCTTCGGCTATGAGAGCATCTTTCATCAGTCAGAGCTCGTCTTCAGACAACAATACATCGGAGGAGCGGTGCGAGAAAAATGAAAAGAGTCTTCATCATCCACGGCTGGGAAGGCTATCCTGAAGAAGGCTGGTTTCCTTGGCTCAAGCAAGAACTGGAAAGCAGAGGAGTTCAGGTCGCAATACCTGCCATGCCGAACCCACAAGCACCCACCATCATAGACTGGACGACATACCTTGCAGAGCAGGTGGGCATTCCTGACAAGGAAACATTTTTCGTCGGGCATAGCATCGGCTGCCAGGCCATCCTTCGCTATCTTGAGACGTTGCCCAACGACACAAAAATAGGTGGCACAGTGTTCGTCGCAGGATGGATACACCTCACGCCAACGTCAAGCAACGATCCGGTCGCACTGCCCTGGCTCGAGACGCCACTACAGTGGGAAATTATTCGACGACACGTGGACACGTGCACGGCCATCTTCTCTGACAATGATGAGTATGTTCCTTTGCAGGACGCACAAATCTTCGAAGAAAAACTCAACGCAGAAATCATCATCGAATACGGCAAAAAACACTTTTCCGGCAGCGACAATGTTACAGAACTGCCTGCTGCTCTCAACGCCCTCCTCCACATGATACCATGACCCTCAGCTCTGCATTCTATGCGAGAAACACAACTGCAGTAGCAAAAGCACTACTGGGAAAACTACTCATTCACGACTCACCACACGGCAGGACTGCAGGCATCATCGTCGAGACGGAAGCATACCTGCAGGATGATCCCGCATCGCACTCCTATTCAGGCAAGAGCAAACGCAATGCTGCAATGTTCGGCAAGCCAGGAACTGCATACGTCTACACCAGTTATGGTGTGCACCGCTGCTTCAATGTCGTAACAAACAAGGCAGGCATCGGCGAGGCTGTTCTGATACGCGCGCTCGAACCTGTCGAGGGAATATCGCTGATGCAGCGACGACGAAGAACGAAAGATGTGCATGCATTATGTAGCGGACCGGGAAAGCTCGTCGAGGCAATGGGCATCACCCTGCAGGACAATGGCTGCACGCTTGACGGAAAACTACGTATAGTTCCAGGCAGGAGAAAAAAACAAAAGATCATCGCATGCAAACGGGTAGGCATCAGCAAGAACGTACACGCATATCTGCGATACATTATTAAGGACGCGGCATTTTGCTCTCGACCATGACCACGTATGCACAATCCGGCGTGCACATCGAACTCGGGAACCAGGCAAGCAAACTGCTCTACGAGGCAGCAAAAAAAACCTGGCAGTGCAGGCAGGGAAAACTGGGCGAGGTCATTGTCCCCGTCGATGATTTCTCAGGAATAAAATACATCAGGGCAGACCATCTCCCAAACGGAACGGTGTGGTTCGCCAACGCAGACGGCATTGGAACAAAGATCGAGGTCGCCGAGCGCATGCAACGCTATGAAACGCTCGCGTTCGATCTCATCGAGATGGTGGTAGAAGATGCCGTCATCCGAGGGGGAGAGCCTGTCGCCGTCGTAAGCATCCTCGACGTCAATACTATCAGCGAGCTGTCCAGCATCAAACAGATAGCACAAGGGTACACGAAGGCAGGTCTTGCTGCGAACGTCGCCATCATCAACGGTGAGCTTGCAGAGCTGGGCAGCAGAATTTCAGGATATGGCAGTTTCAACGTCAACTGGGGTGCGTTCTGCGTGTGGTTCGCGAACGAGCAGCGCTTGCTAACGGGAAAAGAAGTGCAGCCAGGAGATTATCTTGTCGGCCTCAGAGAGCGAGGATTCCGCTCGAACGGGCTGTCGCTCGTCAGGAAGATACTCAGCGATGAGCACGGCGACCAGTGGCATACGCGCATACGGAATAATGGGCAGTTAGGTGAGCAGGTGCTCGCGCCTTCTGTCAGCTACTGCACCGCCATCGTGGACATGCTTGGCGGATACGACCTGGAAAGGATTCCTCGCGCGGAGGTGCACGGCATTGCGCACATCACGGGAGGAGGGCTTCCTGAAAAACTAGGACGGATGCTCAGGCCATCAGGACATGGCGCAGTCATCGATAACCCATTCGACCCGCCAAGTATCATGCTCTACTGCCAAGAGCTCGGCAAGGTAAACGATACTGCAGCGTACACGACGTGGAATATGGGACAGGGCATGGTCATTGCAACACCGCATCCAAAACAAGCAGGTGATGTCGCGCGAGAATATGGGCTTACGGCGAAGGTCATCGGTTACGTCACGTATGAGCAAGGCATTCACATTACCAGTGCAGGAATGGAAGGCAAAACACTTTTCTTCACCTGATCAATTATCTGATCTTCCCATCAGTGACCTTCTCAATCAGGACATTCTTGCCATTAACAGTCATCATGACATCGTTGCAGTATGCCTTGCCTTCTTTCGCTTCGAGCGAGAATGTTGAGAATTCCTCGTACGTGATCTGCTCTGCTGCGTTCTTGCCGATGTCGACAACGCTTCCTGGTGCAGCGTCGATGGTGAGAATGCCGATCTCTTTCCCGTCGTCTGCGGCAAGGAGCATGCCCTGGCTCTCTACTCCTCTGAGCGTGGTGGGCTTGAGATTCGCAACGATGATGAGGTTCTTGCCAAGCAAGTCCTCTTTCGCATAGTGCTGTCGTAATCCCGCGACGAGCTGTCGCTTCTCAGAACCGAGATCGAGCTGAAGCACGTAGAGCTTGTCAGCTTTTGGATGGTTGTCTACCGCAAGAATTTTTGCAACACGAAGGTCTAGGCCAATGCGCTGCTCGACAGGTGTCTGTACAACTTCCTGCTGCGTGCCAGAGAATCGCTTCCTGAACGCATCAAGTTGTTCCGGCTCCACTTTCTTAAGGAGGAGGAATGGTTTGCCGAGCTTATGCCCTGCAGGCAGCGGCTTGCCTAGGTCATCCCACGAAAGATCGTTCATGTTGAGTTGTTGCTGCAGCTGCTTGGCAAGTCCTGGCAGGAAGGGACTCGCGACGATGCTGATGTCCTTGACGAGGTTGAGCAAATGCACGATAACGCTATCACATTCTTTTCTCGTGAACGATCCTTCTTTCGCGTCAGTGAGCTTCCACGGCGAGTGATCCTGGAAGTACTGATTGCCGAGTTTGGCGAGGCGCATGACTTCCTTGAGCGCAGCCCTGAGCTCGATGGATTCGAGCAGGATGGTGATGCTTGCGATAATCTCATCGCCCGCTGGCTTTTCAGGAAGAGACCCATCCTCAGTTGTGGGCAGTGCGGGAACTTTTCCCTGATAGTTCTTCTCGACAAAGAACAGCAGCCTATAGCAGAGATTTCCTAGATTGGCGACAAGCTCATTGTTAAGCTTTTCCCCGAAATCATTCCAGCTGAAGACCGTGTCCGCCTTTTCCGGACGGTTCGTGATAAGATAGTATCGCCACACGCTCGCAGGAATGTTTGTTTCCCGTGCGGAATCGGCGAAGACACCAACATTCCTGCTTTTGCTGAACTTGCCATCCTCATAATTGAGGAATTCGTTGACGCTGAGCCTCTTGAGCAGAGTGTAATTTTCCTTCGTTCCCAGGAGGAATGCGGGAAAGAGTATGGTGTGGAAGGGAATGTTATCTTTGCCCATGAACTGCACGAGCTCGACGTCTTTCTCAGCAAGAGGCTTCCACCAGTCCTGCCAGTCTTTCCTGCACTCCTTAACAATACCGATGTAGCCGATGGGAGCATCAAACCAGCTGTAGAACACCTTGCCAGGCAGTCCGGGCACAGGAATGCCCCACGACAAGTCTCTCGTTATGGCCCGCGGCTGCAGCCCTTCCTTCATCCACGCTTCTGTCGTGGTGACTGCGTTCTCGCTCCAACTGTCACGCACGGTCAGCATCCAATCCGTCAGTTTAGGTGTCAGTTTCGGAAGGTCGATATAGAGGTGTTTTGTCGATTTCTTGACAGGAGTTGTTCCGCAGACCTTGCAGCGCGGATTAATGAGTTCGTGCGGCTCGAGGAGCTTGTTGCACTTGTCGCACTGGTCTCCTTTGGCATCGTCGAACGAACAGTACGGGCACGTGCCAATGATGAATCTGTCTGCAAGGAATTTTTTGCATTGCTCGCAGTACATCTGCTCCACATCTTTCTCAAGGATGAAGCCGTTCTCTTTGAGCTTGGTAAAGATGTCGAGAGTGACCTCTGCATTCTCCTTGCTCGACGTCCTGCCAAAGCAGTCAAATGCACACTCAAACCAATCATACAATTCTTTATGTGTAGCAAAGAACCTATCACAGCATTCCTTCGCCGTAATGCCTAACTCCAACGCTTTTGTCTCCGTCGTCGTGCCGTGTTCGTCCGTCCCCAGGACAGAAATCACATTCTCCTTCTTGAGCCGAAGGAATCTGGTGTAGACATCAGCGCTCACGACGCAGACCATGGTGCCGAGATGCGGCAGATTGTTTACGTACGGTAGTGCTGAGGTGATGAGGTACTTCTTTGCCATACATGCTGGTGCGAGAAGCGTGTTTAAAAAAGTTGTGAAAACCAAGGTCGTGAAAATTATTTCTTCAGCTGCTTGTTCACGTACAGCACGCTGATAATAAACAACAGAAGCAGCACGATGACGCCGAATATGGACTGGTTCACGTTGAAGCGCAACGAGAAGAGGATGTTTAGCGCAGCACCCACGAACAAGCCATAGGCGATGAGTGGCTCGAAGGGAATGAACCAGATGATGGCTACGGTGATGAAGCTGATGATTGCCGCAACGAGGAAACGGAGTGTATCATCATGCTGCATCTGCGTCTCATAAGCAATGCTTTCCAGGCGTTGCTGTTCAAGACAAGAATCATCCTGCGTGCCATTCACCATGCAGTCCTTCTGCGGATAGGCGTACGGGCTGGAAAAATTATCCCGAGGAAAGATGGTCGTTATGGAAATCTGCACCAACGGCAGATAAACAACGACCAATGCAACAACAAACACCCACTGCATGAACTTGTGCTTCACTACACAACAAGACATAACGTTTTTTATAAATGTATCGGAGAATAGAAACGCATATAAATGCGCAGCGAAGCAGTGCACTTCCAGGTGATGCCGTGATCGAAATCTCAGACAAAACATTCACGAAAGAAACGAAAAACAAGACCGTCATCGTCGACTTCTGGGCAGAATGGTGCGGACCGTGCAAGATGATGGAGCCTATGTTCAAGGAATTGAGCAAGGACTATGACTGCATTGTTTTCGCGAAGATGAACGTTGACGAGCATCCTGATTTCGTCGCCGAGCTCGGCATCCAGAGCATACCCACTCTCATCGTCTTCAAGAACGGCAAGGAAACGGACAGGATTGTCGGTATGATGCCCAAGCCCGTGCTCAAGAAGAAAATGGATGGCATCTTTGGAAAGTAAATATTTATAAACTGTCATTCTCAAGAAGCGTGCATGGCCGATCGTCTTTACGAAAAAATTCTCAGCGCAAAACCCATATGGATGACAGGAGAGCGCGGCGATGTGCTTGGCATCCATCTCGTCTTGCAGGTGAAGCTTGGCGTGCTCGGCATGCAGAGGACGGAATACATGGACGTGAGTCTCGACATGGCGTTCGAGCTCGGCATCCTTCCTTCTGACAAGCGTGCCGAGTTTGAGAAAATGAAAGAGGATGATCTCAAGACCTATTTCGAGAACAACATCAACAACCGTGATTTCCAGTTCAGGATCATCTCAAGCATCAAAGACAAAGCAGAACACGCATTGAAGAATGTCCTGCACACACCCATCACTGCGTTCGAGAGCATCATCAGCAGGCATCCACACAAGCAGCACATCATCGACAACATCACCTACGAGCTGCACGAGTATGAGCTGAAACGAGACGACGAGCATCTGCAAAGAGCACTGACATATGCAGCAGGAGCCATTGGTGCATACTCGCAAGAATACGTCACGTATCTTCTGGGCGTTCTCAGCCACTTGCAAAATGACATTGCAGACCATTACGCCGGACTCCACCCAAACACAGAATCAAAAAGCATCACTCTGTGGGAAAGAGAAATAGATAAACACACAAGCGCAGTCAATGACCAACTCAAAAAAATCATGGAATGGATGACCAATCTCCCACACGCATTGCACATCAAATTAGAAGTGCACGTCCACGACCGAGTGGCTTTCCTTTCGGATCCGAAAGAATTCAACGTCAGAGTGTACGCCCATCCAGACTCAAGCTCGCTCATCATGCATGATATGCCCCAGAAGATCATCGACACAAAACTCAAGCAGCAGTACGACCAGCACATGAACAAATACTTGAACAAGATTGTGGAAGTGCACACAATCGGCTTTTCCAGCCCGAAAGGACTGCCTGCAGTATTCTCCATCCTCGAACCGCCCAGAAACTACTACTATCTCAAATAATCAGTCGTCGTCTGCATCTTTAGGATCGACATCCGCTTTTCCCTTCTTCTTATCCTTCATCTCTTTCATCTTCTTCGTGATGTCTATCGGCGCATTGCATTTCCTGCAGAAGACTCTCAGCGTTTTGACGCCATTGATGCTTTTCCTCTTGAACGGAACTTCCATCTCGCCCGTCGCATTGCACGCAGGGCACGTGTAGGAAATGCACGCCAGCAGTGTCTCTTCATACGCTGACTTGTCAACAGTATATTTGCAGGCAGGACAGACGTACTCTTTCGCACGAATGGCGACTTTCCCCGCGACAATGGGCTTGCTCATCTTCGCCTTCTTGCATTTGGGGCAGTCCTGCTTGAAGACCCAGCATTTCGTCAGGCCATTGCCCATGAATCTGTTCGTGAAATACACGCATTCATCAACGCTTTTAGGAAACTGCATACCGCACCTCTTCATGCTTCGATTAGCTCTATGCTGATGCCAGGACGGAGCATGCGTTCTCTCGTCGGGCACAGCAGATATCGGTGTTTGTGCTGCTCACAATACTTTATTAAGGTTTCTTTTTCTTTCTCATCCGTCGTCTCGATGAGGACATTCCAGCCGTCACCGTAGCGATGGATAATGTCAAAGCGCACCAAGTCTTTCTTGATGATGCGCGATATGCTCAGCAGCCGCTCGCGGAGCAAAGGCAACTTCATCAGATTGGCGTACAACTCATCTTCTTCAACCAACGCCGCTTTCTTGAAATTCATCCTGAAGAAGTCCTTGAAACTGTTTGCGGCAATCATCGCACCACCTGACTGCAAAGGTGCTTTCTCGAAATTGCAGACGGCGACATTGCCATACGTTGCCTGTTTCGTCCCTATGCTTCCCGAGACATCGTTGATGAGGAAGATGTTATTCTGCTGGCACCAGTAGTTGAGTCCATAGAAATCAGCAAGGACTGCGAATGAGGGCATGCTGTTGGCGAAGAGGACGACACGGTCGTAATGTTTCATGATACTGCCGAGAAAGAGCCCGTGCTTCGTAGGGAAGATGATAGCAGTCATATCCAGTCTCTCCAGAAGGTCCTGTGAGGGCACGATGCCGCCCTGGTCAGGAACGAGCACGGTCGAGAATCCCTTGTCATGCGCGAACTTCAGGGCAAGGATGATTGCGCTCTCCCACGTGTCCGTGAAGCAGATGTCTTCTTTCCTGACGAGCTCGGCGAGCATGTCCTTGCAGTCCTCACGAATCAGTTCAGGCATGTCTCCTGAGGAGTGAAGAAAGTTTATATGTGTTGTGCATAAACTATAAATAGTGCGCATTCACCGGACAGCCTATGTACGCACTTTCTGTCAGAAAACCCTACGCAGATCTCATCCTCTCTGGGGAGAAAACAATAGAGATCCGCCATTGGAACATCCCGAAAAAATTCACGCTCCCCTTCACCGTCTTCGTGCACACGGGCCTGCGGGTCAGTGAAGACGGCATTTCCCTGTACGGCGAAGGTGACTTACCGAGAGGCTGCCTTGTAGGCAAGATAACAATCATCGGCGTCAAGAAATACGTGAGCGAAGAAGAATACACACGGGACAAGGACAAGCATCGTGCAGTCTCTCCTAACTACTATGCTGAAGGGCGAACGTATGGATTTCTGCTCAAGGATCCTGTGCTTCTCGACAAGCCCGTGCTGTACAAGGGTGAGTTGGGATTTTTCAAAGTACATCTCTCTCAATAGAGTGGCTGTAACATAACGATGCCACTACAGAAATGCATAAGAAGAAGCATCTCTAAACAAGCGCATGGGGTTCGATTTCCGTTTTAGAAGTATAGATTCTTTGACTGATGTCAGAAAAGTTGCCGACTTCTTGGTAGTACAGGATCTTTCCTATCCTGGCTATCAGGACTGGGTGATGCGGACAGAGCATGAGCTGGCAAAAGGGTTCAAGACGGCAATCATCGCAGAAGCAAATAAACGAATAGTGGGGGATCTTGTCTACCAGCAACACAAGAGCCTGCCGAAGACTATGGAACTGAAAAACATGCGCATTCATCCTGATGTCAAGGACAGGTATTTCGCGCAGTTCATGCTGAGGAATGCAGAGCGGGAAGCGAGGCTGCAGGGCATGGATAGGATACTCTGCGACGTCAGAGAAACGCCTGCCATGGATGACGTGCTGAACGTGCTGTTCAGGACTGGCTACAATGTCCTCTTCCGCGTCCCTCTCTACGAGAGTATGCAGGAGGAAATCGTGCTCTCCAAAGAGCTGAACAAAGCGCCGCGGCTCATGTACAAATCAGGAGTTATTGCCCTCAACTCTTCGTAAATTTTTCTTTCACACAGTCACAACATTTATAAACAAAGTAAGATGTTTCTTACCAGGTGAAAACATGATTGACATCGCCGTAACGAGAATGAGCTCGAAAGGGCAAATAGTCATCCCTGCAGAGATGCGCACTGACATCAAGGAAGGAGAAAAATTGCTGATCATCAAGGACGAGAAAAGAATCATCATGAAACGCGCCAAGGACATTTCCAGAATTGAAGAAGACGTAATATTTGCGAAAAGAACAGAAGAAGCGTTAAAAAGACATGAACGTGGAGAAACGATACAGATGGAATTCGATGAATTCCTGAACTTACTGCGGAATCATGACAAGAGTCGAAATCGACGAAACATTGCTGAAAATCATGGAAAAAATACACCATCAGGGACTGCGCGAACGCATCGCCAAGCACATCGAGAAACTACGAACAAATCCTCTGCTCGGAAAACCCATGCGATATCAACGTAAAGACACTCGCGAAGTCCACATTCACCCTTACCGACTGACATATTATTATGATGTGAAAACAGACGTCATTCATTTTCTCGATCTCTACCCACAAGGATGAACAATAAATTAATAAGTAGGCACTTCCAAAGAACAACGTGAAAAAAACCCTCATCTTCATCAGCATCCTCGTGCTCATTCTTGCAGTCATCACCACCTACTTTGCTTTTGACACCAACCCTGCCTGTTCCATCAGCGCAGAATGCGCACTCGCCAATGCAGGAAACGATCCCTGCCTCTGCGACACGAGCAGTTCCGATTTTGTGTGTGTCAGTCTCGCACGGAAAGCCATGCTTGACGATGCACGGCAAAAAGTGCTGTGTTCTCTCTGTCCGATTTCTGAAACGAGCTATCGTTGTGAGTGCAGCAAAAACGCATGCGTAAAGACAAACGCATGCACGGCAGATGAGGAATGCAGGGACAAGAACTATGTCTGTAAAGATGGCGTGTGCAGAAGGTTTATATAATGCCGCGTATTCTCCTTAACTCATGAAAACCGTGCTGTTCGCGTTGTGCATTGCAAGCGTCGCCGCTGCTACAGAACCTATCGATCCTCTCGGCGAGACAATGAACTACCCAATTGATACGCTCGTCGTTGACTCCTTCCACGAACTCCCCTACCTACAATCTTTTCCCTATGAGCCAAAAACAATCATGACCATACAAGAATATCTCGAACAACAGAACATTCATCTCGAGCAAGGTATCAATTCCTGCACTGTATACAAAGCCGCTCTTGCCTGGGCCAAAGCACATAGTAGAGAATATCGTATCATCACAACTGATGGTAAAGAACACCTACTGGAGAACCTAGCCATACAGCCCGCCACAATGAATTATTTGCCAGGGGGAATTCGCCAACTCGCTACTGACGGAACAATCAGCAAGTGGAATGTCGATCACGTCTATGACTGCATTCTGGACTCACTGAAAAAAGCCAAAGAGTAAATTTATAAAAGAATTCTCTTACCTCTGACGTACAGCGGGGATAGCAAAGCCTGGTCAAATGCGCAGGACTTAAGCGTAACATAGAAGCGACGCAGACATCCTGTCCCTTAGTGGGTTCGTGGGTTCGAATCCCTCTCCCCGCAGCCTTTTACAAAAAGGCTGGCGAAAACGTGTGCGTTTCGCTACGCTCAAGCGTACATTGCCAAAAATTTATAATGAACAATAACTTACCTCGTTCTGTGACGCTGCCAAACACATACACGCCAGCAGCTGCAGACAGCCTCCTTACCGATCTCTACGGTCTGTTTCCTGGACAGGGCAACCAGTACGTAGGCATGGGCAAGGACCTCTACGAGACGTATCCTCTGGCAAAACGAATGTATGATCTCGCTTCAGATATAACTGGGCACGACCTTACAGCAATTTCCTTCTCAGGACCGGAATCAGTACAGAAAGAGACGCTCAACACGCAGCTCATCACGTTCGTGCATTCCTGCGTCGTCCATGCCCTCATCACCGAGCAAGGCAATCCCTTCTCTGGATTTGCAGGACATTCCATAGGAGAATATGCTGCACTCGTCGCTGTAAACAGCATAGCATACGCAACAGGTGTCATGCTGGTGCTCAAGCGTGCAGAGCTCATGAACAAGATTTCCTTTGAGAAGCCGTCACTCGTTGCCATTCTGGGAGCGACCCTCGCCGAGTTAGAAGAGTTTTGCGACAAAACGAACGGAGCACTAACTGTTGCACTGCACAACGCTCCAAAAAAATACGTTATCGGCGGCCTGCCTGAAGCAATACAAGAATACCTGCCGAGCATGCCTGGCAAGAAAATTCCTTTGGGCGTCTCTGGCCCATTCCACACAAAACACTACCAGCCAATAGCCGAGGAATTCATGACGTTCATGAAGCATGTTGCATTCAAGGAACCCGTGCTTCCCGTATACGCGAACGCCACGGCACAACCGCACACGCAATCGAACATTGCAGAGACGCTCGCCGAACAGCTCTACCGTCCCGTGCTGTGGGAGGAAACCATGCGCAACATGCAGGGAGATTTCTTGGAGATGGGTCCCGGCAACTCACTCTCGAAATTCGCTAAAGATGTGCACGGAGAAGTTCTCATGCTGAACGCCCATGACCAAGCGACTGTGGAAAAAGCAAAGCAATACGTATTCTAAGCAGGTCATTGCAGCACAAACACAAGAGCGACACGGATTGACTACAAAACACGCCATGCCTCTATGCTCAACAGTCGTGCACTGCTCAATGCGTACGTACACTTAATGACGAAAATGCTATCGCATCACCCCCAGCAGCAGCACGGAATCGCCGGCTGCAAAATCTAGCTTGAGCTGTTCTCTGAAAAATTCATAATCTCCGGCGTGGTAGGGGATACAATCATAGAGCGAAACACCATACGTTCCTCTTCCCACGAATGTTTCCTCATCAAAATCACGCATATGCAGATGATCTCGTGCAAGAATTCTCCCGATGGTCTTGATATCCGAGGGAATGTCTCTGCCATCAGGATAGAGTTTCTTGACGAGTTTCTTTCGCGCGGCATACACGACAGGATTTTGCGTCCTGCCCGCAAAGATGTCACATGTTGAAGGTATGACTTGCCTGTTGACTTTTCCGAAGAGACCCTTGCCCTGGTATGCAGGACGGAGTACCATGCCGCTCAAATACAGCACGTTCTTTCCCTCAATGACGTAGAGGTCATATGAAGAGAAACCTATTGTTTCTCCCTCTTGCTCGATGAGGTACAGATCCTGCACGTCGAGAACGTGCCGTTCCACGTCCTCGCTTGTTATCTTCGTCCCAAACCCTTCCTGCGCTATCGTTGTTAGCACACGAACCAATTGCTGTTTTCGTTCACGTGCTACAGCCTGTGGTCTATTGATGTGTCGTAATTGCATAGTTTCACCTATTCTCAAGTGTATTCGTTGCTTGCAGAACTATCTAGAACCGCCAATGACAGAAGTAAATCGCTGCCGAACGCCGTAATGGACGAGCAGTACATCTAGAACGAAATGCTGCATTGCCAAAGACAATCACTCGTCATGCAGCGTGGAATGGCAAGGTAGTATTTATACCTTTCTCTCAAAAAATAAGGCAATCTCCGAAAAAAAACTACATAAACTATAAATATATCCCTCGCTTACCTCTAGAGGGGTGATACCATGAAAAGCATAACAAGGCGGCCTTTGGATCAGGCGATAGAAGAATTCATGAGAGACCCTCTGGGGTTAGGCAGGCATTTCCTCGGCATGTACTCGCCCATCCAGGAAGAGTTCAGCGAAACAGACAATGCCTACACGCTGAAAGTGACCCTGCCTGGCGTGAAGCAGGAAGACATCAAAGTCACGCAGACAGGAGACTATTTGCGGATCAGCGCACACGGCAGACAAGAAGAGAAGAAGGAAGAAAAAACATACCACACCACGCGTATCGAGGAAATCACGTACGAGCGAACGTGGGATTTGCCGAAGGGCGTGACGAGCATCAAGCCGCTCTACGAGAATGGCTTACTGACGGTGACTATAGAAAAGCCGAAAGCGCAGCAATCCGACGAGAAAGAAATTCCCATTGAAAAAAATTAGAGATAGAACTTGCCCGTGCTGCGCATCGTTTCATCGGATGTGCTCTTCCTCAGCACGTCCAGATTCTCATAGATGATGGCATCGTCCTTGTACATGCGCACGATCGCAGATACCTCACAGAGGAAGGGAATGCCAAACGTTACTCGCGCATCACACTTTAAGGAAATGCTCTGCAATGGATCAATCCGTTCAACGAGACCGTCACACATCACGAGCTGATCGTGCCTGAATAGTTTCTCCCTGACAACAACGTGCTGGTTGAGCAAAGCGTGCACGATGTATTCTTCGTCTGCAGTCTCCTTTCCTTTCTTCTCGATCTTTGCATGGTGTGTTCCTTGTTGCCGGAGGGAAGCCTGCGATGCTTCGGGAACGCCTTTCCACTGATAGGAGTTCATGATTGCGTCCTCGTTGCTATACAGCAGGAAATCTTCCATGTCCTGAATGCCGAGAATGCCTTGGCTGAATCCAGCGTAGGGAATGTAGGAGTCCTGTCCTTCCATGAACAACCGTTCCGCATCTGCCTTCATCACCAATCCCTTGAGGACGAGCGGTTGCTCCTTCATGCAGTGCTTGACGCGAACCGTGAGATATTTTCCGACAAGATCGTCCACACGACCACCCCCCTGCGCAGAGGGAGAAAGGACAATTATTTAAGGGTTTCGTTCATACGACGTGCACTTTCAGCAGGTTCGTGATGCCCTGTTCAGAGAACGGAATGCCTGCAGCGACGATTACTGTTTTTCCCTGCTGCACAAGCCCTTTTTGATGGATGACGGCAACTGCTTTTTCTATGAGATCGTCCGTGTCTTCCGGCATGGCCATGGCGAGCGGATGCACACCCCACCACAGATTGAGGCGTCGCAATTCGGTCTCGTTCGGTGTGAGTGCAAAAATGGTTGTCTTCGGCCTGTACTGGGAAATGATTTTAGCCGTACTTCCTGAAAACGTGCAGGTAATGATGGCGCTTGCATTGACGTCGTGCGCAGCCTGACAGACCGCCCTGCCAATAGCTTGCTGTACCGTCAGGTTGTGTCCGTGCGAAAAGCCATGAAACTCCATCTCTTTCTCTGCCTGCTCTGCAATCCTGCACATGACTTCTAAAGCGCGCAAGGGGAAGAGGCCTGCCGCAGTCTCTCCCGACAGCATGAGACAGTCAGCCCCATCAAAGACGGCATTGGCAATATCCGTTATTTCTGCACGCGTCGGCCGAGGATTCTTGATCATGCTCTCGAGCATCTGTGTTGCGACGATGACGGGCTTGCCTGCTGCATTGCATTTTTTGATGATCATCTTCTGCATGTGCGGCAGCTGCTCAATCTCCAGGCTCACGCCTAAATCCCCCCGTGCAACCATGATGCCGTCGGCAACTGCAATGATGGCGTCGATGTTCGCAATGGCCTGCTCGCTTTCTATCTTCGCAAGGACAGGTATGTCTGCGTTGCTCTGTGCGATGAATTCTTTCAGGACGAGAACGTCGTTCGCCTGTCGTACAAAGCTTTGCGCGATGAAGTCGACACCGTGCTGTATGCCGAAGAGCACGTCCTCCTTGTCTTTTTCAGTGATTGCGGGCAGGTCGATGATGGCGTGCGGGATATTGACGTTCTTCTTTGAATTGACTTCCCCTCCTTCGATGACTTCGCAAATGACATCAGCATCCTTGATGTCCTTGACGTGTAATTCGATGAGGCCGTCGGCAATGTATATCCTGTCCTGCGGTTTCACTGAAGAAGGGAGGTTCTTGTACGTGACGCTCATGATCTTGTCATCACAAGGAACGTCCCTAGTAGTGAGTACGATCTGTTGGCCTCGAACGAGCGTTTTCTTCTCTGAAAAAATGCCGAGCCTGATGAGCGGGCCTTGGATGTCCTGCAGGATGGCCAAGGGGATGTCCAGCTTCTTGTTGAGTTCCTTGATCAGAAGTATCTTCTTGAGATGATCGTCGTGCGTTCCGTGGCTGAAGTTCAACCTAACAACGTCCATGCCAAGTTTCGCCAAGTTTTCAATAATCTCTGGAGTGTCGCTTGCGGGCCCTATCGTGCAGATGGTTTTGGTGCGCATGCATTCTCTGAAATCTGCATGTTTTTAAACGTATTGAAAAGTAGGGCTCTTAGGCAAATGAATATAAACCAACACTTTCGTGTGGGTTGCTAACGCCTTCACGCAATTCCTGGGAGACTATTCGTGGAGAATTCTTCAAATGTTTGTGCAATAATATCTTCTGGACTATCGTACGTTTTTGTCGTCGTTACCAGTTTGAGCATGAATTGCCTGTGTTTTTTCTTGAATTCTCGCAATCCGTCATATTCCCGTTCAGGAATCTCTTTTGCAATTGTCGCGTTCACCGCTTGTTTGTCGAATACAAAATCGACTTCGCTGTTCTCGCGCCAATACATGATCTGTTTATGGGCACCGCTTATCGTAATAGCTATGGCGTTCTCGAATCGTTTCCCTTCGTTCTTTGAAAAATTGCTAGAGAGTTGCATAAAGCCGTTGTCTGCAATGTAATATTTTGGTTGGGTTGCTTTGTCGAAACGTTTTTTTAGAGAATAGGAAAAATGATCGACCCGGAGAATGACATATGCTTCTACCAAGTAGCTGAGATACAAATCAACTGTCTTGTTATCGATTCCTATAGCGTCTGAGAGCTTGTTGATGCTAAATGGTGTGCCGCAGTTCTCGATGATGAATTTCGCAAGCTTGAGGAACTCTTGGACATTACGGATGCTGTGCCGGTTGATGATGTCTTTATAGATTGTATCATCAAAATATTGCTGCAGAATCCGCTTTTTTTTGGAAATGTCTTTTTCCAGAACTACTTCGGGAAATCCACCAAATGAAAGATACTCCTCTACGTGCGGTTCTAATGTGAAGGTCTTATATTCGAGGTAATTCAGTGGCCTGATTTCGATGGTGAGATTTCTCCCGGTGAGCAGGGTTGAAAGATCCTGTGAAAGAAGGGACGCGTTTGATCCTGAGATGATAAACTTGATGGCTGTCTGTTGGTCATACTTCGTTCTGATGAAGCGCTCCCATTCTGGCAGGAGTTGAATTTCATCGATGAAGAAAAAAATTTTCCCTTGAGAATGAAAGTTCTCTTCATGGACCTCAAGAACTCTCTCAAGTAGCTTTAGATTGAGAGAATCTTTTAGGCGGTAGTCTTCAAGGTTCAAGTAGATAATCTGTTCTTTTCTTACGTTTTGCTGGACTAGTCGTTTCATCAGCTGGCGCATGATTGTCGATTTGCCTGAGCGCCGAATCCCTTTGAGTATAAGCACTTCTTTTCGAGTGATTAATGGTGAGATCTGCTGGACATATGCTGAGCGATCTATTCCTGTTTCTAGGTCATGCTCCCACAGATTCCATTCCTTTAGAATGATTAGAAGCTCTTGGTCGGATATCATAAGAATGATAAAGATAAAACTATTTAAATAACTTTCGATTTTATTCCAAACTTTTATATGTGTTTTGATTAATTTCTGTTTTCATTTATAAAAGGTTTGATTAGATGAACTAGTGGTGAATGCAATGCACACTCTATGTGTTATCCTGACATTATTTGACCTCGCTGTTGTTTTTTGCTTTGTCATATTTAAACCTCTGCCTTTTTCTTGCGTTCGAATGCCTGACTGGGCGTCTCGAGGACTGCCCAGTTCAGGCTGCGGTGTGGCCTGATATTGTTGTACCAGTCAAGAAAATCCTTAAGAGTGGTGAACGCATCTCGGAGGTTCTCATAGGTGTCAAACCACTTCTCGACTTTGCCATTGGTCTGCGGATGTTTGATTCGAGCAAGAATTTGCTGGGTGCCATGAGCATCCAGCAGTGCTACGAACTTACTTTCACCGTCGTTGTTCGAGGTAAATTGAGAGCCATGATCACTGATGCACTGCTTAATGTGCCCGTAGGTGTATGCTTGGAGCATAGCTCGCAATGTAACCTCGCCTGAAGGGCTGTCCTCTTCAAGGGCCACTAGCAGCATCCTGCTTGCGTCATCAATGATGGCACAGCATCATCGTCCAGCATTCGGGCGCTGGTGCCAGTCAATATGCACAGCAGTCAAGCTGTGCTGACGCTCGTACCAATTCCATTTGATCTTGCGTTTCACGCCAGGTTTGCCTTGCTCGGCAAACCCTAGCTCGAGCAAGATGCGCTGTATGTGATTGTGCGGGACGTGTTTGCCAGTGTCCCTTTTGATGAGGCGTTCTAGCGCGTCAGCGCTTACGCGATAGCGCAAGTATGCGCTTTTGACAAGATCTCGTTCTTCGTCGAGTATAGGTCGCTTTGGGCGACCTACTTTCCACCCGATTTCGGACGGTTCTCCTGAGTGCTGATATGCGTTCCACACCTGATAGACCCTCTGCTTGCTTACGCCTGCAATCTTGCGGGCTTGGTACTTGGAAGCGCCATTATTCAGCATGCAGAGGGTCTCGACGAGTTTGGGTCTTGTCAATTTCATACCTCGAGTTAACAACTGCGGCCTTTCAACTGCGGGTTTTGCTGCTACTCAACCCGCAAGTATTCCCGGCCGCATGATTATAAATTAATCACTCAATAGTAGTTATAATAGTAAAGTTTATAAATGAAGACGCTCTCCACAAAGCATGGACGCAAACGGAACAATAGAACGTCAACCCAACGGCACAACGCTCGTCACCGTTCTTGGCGAAACCTGGAGCAAGGACGTGCCTGGCGTTACCTGCCTCAACCCATCCGATCCTGAGCCAAACAGAGTCTACCAGAAAGCATTCTCGCAAAAACAGATCTATCTCCCGTCCGAATACGACAAGGCAATCTCGGAACACATCGCTCACCCTGATAATTTCGTGCTCAGCATGAACGGCTACTCTCGACTGAGTAAAGACCAGCTCAACAAGTGGGGCATCGACCAAGAAGGGGCATACGAGGAAGCATGCAGAGCCTTGCTCAGTCACGCCATAAAGCATCTCAAGACGAAATTCACCGGAGCACAGCTCAAACTCATCCACGGCGCATCAGATATGGGCATAGACAAGTCCATACAGCAAGTCGCCGACGAATACAACATAACCCCGCTCGGATTTTCCTGCCCAAGATTCATGCTCTACGTCAACGACGACAACATCCCCGTATACTGCGCAGAGAGCAGCGACGACTATGCAGACAAGTACATCAAGACACTCGACTTACTTATCGCGACTGGCGGCAGAGAACAGGCATTCAAGCATGATGTTTTAGCAGCAGTGCTCTACCAAAAAAGAATACACTTCGTCGACGTGCTCAACCATCTCTCAAAGACGGCAGCCGTTCCCGCAGTCAGCATCGACGCCAACGGAAATCGCAGAGTCGAGAACGCGGCAGCAGCCATGGGCAGTTACGTGAGTTTCTTCAATCTCAACGACTCCATGCGCCAGCGAGTGGAAGGAGAAGACATCTGGGACACCATGTTCAGGAACATCGAAGGCGTAACTACAGAAGTCTGCAGGAAGAAAATGAGCCCTGCACGGAAGTTCACGTAGGATTACGTGCATTCTTTCCTGTAATGCTATTCGTTGCTCTATCAACTCCTGCTTTCTGGTCTGGATAGCAAAATAGCTTTGAGCAAATGCTATCTCTTCTTTCCTGGGGTCGCCATTCTGGGCGATCAGATAACATGCATATCTCGTAAGCATGATGTCGTCTATTTCCCTTTCAGCATCAGAGCCTATCTTGACCTTTTTGCTAACGCCAGCAAAATGGTCATCCATACGTTGCCCTGCATTCTTGCAAGATTCTTTAGCTTTCTCAATAGTGGCCAGAAAATTCCTCCACTGAGCATAACCGAGCAGCACTTGCAAATCTCTTGCAAACCAGAATTCAATTCCATCAGCCTCTTGTGCGCAATCCTCGAATGTCTTCTTGAGTTTGGTGATTATCTGTTTGTCCATCTCAACCTCAGTTTACCGCACACCGTGTAGTG